>JAXHNP010000006.1:1028125-1352500 GCA_034520365.1 Desulfobacterales bacterium
TGTCGCTAAATAATATCGGATTGAATGTAAACACCCTGCCAGTGGCTGCCATAGGCATAGGGCTAGGGGTAAATTACGCGATTTATGTGGTAGACGCCATTATAGAATATTTCGAGTACAAGGGCGATAAGATAGAGGCGGTATACTATGGCCTGCGTTCCGCCGGCAGCGGGGTCTTAAATTCCTCCGTGCCCCTCGTGCTTTGCACGGCTCTTTGGTTCTTTTTCTCCTCTCTAAAATTTCAGGCAGAAATGGCCGTGTTAATTGCTGTGTGGATGGGGCTGTCAGCTATTTGTGCACTGGTTGTAATGCCGGCCCTGATCATATTGTTTCGCCCAAAATTTGTTTTTAACAGGCAGGTTGAGTCAGAAAAAGCTTCTTTATAGGGAGGACTTCATGAGCTTGAAAGATAGAAAAGAGGTTGGATCGCTTTTTCAGTATCCTCTTCTTGATGCGATTGCCAGGCGCCGAACCCGCCGCTTTCCGGTAGGTTGCAGTCTTGACGTTGGAACAACGCAGCACAAGTCCAAAAATCCGCCTACTTCCCTCAATGAAATTGAGACTGCTGTGCTATGCTGGGCCGGTGCGGGGGTGACCGGTGTTATTGCCAGCGATCTCCAGACCCCAGGTATGGGGAATACATTCTGCTCCTGGGTGGGGCGAGCAACGGCCCTGCCCTGCAGTTATCCCACGGCAAAACTCTTTTTCACCAATGATGACGGCGTCTATCTTTATGATCCCAAAGAAGCAAGAAAGGTCGTGGAGATAGATACCGAAGACGACTGGGATAAGATAGTAGACGATTATAAATCTAACTCGTTTAAGGTTCAGGAAGGTCGTTTGGGAGCGGAAGAAGGATTGCTCACTCATATGCGGTGGAATTCGAACAAGCCGGGGACAACTATTTTTATGCCGATAGTGGATCTTACGGCTGAGTATATCAATCTCCTGTTCGGCTGCTTTCAGGGGGAAGGATATCAAATGATCGATGATTTGACGGGAGAACCCGCCGGCGTCGGCAAATGGATCGACAAAGGGGTGTTAAATGGGCCCCAGGTGCCTGTAAGCAGTATAGAGTACCTGACTTATAATGCCAGCATTGGCCCGTCTTTTCTCCAGATTCAAAATATTCAGTTGGTTGCAGAGGCCATTGGGCTGGGCTCCATTCCCATGGCCGGCTATCAAGGTACCATAATGCTGGGGGGCACTGATCTGACCAAGGGACTAAATTTCCACTTCGGCAAGGACAGAAAGGGAAATGCATACTGCGTGGGTCTCAAGGATTATTATGAAACCTATTGTCCCCCATTTATGAGCATCAGCGAAGCGGTCGAAACCTTTCACACTGAAAAATTCGGGTCTTGCGGGCTATACGCTTATAACTTTGAGGGGCCGCAACCTTTTAAAGACAAGGAGCAGATCCTTCCCGGCTATGAAACCGTATCTGAACAGACCATCGAGATTACAAAGGATTACTGTAATTATATTTATGAAACCTATGGCAGGTTTCCCCTTAATTATGACCCCATTGCCATGCCTATCTGGATTCAGATCCATCATATAGAGACTGAATGGTATGATAAATACCAAGTGGACGGACTTATTTCCGACCATCATAGAACTCACATGGAAAGATGGCACAAATAAGCAGATTAAATTGGGATATCCCGGAACCGGAGATTGCCAGATATGTCATTTAACTTAGCAAAATGTGATTGTTGCGGAGAGTGCCTGGAATTCTGTCTTTATACCCAATATGACAGGACGGCTGGAGCCGAACAGATCAGAAAGCTGATCTCCGGCCAACATACTGAGATACTAACTCAATGCGTAACTTGCGCTGCATGTAATACCTATTGCGCCAAAGGCGCAAACCCCTTTGACCTGATATTGATGCGACAGGAACAAAGCGGGCTGTATAAGACAACAGATTCTTACAGAACGCTTGTTGATACAATTGATGCGCAGCCTAGTGAGGTTGTATCGGGCGAACCCGGATTCCCGGCCATAAATATCTGCGTGTTAGACGTTATCCCCGGCGTTTTTGAGGGCCGGTTGTTTGAAAATTGCACCTTTTTAAAAGGCGGCGATTATGAAAGCGCGTTGGGGGCTATTCACGTGGGTACAGAGCAGCCGATGCGCGAAAAACTCGGCAACAAAATAGAGGCTCTTGCAGCAACCGGCTTTGACGAGATCGTCATGTTTCACGATGACTGCTATGCGGCCTATACCACCAAGGCCCTTGAATATGGAATTTCCGTACCGTTTAGGGTGAAACACTATGTTGAGTATTTAAAAGACTACCTGATCGCCCACAAGGAAGAAATCGTGCCTCTTAACAGGCATGTGGCATATCAGCAGCCATGCTCAAGCCGCTATGCGCCCTGGATGGATGCCCATCTGGATGAACTCTTCGATTTGTGCGGGGTAAACCGGGTGCCGAGAAAATATGACCGCACAAATGCGATTTGCTGCGGATCTCCCATTGGACCGCATTTAGGCACCGAAGCCTGTGCGGAAGTCAAAGCAAAAAACATTGCTGACGCTAAAAGCTACGATGCTGATGCCTTGGTTTTTATGTGTCCTTTCTGTGCGCTTCAGATGCGGGAAGAAGTTGCTGAGGCCGATTTAGAGCCAATTTTTTTAACCGATCTAGTGAGAATGGCATTGGGGGAATCCTTGTCTAGTGATCCGGCAGGCCTTGGGGATGATCGCGACAATATTAAGACCGCCGTTCAAATTATAAAAGGCGAGATTTAAATATTCTAATTTCAAGAGGAGGCAGGAGATGAAAAAAATAAAAATTATTGTACCTTTTCCGTTTGATGAAGAAGGCGTTGCCAATCGCAGGGCGCAATTGCCTGATGAATTCATCCGTCCGGAATTTTCCGTTGATTTTGTGCCGGTTAAAAACAGCTGTGCTTATGGGGACAGTTATTATGACGCACAACTAATGGATATGTTTATCTTTGAGGCGGGTTTAAAAGCCGAAGAAGAAGGCTTCGATGCAGTTTGTATTGATACGGTCAGCGATTCCGGAATGTACGGCCTGCGCTCCCGGTTAAATATCCCGGTTTTGGGGCCGGGGCAGGCTACTTTTCATATTGCAGGTATTTTAGGGCATAAATTTTCCATCATCACTATGTGGGATGAGTGGTTTCATTTTTACAGAAAGGCCCTGAATGAATACGGCCTCTGGAATAAGCTTGCCTCCATGCGTTCCATTAAAACCCGTCCGGATGTCAAGGAGCTTTTGGAAGGAAAAGAAGAAGTCATATTCAATAAACTTTTGGATGAGTCCACCAAGGCAATAGAAGAAGACGGCGCTGATGTCATCATTTTAGGATCCACTACCATGCATCAGTCCTATAGTTTTTTAAAGGAAAACCTTCCGGTGACCGTGCTTAATCCCGGTCTGATCATGTATAAGCTCTGTGAAGTTTTCCTGGAACTCGGCATTACTCACAGCAAAAAATCTTTTCCTGGCCCTGAGGTCATCAAGGATGACGAGGTCTTCAGCCGGTTGGAAAAGGCATAAAAGGATTTTAGCATAAACCACCTGGATGCCGGGCGTAAATATCGTCAGTGGCACTTGCCACCTGGTTGTCGATTAGGCTAACAATTTTTTAATATACTAAGGATATATCGATGAGCGATCTAAAGCCTCTATCGGAGAAACATAATTGCGCTTACTGCCCTATTATCCGCAAAATTTGCCGGGTGCCGGATGGAAAAGGACCTTCGACTTGTCCGACCATCAAGCAAAAAGAAATTCTGAAAAGGGCAATAGAGCATTATGAGAATGACGAGGAAATAATGGAATTTGCCCGTCAGGCATCTGTCCAGGAAGGCGAATGCTATGCAGACCGGAAACCAGGGCCTTATACAATGCGGCCCCAGAAAACCCGGGTCGAAGAAATAATAGAATTTGCCAATAAAATGAAATATCGCAGGATAGGGATTGCATTTTGCGGCGGGGTTACCTATGAAGCCTCGATTTTATCCGAAATTCTGGAAAAGCATGGGTTGGATGTTGTTGCAGTCTCCTGCAAAGTGGGCAGTGTGCCAAAGGAAAAAATAGGAATACTAGAAGACCAGAAAATTCGTATAGGCGAGTATGAGCCAATGTGCAATCCCATAGGGCAGGCTGAATTGTTAAACAGCGCCAACCTTGACTTAACGGTAATGCTTGGATTGTGCGTCGGGCATGACAGTCTTTTTCTTAAGTATATTAAAGGGTTTACCACAGTAATGGCGGTTAAGGACCGGGTTACCGGGCATAATCCAATGGCGGCCTTATATACAGCCCATTCATATTATCAACGGTTAAAGAAACTTGAGATGGGCAGTGATGCGGAAATGAAATCCAGGATGGTATCTAGGAATAAATAAAAGCGGAGGAAATAATGTCTAGAGTTTACGAATATCAGGGGAAAGAGGCTCTGGAGAAATCCGGTGTCGCAATACCTGCTCATGGGGTTGGCTCAACGCCTGAGGAGGTTGAAAAAATAGCAAAAAAAATTGGTCGCCCAGTGGTGGTTAAGGCTCAGGTATTTGTAACCGGAAGAGCCGAAGCCGGAGGCATTGAGTTTGCAGACACACCGGAGGCGGCAAAGCAAGGTGCGGAAAAGATTTTTGCTAGTAAAATTAAGGGGTTGAGCGTTAAAAAGGTTCTCGTGGAAGAAAAGTTAAACATTGAAAAGGAGTTTTATGCGGCAGTAGTTGTGGATAACTCCCAAAAGATAAAAGGCCCGGTGTTGATCTTCAGCACCCAGGGAGGCACAGGCATTGAGGAGGTAGCCGCCAAAAACCCGGAAAGGGTCGTGCGTGTGCCGATTGATATATTAAACGGCCTCTCGCTTTCTCAGGTTTCTTCAACGCTTGATAAAATGGGGGTGGATGATCCCCACCAGAAACTCAGTAATGCCGTATGCTCCCTGTATAAGGCGTTTCGTGATTATGACTGCCGCAATATCGAAATGAATCCGTTTGTGCTGACCCGGGAAGGCGACGTATACGCCGCAGACTGCCATATGAATTTGGATGATAACTCTGTGTTCAGACATCCCGAATTTGGAATAATAGTGCCCCGCGATCTCGACAGAGAGCCAACTGAACTTGAACGGCTTGCATGGGACTATATCGAGGAAGGAGACTACCGGGGTACAGGTTATATAACCCAGTTAATAACCGATTTTAAAAAAGACGAAATTTATGTTGGTTTCCACGGTATAGGCGGCGGCGGTTCAATGCTGGGGGCGGCCGCTCTTCTCAGGCGGGGTATGAAAATCGCCAATTTTGCCGATACCAGCGGTGATCCACCTGCAAGTAAAATATATAAAGTAATCAAGGCGATATTCGCGCAGCCAATCTCAGCATATGTTATGACCGGCGCAGTCCTGGCCAATCAGGAGCAATGGTATCACGCATTTGCGATTGTTAAGGCTTTACGGGAAGAGTTGGCAAACAAGCCCGGTTTTCCAGTGGTCATACTTTTGGCGGGAAACAAAGAGGTCGAATCGCACAAGATCATCAGCGACGGGCTGAAGGATATGGATATCCGCTTTGAATTATACGGGCGGGATTATATTTACAAGTCAAATTATATCGGCGAAAGGGCGGAGATTTTGATCAAAGAGTATCTCCAGTCAAAAACCAGGCACTAAATAAGGATGAAGTTATGTCAGATGAAAAACTTGTATTCGAAACGCTAACTACGACGGTAACTATTGATTACACTAAATGCGAGCCCGCTTTGAAAAATACTTCGAACCCCGATTGCGGGTTTGCCTGCGTCAAGGCAGACCGGCTATATGATCGAAATATACTCAAGATTGAGGACAACCGGCCGGTGCTTGCTGTCTCTCCGGAAGAAGCAAAAAAACGATCCAATGAATCGCTTTCGTGGGAGTATGCCGATCACATTACAGGAAACCGGGCCATTGAAATAAAAGTGCATTTTCCGGGGTTAGGGAAGTATCGGGAAAAAATGGATCTTAATTAATTATTTTTAGGAGGATAAGAAGTTGCCTATCATCATAGAGAAAAATACAAAAGTGATGATCCAGGGGATTACCGGACGGTTCGGGCAGTTTATAGCGCGAAATATGCTTGATACCGGTACAAACCTGGTTGCTGGTGTAACTCCCGGACGCGGCGGGAGCAAAGTTTGGGATATTCCCGTATATAACTCGGTCCAAGAGGCATGGGATGCCCATGGTCCCATATCCTCAACTGTTATTCTGGTTCCGGGACCGGGTGCCAAGCAAGCCGTGGTTGAAGCAGTTGAGTTTAAATTTGAGACCATTTTGATGGAAGTCGAGAGGGTGCCTTTGCACGATGCGCTTGAATGTGTGGCTATGTGCAGCAAAGCGGGGATAAGGCTGCTGGGGCCGGGTTCAGCGGGGCTGGTTTCTCCCGGCCATGGCTCTTTAGGCGTTTTCGGTTCGCCGGAAGAGCTGGCGCGGGTGGCTTTTGTTCCGGGGCGCGTGGGTGTGATCTCCCGAAGCGGCGGCCAGACCAGTACTCTTGCCTTCAATGTCTGTAGTGCCGGTTTTGGGATCAGCACTGCGCTTCATATCGGAACCGAGCAGGTCATGGGCACAACCCTGCCTGAAGTGCTGCCGCTGTTTGAAGCTGACGAGGGCACCGATGCACTTGTTTATTATGGTGAAATCGGCGGCGTAATGGAGGAAGAGGCTGCCGAGGTGATAAAAGAGAAAAAGTTCACCAAGCCTTTTATCGGCTATATAGCGGGTAGAGGGCTTCCCGCAGGCATGCGATTTTCGCATGCAAGCGCTATAATCGAAGGCGGCAAAGGCACTGCGGAGGGCAAGGTCAAAGCCCTCCAGGAATGCGGCGCATATGTGGTTGAGGCCCCTGAAGACATTGGGGCGACCTTACAGAAAATACTAAATCCACAGGAGTAAAAAAATGTCAAACGAAAGAATATGGAGGAGTTTGCTCTTTATTCCTGCCAATAGTTGGAGAATGCTTAATAAGGCCGCCGTTGAACAGGAAGATGGAGTGGTTATAGATCTTGAAGACGCATGTCCGGTAGGAGAGCGTGAAACAGGGAGGATTTTTGCCCGGGATATCGTTCCGACGCTTAAAAAATACGGCGTGGATGTCCTGGTACGGGTCAATTCACTGGAAACCGGGGTCACCGAAGAAGACTTGGCCATTGTTGTGACCGAGGGGCTGGACGGAATAATGCTCCCAAAATCCGAGTCCGCTGAAGATATTCGAAAACTGGATGATTATTTGACCAAGGTAGAAAAGGAAAAAGGAATATCCCGTGAGGTCGCGATTCTTCCCCTTATTGAATCCCCGAAAGGTATTTTAAATGCCCATGAAATTGGCAGCGCCAGTAAACGGGTGGCAGGGCTGGCGTTCGGAGCTGGGGATTACATGTCGTCTTTGGGCGAAGGCTTTACAATCGCCAAGCTGACCCCGGATGAGTATTTTCCGATATTGTCTTATCCAAGATCAGTAATTTCAATTGTCGCCACAACCCTTGGCGTTTTGCCGATCGACACCCCTTATTTCGGTCTGCTTATTGATGTTGAAGGTTTGGAGCAGGAAACAAGTCGAGCAAAATTGATGGGATTTAAGGGAAAGCTTTTGACGCACCCCAGGCATGTCGGGCCGGTAAATAAGGTTTTTTCGCCATCTGAAGAAGACGTTGAATACGGCAGGAAAGTCGTGGAAGCATATGAGGAAGCTGCTGCAGGAGGCAGGGGAACTGCCGTATTGGATGGGAAAATGATCGATTATGCCATGCATAAGATGGGAAAAGATCTTCTTGCCAAAGCCGATGCCATCAGGAAAAAGGCGGAATTAAAGGCAAAAGTTATGCCATATGTTTAAAGGGGAAGGGTGATGATATCGCAGAAAACGTTAGAGAATAGCATTTATGACACAATAAGAAGAGGGTCCTGCTCTATTTCGCCGGATGTAGAGGGGGCTTTTGAGGATGCGATAAAAATTGAGACATCTGAAATTTCAAAAAAGGGATTTGATGCAACCTTAGACAGCCTGAAAAAGTGCCGTGCGCGAGACAGTTTGGCATGCCCTGATACCGGATGGCCCCTGTTTTTTATTAAAATGGGAAATGATGCCCAAATTGAGGGAGGGCTTCCTGCTATGGAGGAAACGGCGCGTCAAATGGTGATAAAAGCCACTCAGGACGGGTATTTGAGAAAAACTATGAAGCACCCCCTTACCGGTGAGGATCCGGGGGGGAACGTGGGCATGAATATGCCCAATTTTTCTTATAAATTTATTCCAGGAGACTCGTTTCAGATTACCTATGTGGCAAAAGGCGGCGGATCCGAATGTTTCGGCGGAAGCCGTCTACGGATTGTCGCTTTTGCCGATGGCTTGGTCGGCATTAAAAAAGCCGTGGTTGACTGGTACATTGCCGCCGCCAGAGCCGGCGCAATTTGTCCGCCTTCTGTGTTGGGGGTGGGTATAGGCGGGACCGGAGATGTGTGCATGCATCTGGCCAAAAAAGCCGCAACCCTTCGATTGATTGGCTCAAGGCATCCTGAGCCCATGATTGCGGATCTGGAAAACGAATTGTACGAAGGCATAAACTCTCTTGGTATTGGCGCAATGGGCTCCGGCGGGAATAAGTCCGTATTCGCTGTAAATGTAGAGTATTCCTTAACTCACATAGCCGGTATTGCAGTGGGCATTAGTGCGAATTGCTGGATTGCCAGGAGGGCTACCACCAGGATAAATTCCGATGGAAGCATTGAAAAATTGGATGATCCGAATTGGTTTAATGGGAGATAAATATGACTGAATACCATCTGCAAGTCCCTTTGAAGGACGAAGACATAAAATCTTTAAGACTTGGGGACATCATTTATTTTTCCGGCACAGCCTGGACCTGTCGCTCCAAACTTCAGCGATATATCTTCGATGAAGGCCATGAACTGCCATTTTCCACCGAAGATAAAAATTTGCTGATTCATGTTGGTCCCGTAGTCATTGATGAAAACGGTAAGTGGAAGCTGGTTTCGTTTATGCCGACCTCAAGCATCCGGTTTGAAAAGTGGGGGGAGAAATCCATCCGCAAATTCGGACTAAAAGCTATTGTCGGCAAGACCACCATGGGGGAAAATACCGCCAGAGCAATGAAAGAACTGGGTTGTATTCATGCCACGCCTATAGGTGTGCCCGTGCAGGCTTTTCTGGATCGAATAACGGTAAAGGATGTTTATTTGTTTGATGAACTCGGTAGTATTGAAGCTGCATGGATTTTGGAATTAAAGGACCTGGGCCCTTTTTTGGTGGATATCGATACGACCGGCCGCAATCATTTTGACAGGCTGGATAGTGTTATCGATGAAAATCGCAAAAAAGTCTATGAAAAATTAGGCATTCCTGAAGATTTTGAGTATACGAAGCTTTACTAGAAATACAACCAAAAGCCTATGATGAAAAATACAATTTATAGATTATGGAGAGGAAAAAAATGCAAGATCTTAATGTACCGATAAAGCAAACCGATGTTCTTGTGATGGGAGCAGGCGGTGCTGGAATGCGAGCGGCGATCGCTGCTGCTGAAAAAGGCGCCCGGGTTGTTATCGCAGCCAAGGATTTGTTTGGCCACAGTGGCTGTACTCCTGTGGCAAAAGGCGGATATGCCGGCATGCAAGGGCCGGGAGATGATTGGAAACTCCATTTTGAAGATACGGTTCGAGGTGGAGGCGGAATCAACAATCAAAAGCTTGTTGAAATTATGGCCAAACAGGCCAGAGAACGGCTACTTGAATTAGAGGAATGGGGGGCCGCGTTTGACAGGGATAAGGACGGTAGTATTTATTTGCGTAAATTTGGCGGGCATTCCGCCCCCCGCAGTTGTATCAGCGGCGATGTTACCGGCCGTGAAATGATCTGGGCTTTAAAGCGCAAATGCTGGGAACACGAATTGATTGAGGTGGCAGATGAAACTTACATTAATCAGCTCTTGGTAAATGATGGAGAAATTTCAGGGGCTGTTGGAGTTCAGCTGCAAACCGGAAAAATTGTCGCATATGAGTGCCCGGTGGTGATTCTGGCAAACGGGGGTTCCGGCCGGTTGTGGCCGATAACCTTTGCCACAAAGGGAAAATGCGGCGACGGTTTGCGTCTGGCCTATGAGGCAGGCGCGGAACTGGTGGATATGGAATTTTTTCAGATTCATCCCACTGGATGGAAATGGCCGCCGGCTGTCATTGGACGGGTTATCAGCGAGGGGGTTAGAGCAGATGGGGGCCAGTTGTTAAATAAGAACATGGAAAGATTCATGTGGAAGTATGACCCCGAGAGGTTGGAACTGGCTTGTCGGGACTATGTTTCGCGGTGCATATATAAGGAGGTCAATGAAGGGCGAGGCACTGAGCATGGAGGCGTTTGGCTGTCGATCACCCATTTGCCGCCTGAACATATCGAAAGAAAACTGGCGGCATTCATGGCAACTGGCCAAGTTGCCGAGATAGACGTCAGAAAGCAGGCTATAGAAATATTCCCCGAGCATCATTATCAAAATGGCGGCGTAAAAATTGATGAAAACGCCAGAACCACCGTAACCGGCCTTTACGCGGCCGGCGAGGCAGCCGGGGGTGTGCACGGCGGAAACAGGCTGGGCACCAATTCTTTGGCGGATTTAATGGTGTTTGGCAAAATATCAGGGGAACATGGGGCTGAATATGCCAAAAATGTTAAACGGCCAGAGATCGTTAAAACTCAGCTGGAAGAAGAAGTAGCAGCTATTCGTAACCCTCTGGGAAGAGATTCGGATGTAAGTCCCTACGAACTTTCAAAAAAACTGCATGATGTCATGTGGGAAGAAATGCATATTGAACGGAGCGGAAAAGGCTTGAGCAGATGTCTGGAAGTTACCGCTGAGGTTGCAGAGCAGTTTAAGAATGTGTCTATTCCCGGCAAATCTTTATATTTAAATGACGCATGGACAACAGCTATGGAAGTTCGCTCCAGAATGGTGGTGGGCGAGATCATGACCAGAGCCTCCATGTACCGCACGGAAAGCCGCGCGGCGTTGTTTAGGAACGATTACCCGCATGTAGATCGAAAACAATGGGATAAAAATGTGATCGTCAAGATGGAAAACGGCGAAATGAAGCTGGAAACCTCTCCCGTTGTGGTAACGATTTGGCCCACTGAAAAGATTGACTTGGTCAAATTTCCAGTACCAGGCGAAGAACATGAACCCGGCGCGAGGGTTTTTTGTGAAGTCTGAAGATCATTGTAAACCTTTATATTAAAAACGATTCTGTGGTTCGAGCCTAGTTCACGTAGAAAAGGAGTCAACGATGTCAGAAAATATAAATATCAAAATATACCGGTATGATCCGGAGAAAGATGCGGAAGGCGGGCTTGAGCAATACTCGCTGTCCAAGCTGCCGGGGATGAGAATACTCGGGGCCTTGAAAGCCCTCAACGATCACGGCCATAACATTTCATACCGGTATAATTGCGAGGAATGGGAATGCGGGTCGTGCGCTGTTTACATCAACGGCAAAAAATCGGTTCTGGCCTGTAAGACCGAAGTTCAAGATGGAATGGTTATAGAACCTGTACCGGATTTAAAGGTATTGAAAGATTTAATTGTTGATAGAGAAAAGGAGAATAAGAAGCAGGCCGAGTTATATAAAGTCCCCGGAACCAAAATTGGATCGGAATTGAGCTACGAGGTTCAAAACAAAATGTGGAAAGCCATCACCTGCATGGAGTGCGGCGTCTGCCTATCTTCATGTCCGGTTTTACACCCTACAGGCGGTTCATACACATATAGCGGTCCTGAGTTTATGGTTCAGCTGTTTAGAACGGAGCTTGATACGCGGGTAGATAAAAACTCTCTTGAGACAAGCAAAAAAGAGGGTATCTGGGAGTGTACCGCCTGCCGGCATTGCGTTGAAAATTGTCCGCAGGACATTCCCATTCTTGATCAGATTCTATATCTGCGTAACAAAATCATCGATGAGAAAGGAAAACTTGTACCGCCCAGATCCGGGACCTGAATGAGCGGCTTTTTAAAACCAAAAATCCATACGGCAAACCCAAAAAGAGAAGATCAGATTGGGCCGAGGGGCTCAATGTCCCCGATATTCAGGCCGGTCAGCAGGACATTTTGTTCTTTGTGGGAAGCGAGCAATGCTATAACCCGCGCGATCAGGAAACCGCAAGAGCCCTGGTCGATATTTTTCGGAATATAAAGATTGATTTCGGCACACTTGGCAACGTTGAGGCTGATGCAGGTGAGTACGCCTTGTCCACTGGCGAGGAGGCGCTTTTTGAGGAACTTGCGGAATTAAATATAAAATCGATTCAAAAAGCCAAATTCAAGGCTGTCGTAACGGTCTCCCCGCATGATTACCACGTTATGAAAAACGAATATCCCAAACTTGGGGGTGATTTTAATGTGCTTCACTTTACTGAGTTTCTTAATGAGATGATTCAGGACAACAAGCTGAAGTTGGGGCAAAATTTCAACAAAAAAGTCGTATATCATGATCCCTGCTTTTTGGGCAGATATAATAAGATGTTTGATGCGCCTAGAAATGTTCTTAAGGCTATACCCGGCCTGAATTTGGTTGAAATGAGTAAAATTCGTGAAGATTCAGAGTGTTGCGGCGGCGGCGGTGGCGGGGCCTTTATCGATATTCCCGCAGGCGAGCGGATATCGGAGCGCAGGGTGGCACAAGCACTTGAAACAGGCGCCGAGATTCTGGCAGTTGCCTGCCCGTTTTGTATGGCCATGTTTGAAGACGCGGTTAAGGCGCTGAGATGCGAAGACAAGATTGAAGTAAAAAATATTGCTGAAATTGTTCGCGATGCGCTTTAGCTGCCATTTATAACCTATATTTTAGAAAGACCCGGCAATGGGATGACGACCGGAAAATGAATTGGCAAACAGATTTGTTTTCTGGCCGTCATCTTTTTGCAAGTATTGCCGGTTCACTTTTCTGGCTTCGGCTGCCCTCTGATTTAAATGAGCTGATTTCAAATGGATAAAAGCAATAAAATACTGCTTCTCACCACAGCATGCCATGGTGTTAATCACATGTTCTGGGAGGCTATCGGCCCCCTGATGCCATTTTTGATTGCGGCATACAGCCTCACTCATACCCAGGCGGGAGAACTGGGCCTGGTCTATATACTGATTTACGGTCTTATGAATTACCCTTCAGGATATTTGTCAGATAAGTGGGGGAAGCGAATTTTTATACTGCTTTTTCTGCTTATCTCTTCGCTTTCTTTTCTCATGATCGTGTTTTTAGACATTTATTGGCAGCTACTGCTGATATTCGCATTGGCTGGTTTTGGCGGCGGACTATATCATCCTTCCGGGACGGCGATACTTTCCAATACCTTTACAGCCAAATTAAGAGGCAGATCTTTGGGCCTGCACGCCTCCGGCGGAGCAATGGGGATCCTTTTTGCTTATCTGATTGTCAGCGTGTTTAGCAAGGCATTGGGTTGGAAATTTGCGGTAATTTGTATGGCTGGCATCGGGTTTTTATTGCTTCTTTATTTTGTTTTATTCGCATGGCGGGATTTGGAGGGAAAAGATGAGCAATTTCAGGACGCTTATTCCGAAGCAACCCAGGAAGCTGCCCCTTTCGGTTTTTTTAAAGTAATTAGGAGCATTCCTCACCTTCTACTCATTTATGCCATGGTCATGTTTTTATTTAAAGGGGCGTATGTATGGGTGCCGACTTATCTAAAAGAAGCATACAACTTGGAAGTTGCAACAGCAGTGTCATTAACGATTATTCTGCCCGTGATGGGGTTGTTTAGCAATTATTTGATGGGAATGTTGTCGGATTCAGTCGGCAGGAGAAAGAGCCTGATTTTTGTTTTTTCAATGCTGGTTGTCTGCCTTGTGAGTATGTATATCGGATTTAAACCGATATTGATTCCGTTGCTTGTGGTATTCGGTTTTTTTATCAACTCCTTTTCCGGCATTATCAACGCGTTTGCAAGAGATTTACTGCCTCCTGATGTCATGGGGATGGCTTTTGGCATTATATTTACATTTTCCATCTGCATCAGTTCGCTGGCGCCATATATTATGGGGATTATATCGGATAAGTTTTCTTTGTCCGAGAGTATGTTATTTTTGGCGTTTATCGCTGTTGCAGGAGTGGTGATTACCCTGCTTATTCCGGCCAAACCCGTGGAGGCAATTTCTTGATTATGCAAAAACAGGGTTATCTGTAAACAATGAAAAGCTTATAAGGGGGGGAAGATATGGACCCAATTTTTAAATTCTCTGATAATATAGTGAAGACAAGGTATGATGATATTCCACAAGAGGCGGTTTTAGCAACCAAACGACAGCTTATGGACGCCATTGCCGCTGGAATTGCGGGAAGTTCGGCAGAATCGGTTAAAGAACTCTTCGATATTTTCACTGATTGGGGGGGGAAGCAGGAAAGCACTTTATGGGTCTTCGGCAACAGGCTGCCGAGTGTTGCCGCCGCTCAAATCAATGCCACAATGGTACATTCAAGGGATTTTGACGACACACATGACAGAGCTGTTCTTCATCCCGGTGCCGTCACCGTCCCACCAGCGTTTGCATTGGGTGAAAGTCTTGGAAATGTCAGCGGTAAGGAGATTATAACCGCGGTGGCATTAGGCGTGGATCTCACCTCCAGGCTTTGCCTGGCCTGCACGAGCGATTATTTTGCAGGCGGATGGCATTACACGCCATTGCATGGAAGCCTGGGTGCAACGGCTGTGGCCGGCAAACTTCTTAATCTGGATCACGATAAACTTGTGCATGCATTTGGTATTGCCTACCACCAGGCAGCTGGAAATTTGCAGTGTGTTGATGACGGGGCATTGACAAAGCGATGCGGACCGGGTTTTTCAGTCCGCAACGGAATTCTTTCAGCATTAATGGCAAAAAAGGGGATAACGGGCGCCCGCAATGTGCTAACCGGCAAAAGAGGGCTGTACCATCAATATCACCGTGGTTTTTTTAATGCCGAAAATCTTACGGACGCACTGGGAAAGAGATTTGAAGGTGTCAATGTCAGCATCAAGCCTTATCCCTGCTGCCGATATAATCACCCTGCTATCGATGCCGCTCTGCATTTGATGGATACCCATCAATTTTTACCATCTGCTATAGATTCCATTACTATTCATATCGGCCAGAGTGCTACCGGGCTTCTGGCTGAACCGCCGGAGATCAAGAAAAATCCACGGAATGCTGTTGATACCCAGTTCAGTATACCCTGGGCGGTTGCTGTGGTATTTGCTTACGGCAAGCTGAGCATCGGCAATTTTTCGGATGAAGCCACAAAAGATAAAAAAGTCCTGTCATTGAGTAATAAAGTCAATACTGTTACGGACAAGGATTTATCAGTGGCCGGAATTGAACCCTGCATTGTGACGGTGAAAACGCAGGGAGGTGAAACTTATACTAAAAGAGTGGATACCCCTTATGGATCGCCGGATAACCCAATGTCGATTGATAACATATCTGAAAAATTAAGAAATGCCGTACCTTTTGGCGTAAAACAATTAGATGAGGCCCAAGTCGAAAAGCTTATCAAAATGGTCGCAGAATTCGATTCGGTTAAACGCATGGATATAATTGGCGAGATGTTGGGATAAACCTGCCACGGAGCGGTATCGGCTCAATTAATGTAAATCTCGGACCCAAAGGGTTTTAGCAAATGGATGCGATTCAAACTATTTCAGAAAGATTTCAAGAAATTAACTATAGTGATTTGCCAGCTGAAGTGGTGGATGCCACCAAAAAGCTGATACTGGATACTATCTCAGTGGGTATTGGTGGCAGCAGCGCCGAGGGCATAAGTCAGCTCAAGCAGTTTTTTGTGGATCAGGGGGGTAAACAAGAAAGTTCTGTCTGGGTTTTCGGAGCCGGTTTGTCCTGTGCGGCTGCAGCTCAGCTGAATGCTACCATGGTTCATGCACTGGACTTTGACGATACGCATGACCGGGCGGTGATTCATGTGGGGGTGACTTCCGTTCCGACGGCACTGGCCGTTGCAGAACAAACCGGAAATGTTGACGGGAAAAAATTTATAACCGCCGTGGCCCTTGGGGTTGAGATTGCCTCCAGGTTATGTCTGGCCAATACCGTTTCAATGTTTGAACGCGGATGGCACTATACCACATTGCACGGAAATTTTAACGCAACAGCTGTTGCAGGTAAGTTGCTGGCCCTGGATGCAGAGGAAATGATAAACGCCTACGGGTTGGCATACCATCAGGCAAGCGGCAATCTGCAGGGATTGATTGATGGTACATTGGCCAAGCGGCTGGGCCCGGGTTTTTCCGTTAGAAACGGCATCACAGCCGTCCAAATGGCGGCAAAGGGATTGACGGGTCCGCGCAACAGCCTGTCAGGCAAGCATGGGTTTTTTAATGTTTATCATCGCGGCGATTACGAGCCTCAAAAACTTGTTGACGGGCTTGGGGAAACATACGAGGTGGCAAATTTGAGCTACAAGCCTTATCCCTGCTGCCGCGAAAATCATTTGTCCATTGACGCGGCCCTGCAGTTGCGGTCTGAGTTTGATATTAAACCGGAAGACATTAAAGAGATCAATGTGAATATGAGCCGGGAAGGAATGGTTGCGGTATTTACGCCTTTGAGCGAGAAGCAGAATCCGAAAAATGTTGTTGATGCTCAGTTCAGTACCCCCTGGACCGTGGCCTGGGCTCTGGTCTATGGTTCGGTCGGCATCGAAGCTTTCAAGCCAGAGGCTATTTACGATGAAAAGGTCCTGGATTTATCCCGCAGGATAAATGCCGTGCCAGACGATTCCCTTTCGCAATTGGGGGTTAGCCCCACTATAGTTAACATAGCCACCAAAAACGGGCAAAATTATACCAAAAAAATAGAAATTGCTTACGGCTCTCCTGAAAATCCCATGACTATGCAGGATATGGCAAACAAGCTGAAAGCTTGCGCTGGAAATGCGGCTGGGGTTTTCAGCGGTACGGAGATCGATGAGCTTTCCTCAATGTGCATGAACCTTGAAGATTTGAATGATGTGCGTGCTGTCACCCGCATCTTATCCGCTCCGCAAACCCGGAGTTGATTTCAAGAAAAATTTAGCGGAAAGGAAGGAAAATGAAAAAAATAAAAAAGATAATGGCGGCCATTGATCTTTCGGATTATACGTGCTCGGTTCTGGAAACAGCTGAATTGCTGGCAGCAGGATTGCAAGCTGAGCTGCTTGTTACCAATATTATAAATCCAGAAAACATTGAAACTATTAAGTTGGCCGAGCAGTTGGAACATGATTACAAGAATTTTTTTCAAGCTGTAACTGCTGATAATTATTTGGAAAAAATAAAGGAGGAAAGATCCAGGCAATTGGACGCAATGGTTGAACAACTGGGGATGGGTCATATTTCCGCAAGAAAGATCTACAGGGTTGGCGTCCCCTTTGAGCAGCTTATCTGGATTGTAAAAGACGAGGATGTGGATATTGTGGTTATAGGCCCCAAGGGCAAAACAAATCTTTCAACAGTTTTGTTCGGAACAACAGCTGAGAAGGTGTTCCGCCATTGTCCGGTCTCCGTGTTAAGTGTTCGCGAGAAAAAATCCGATGATCTTCGTGCGTGCATGTTTCTGGAGTCAAAAAAGGGCCAGTAACCCCGAAAATTGAACGAGCCAAAATCAAAAAGTCACCTTAACTATACATGGGTTGTGCTGGCGCTGATCACTGGCATGCATGCCATGAACATCTTTTCCGGACGAAGTATCGTTCCGTTATCGCCTTTAATACAAAGCGAGTTAGAGCTTTCCCATACCCAGATTGGAATGTTTACTTCCGTGTATTTTGCCGGGGCTTTTTGCTTTTCTTTTCCCATGGGATGGCTGGTCGATAAAATAGGCGTGTATTGGACAATGCCCCTTGGCCAGCTTATTGTTGGCACTTTTATTTTTTCAATAAGTTTTGCCGATTCCTTTATCCAGATCTGCATAATGCTTTTTTTAGCGGGTATCGGCCATGCGGCGATTAACCCGGCTACTGCAAAAGTTGTAATGGCGTGGTTCCCCCTTAAGCGAAGAGCCATTGCCATGGGTTTCAAGCAAACCGGGGTACCTATTGGCGGGGCTTCTGCAGCCTTTCTCTTGCCGGCGCTTTCGGTCAATCTGGGATGGCGGAATGCATTGGTCATAAGCGGCTTGGTGTCGATTGTCTCCGTTGTTCTAAGTTTTTTGTTTTATCGAAAACCCGTGTATGAAAAGCAAAACTATTTTCCGGCCTCACTAGCTGTCTCCCGCCTTCCTGCAATTATGAAGAACAGGGATATTATGCTTCTTAGTGTTCTCATGATTGGCTTTTTAATGCTTCAATCCGCACTTGAAACCTACCTCGTATTATACTGCATCGATGTATTGAATTTAACACTTATTACCTCCGGTTTGATGCTAGCGGCCACCCAAATAGGGGCAGTTATAGGCCGGGTGGGGTGGGGACCGGTAAGCGATATTTTGCTGCGCGCCCGACGCAAAATCGTGCTAATTATCATCGGCGCCATATCATCGGTAATGTGTTTTAGCTTTGCCCTGCTGGGTTCGCATATGCCCCTGTGGATCATTGGAGTCTTGGTTCTTATTTTCGGGGCCTGCGCAATTGGCTGGAACGCTGTTTACATTGTGCTTGTTGTCGAGTTGGCGGGTCGGGGCAGAGAGGGGCGGGCGCTGGGAATAAGTCTGACGATTGCTTTTATCGGACATTTGATCGGGCCTCCGATTTTCGGATATTGTGTGGATTACTTTGGCTCATATACAGCATCCTGGCTTGTTTTTTGCATAATGATGATTGTCGTTACCTCATTAATAAACCTTATCCATGAGCCTGCAAAATAGCTTTACAGGTTGAGTGCAAAAAAAAATATGATTACTCAAAAATGCAAGCAAATCCTTAACACCTCCTATGACGGGATTTATGTTACTGACAGCTCCGGCAGAGCGCTTTATGTAAATGAGGCATATTTCCAGATCACCGGCCTGAAGCAAGATGACGTGTTTGACAAAACCCTGGATGAATTAATCAGTGGTGGGTACATCAAAAGTTCAGTAGCCAAAAGGGTGCTGCAATCCAAAGAGGTGACAACCATTGTCCAGGAAATAGGCAGCAAACAGGTAATAATTACCGGGACCCCCTTGCTGGATGAAGATGGAGAGGTTGTTCTGATTGTAATTAATATTCGCGATATTTCTGAACTAAATTTTCTTCGGGAAAAGTATGAAGCCGCCCACCGCCTGTCAGAGCAATATTATTCAGAGCTTGCAGAACTCAGGCTGCAGCAGTTAAACATGCGGCAAATTGTCGCCAAAAGTAAAAAAATGCATGATCTTATTCAATTGGCAATGAGGGTATCCAGAGTTGATTCCACTGTGCTTATTAAAGGCGAGTCAGGGGTTGGCAAGGGGGTTTTTGCCGAGATGATCCACAATGCGGGCTTGAGATCGGCCAAGCCCTTTATACATATCAATTGCGCCTCTATCCCGGAAAATTTAATGGAGGCCGAGTTTTTCGGCTATGAAAAAGGCGCTTTTACGGGCGCAAAGGACCAGGGGAAAACCGGATTGTTTGAAATCGCCCATGAGGGCACCATCTTTCTTGATGAAATAGGCGACCTTCCTTTAATTCTGCAGCCCAAATTGCTGCAGGTATTGGAGACAGGCGAGCTTCGCCCGATCGGAGGGGTCAACAGTAAATTTGTTGACGTGCGCGTGATTTCAGCGAGCAACAAGAATCTCGAAGAGATGGTAAATCAAAAGGAATTTAGGGAGGATTTGTATTATCGTTTGAAGGTGATTGAAATAGAAATTCCTCCCCTGCGGGAACGCAAAGAGGATATTCCCGCCCTGATTAACAATTACCTGCAAAGATTCAATGCGAGATATGGCTCAGATAAACAGCTTTCCATAGAAGCAATTCACCGGCTTGCAGCCCACCCCTGGCGGGGCAATATCAGGGAGTTGGAGAATTTAATTGAAAATTTATACGTTATGTCCGACAGTAAGTTCATTACGCTGCCTGATCTTCCAGACTATATCGTCAGTCCCCAGCAGGGCCAGACGCCGGCAGACGAACATTTTTCGCCATTGGATATGAAAGAGGCGGTGGTTAAAATAGAAAAGCAAATGATCAATGACGCTTTTAAGAAATGCAAAAATACTCGGGAAGCCGCCAGGCTGCTCGGTGTTAGTCAGCCTACACTAGTGCGGAAGATGAAAAGATATGGATTGCAGGGCTTGTAAAAGAAAAATGCAGCCCCCGCTGTTGGGGGCCGCAAAAATTAACCCGGGAGCTTCAGTCGGGCTGAAACCTAAGCCAGAATATCCGCATATGCTTGCGGCTTTCTTTCATTTTTAAAGTTGATCACCTGAGTGACTTTTTCAATTTCCTTCAGATCTATTTCTTCAGCTATATGACCCCATTGCTCGTTTTCAATCTGCTTGATAATCTTACCGGATGGATGGATGATCGCGCTTTTCCCAAAGTGATCTCTAGCCTCGCGTTCCCCTTCATTTTGTTCGTCTCCGGCCTTATTTACTTCCACAATATAAAACTGGTTTTCCATTGCTCTTACTTCCAGTTCCTTCAAGAAGGTCTCACTGCGGAAACCCCAGGTTGCCACGAGCACAAAAACAATCTGAGCGCCTTTGACCAATAATGATCGATAGGCTTCCGGAAATGAGCGGTCAAAACAGATGAGAATTCCAATCTTGGTTCCGTTATCCAGCTCAAAAACAGGAAATTCCTTGCCGGCTCCGCCGAATTTTTCAAAGTAGTATTTTTCATCAGTGCCAAATGTCTCGGTATGGATTTTGGGCAGATGTACTTTTCGATAAATTCCGACAAGTCCCTTGGTAGGGGACAGGAGACAGGCTGAATTGTAGTAATTTGTTGCTCCATTCTCAACAGCTTTCTCCATAAATGTCCCAATTATGTGTGTGTTTAGTTCCTTCGCCCTTCGGGTCAGAGTTGTCACTGTTGGTCCGTCTTTAGTCTCAGCGTAATCAAAGAAGGAGTCTGGATCAATCCCGCCGACATTCATATCCGATTTCATCGGACCAAAGTATGGCGCGGTCATAAGCTCTGAAAAAGCCACAATATATGGTTGTTCTTTTTTAACCACGTTATCCAATGCCTCGTTACAAAGTTTCATATTCTCTTCATAACTTCCTGGATACGGACCTGCTTGAATCCCAGCGACTTTAATTGACATAACATACCTCCATAAAATATTTTTTTGGTTTTTGGGGAGTCTTATAGCTTTTTATAAATTTAGCCTCCAATTTTAATACGAAACTTTTGCGCATCAAATAAATTCGAAATATGTTCTATTTCATTCGGGGTCAAAGGTTCAACATCGTTCAGAGGGTAACTTTTTCCTAATTTTGCGTACTTTTGTACGCCTAAACGGTGATAGGGCAGCAAATGGACTTCCTCTATGGAACCGTTTAATGTTTTGAGATATTTAGCTGTTTCCTTCAAATGGCTCAGCTGATAATTAACCCCGGGTATAATCGGCATACGGATAATTATCTGCTTTTGTTCAGACACAATTTGGTTTAGATTGTAAAGTATTTGTTCATTGGTGACCCCTGTGTATTCAAAATGTTTTAATGGATTAAGGTGCTTGATATCAAAAAGAATCAAATCGGATTGGCGTACCAGTGATTTTAAAACGGGCCAATTGGCGTATCCATTAGTTTCTATCGCTGTATGGATTCCCTTAGAATTCAACTTGGCTAAAAGAGCGGCTGCAAATTCCGGCTGAGCTGTTGGTTCGCCGCCGGATAGGGTTACGCCTCCTCCGGAATTTCTAAAAAAAGGTTCATCTTTAAGAATCTCCTCTGTCAGTTCTTTTAACTCTATTGAATAGCCACGCATTTGAATGGATTCGGTTGGACAAGCTTCGGTGCAAATTCCACAGATGTCGCATTTGGCTCTGTTGATGATTATTTTGCCCTCCTCAAGGCATAGCGCCCCTTTAGGACAAGATTTAATACACAATCCACAGCCTATACACGAACTGTTGAAAACCATTAATTCAGGCTTGGGGGATATGGATTCCGGGTTACAACACCAAACACAATTAAGAGGACAGCCTTTCATAAAGACTACCGTTCTAACTCCAGGACCATCGTGCACACAATAGCGCTGAATATCAAAAATTGTGCCCTGTATGCTGTCGCTTCGTTCGTTTCTTGTTTTTCTTAATTCTTTTTTTCCAGGATCTAAAGAATACATGTATAGACTCCTAAAGAGAGTTCGAGACTTATCTATATGTTCTGGATTGATCTAAGGATAATATCGTCTTGCAGTTTTTTGTCCAATTCCACAAAAAAAGCACTGTAACCCGCGACTCTGACAACTAAATTCCGGTAACTCTCGGGATTCGCTTGTGCTTCTCGAAGGAGTTCAGGAGAAACCACGTTCGTTTGAACATGCAATCCTTTAAGATCTACCATATACGTTTTTAAGACATCCGCAAACCTTCTGACCTTGTCTTGTTCGGCTACCATTGTAGGTGTTGTACTAATAAAGAGAGAGGCAGCATTGGTATGAGATAAGTCAAGCTTACTGGCAGATTTGCATACAGCAGTCGGTCCATTCTTATCACATCCGCTGGTGGGGGTTATCCCAGTTTGATGCGGTGCAAAAGCTTTTCGCCCATTAGGGGTTGCGCCTGTCGCCATGCCAAGGGGGACATGGAAGGTCACAGAATGAAATTCCGGCCACATTTTGCCGCCATTTGGATTGTAGCAATTTTGGACGCTATCATAATATAGATGGGCCGCTTGCTTAACTATATCATCTACTTCATTTTCATCATTTCCATATTTTTTTATTTTATTAAGTAAAGTCTGTCTTAATTCCTCCATGCCTTCGAAGTTCCTCTCCAACGCATGAATTAAATCTTGCAGATCAATTTTCCGGTCTTCGAATACCATTTTCTTAATTGCGTAAAGGGATTCACCCGCTGTAACAATACCGACCCCTGTTATGGTACCCCCCCAGTTATATCTAGCGCCACCATTAGTTAAGTCCTTCCCCTTCTCAATACAATCATTTAAAAGGATAGAAGTATATACCAACGGCAACTCTTCTTTAAGGATATCTGTTTCAGCGATAATTCCACTCTCTTCTACTTTTAAGGTGTAGTCGAGCTGGTGTTTGAATGCTTCCATTACTTCATCAAATGTTTTAAAGGTTTTTACATCACCGGTAGAAATACTTATTTTTTTTCGGGTCAGCATATCCATGCCATCGTTTAAGGTAAGTTCCAGTACTTTAGGTATATTGTACCATCCCATATGTAATTTTCCGTAAAGTCCATGTGCACATACAGTGGAACAACCAAGCATTGTGTAATCCCGCGCATCATCTAAAGAAAGACCGCGCTCCACAAGCCCTTTGATAACCGCTTCATCACCAATGAGCTGGGGAAGGCCACCTCCTTGTTTATTTACGATTACTGCTTTATCTATAAGTGGTTTGGGAGAGTGTTTGTGGATTCTAAGGCTGGTTTGCGGTCTGGGTAATTGGACATGCGCCTGGGCTTCTAATAGCATATATGAAAGTTCATTGGTAGCGTCATTTCCGTGTTTATCGACACCCCCGATAGTAATGTGATTGTTTACATTTATATTGCCGGAACGGCCAAACTTAATCAGGGAATAGCTTGGTCTGGGCTTAGGCGTTTCACTGCCTTTGATAAAATACAAATCAAGAAGTTCCTGAGCCTCTTCTTTTGATATAAAGTTTTTCTGTAAATCCTTTTTATAGTAGGGATAAAGATACTGGTCGATACGTCCAGGAGCTGGACCTTCTCCACCATGCTCACTAAGAGCAATTAATTGGGTGAACCAACAGGATTGTAAAGCTTCATGAAAACTCCTGGCAGGTCGGGCCGGCACTTGACTGCATATATCAGCGATCTTAAGAAGCTCTTTTTTTCTTTGAGGGCTATTTTCTATGTTGGCAAGTCTTTTTGCTTCATCTGCATAACGCTTTCCGAAGTCGGCCATTGCTTGGCAAATAGTTGCGGCGGCGCGCCAGAACATGACTTTTGAATTATACTCCGGGTCTTGTTTGGGTAATTGGGAAATGTTTTTCTCAATCTCTTCTTTTAAACCCAAGAAGCCCGAGGCTAAAACTTTTTTCACATCGATCATTGTTCGCCCCACAGCAGCTGGATCCATTGATTCCATGTATACCAGATGATCCCTTAGAACTTTGTCTTGTTCAGGCAGCCGCTCCCAGGTTAAATGCCTCAGCGATTTTCCTTTCCAATATGAAACAACTTCTTTTAAATCCTTTTTGACATCTTCTGTCATTAGGGGAATTTCGACCCCGATATTTTTTTGGTCTTGAATTTTCAACTCTTCTTCAAGCCAAGCAGTATCAACTTCAGGGAAGATCGGAGCCCCCACATAAGCTTTAGTATTTTGACCAACAATTAATTCATTGTCCATTATATAGACGCTCATTTTTTTCAGCAGAGCCTGCATCGCCATAGCTCGTCGCTCTAGAATTGGTTTGCCTTCTGTTTCTTGATATGATTGCGTTATCAGGCGAGCCCTTTCCGAGCAGAAATAATAGGGTTTTGCGTGATTCAATAAATTTTGTCTTACTTTAAGAACCCTTTCGGTTGGCTGTGTGAGATTTGAAGTTGCGTTATCCTCAAATTTATCAAGTTTGGTATCAATCTTTGTTTTTTCAGTTGCGACGCTAAAGGTTTCCATGTTTGTCTCCTTGCAAAAAAGTTTTAGATATTTATTATAAGAATAATTGATTAAGATAGAATTCAATTTTTATGCCAGAATATTTTCTAATTTAATATTTTTTAACTATTTGATTTAAGCTAATATAAATATAAAATGAGTATATACACATGTAATTTAAGGCCATATGTTTGATGCATATTTGAATCACCGTTTCGTTTGTGAATCACTGTTTTACTTTAGGTTTGGTAGGTTTTCGTCTCCACTATCGCCTTAAATGTTAGTTACCAGCGGGTTTTTCCTGAGTGAGTTCTCCGTGGCGGTTCGTGGGTGCTGGTTTTCTGGATGTTCCAGGTACTATTTGCCGCGACCGTGGGTCTGAGGGGCCTTCTGAGAATGAGTTGATAAATTTCATTTAGGTGCTGTTTTTTAAATGTTTCGAAATTCCCTATCGTTCATCGGTTAACCAATGAATGTATGACGGCCGGAGAATATAGGCATCTCCAGTTCTCCAGGTGTTTTCAGCGGTCTGGACAAGCACCCGGTACCGCTGATAGGCATCTCCGTCGAATGCATCAATTCGTTGCAAGGCGGGCTGATTCAGATTAAAATAAGTTGTTCTGCCTGTATGGTCGCCGGGCCGGGGGGATGATGGCCAGGCAAACCTTGGCCTTTCCCCGGAATCGGCCGTAATTTTTTAATATTCCCGGTTTTTTGTGAAAGTCCCGGCCCGCAATACGGACAAATATTGACGGAACCATTAAAGTTCCGTAAAGAAACAAATTTGTTGTGTTCATCGGATCGATTTTTTCATATGGTGGCATTATTGATCAGGCCGCCGCTAAGTAAGCCATTAATATATATTCAAGATCGACGCCGATTGGGATTTTTTTGCGAAAAATAAGATTTGGGCAAGGCCCATGCCAGGAAGTTTTTGAATGAAACGCGACCAGATCCATTTACTGCAGGATATTTTTCAGACCATTGCGGAATCTGAGAGTCCGGAACAATCGCTGGAACGCATCGGTCAGATGCTGATTGACCGGCTGGGCATAGATGTGTGCTCGGTTTATGTATTTGATGCCGCGGCTGAAAAACTGGTGCTCCGGGCGACCGTCGGATTGACCAAGGAATCCGTGGGTGAGATTTCCATGGACGTCCACGAGGGGCTCACGGGGCTTGTGCTTGAAACCATGAAACCGGTTTTCGTGGTGAATCCGAGTGAGCACCCCCGGTTTAAATACTACGAGAACTCCGGCGAGGAACAATATCAAACCTTTCTGGGGGTACCCCTGATCTATCACCAGCAGGTGCTGGGGGTGCTGGTCATCCAGACCATTGCCCCGGACAGTATTGCCGAGGCGGATATCCCGGTTTTTGAAAATATCGCCAGCCAGATTTCCGCCACCGTAGCTTATACCGGGATTCTAAAGGGGTTTTCCGGAAAGCAGGGCGGGTCCGAATCGGCCGCCGATTCGCCGGAAACCGCCGGGCGCGCTTATCGCCGCAATTACCTGCGAGGGGAGTCAGTCTCTTTCGGGGTGGCAGAGGGGTATGCTCATTATTTGCCGGAAAACATCAATTTCAGCCAGGTTCATTGCACGCTCACGGAAAATACTGAAGAGGATATCGAGCGGCTTGAAAACGCATTTAACCGCGCGGCCAAGCAAATCAAGCATATCGCCGAGCAGGCCAGGGCTCTTTCCACCGAGGAATCCGGGATTATCGAAGCCCATCTCATGTTTCTCAGGGATAAGAACCTGAAACAGAAAATTATCTCCAGGATCAATGCCGGTTCGTGTGCGGAATATGCTTTGAGACAGGTAATCTTTGAATACGTGGACATGTTCCGGGCCATTGAAAATCCCTATTTAAATGACCGGAGCGAGGATATCCTGGATATCGGCCACCGGGTGCTGGAAAACCTGATCGGCGGGCCAAACGGCGAGCATCCCGCGTTCAGCCGGGAAACCATTCTCATCGCTTCGGATCTCTCGCCGGTGAATCTGCTGGCCATCCGGCAGCCCAATTTAAAGGGAATTATCCTGGTCAACGGCGGACGCACTTCGCATACGGTGATTCTTGCCAAATCCTTTGAAATTCCGATTGTGATAGGCGTTGACGGGGTGCTGGAGACGGTGCGGGAAAATGATTATGTGATCCTTGACGGCACCTCCGGGTTTGTCTTTGCCAACCCGCCGGACGAGATTCAGCGGGAATACGAGCGGCGCAGAAAAGACCGGGAACAGGCCATTGAAGAAATGGCCGCTTCGCGGGGCCAGCCGGCCGTGACCCGGGATGGATTTCCGGTTACCGTGGGCGCCAACATTGGCCTGCTGTCGGATACGGAACTGGTGGCCAAATACGGGGCGGATTATATCGGTCTGTATCGCACAGAGTTTCCGTTTATGCTGCGCAAGTCCTTTCCCACCGAAGAGGAGCAGGTCGAACTCTACGGCAAAGTGCTTGAAAATTCAGCCCCGCTGCCGGTCACCATTCGGACGTTTGATGCCGGCGGAGACAAAATGTTTTCCTCCCTGGACGACGGGCCGGAGGATAATCCTTTTCTGGGGTGGCGTTCCATCCGGATCAGCCTGGATATGGAGGATCTTTTTCGTACTCAGGTCCGCGCCATTCTGCGGGCCTCCGCCTTCGGGCCCACCCACATACTGTTTCCCATGATTTCCTGCATGACAGAGATTCATCGGATTCGGGCGATTGTTGCCGAAGAAAAAGAGAATTTAGGCAAGCAGGGATTCGCCTTTGATCCCAATATACAGTTGGGCATTATGGTGGAGGTGCCGGGGGCGGTCCATATTTTGAAGCGGATGCTTGCGCATGTTGATTTCGTGAGTATCGGCACCAATGATTTAATCCAGTATCTATTGGCGGTGGACCGCAACAACAAACGGGTGGCCAGCCGTTATACTGTGCTGCATCCGTCGGTGATTGCCACTATTGCCGAAATTGTGGCCATATGCCGCGAAGCCGGCAAGATGATCAGTATATGCGGCGAAGCTGCGGCCAATCCCCAGGGGATTTTTCTGTTCCTGGGGATGGGGGCGGATCGCATCAGTATGACCCCATCGGCCATTCCTATGGCCAAAAATTTTATCCGAAGTATCCGGCGTGAAGATGCTGAACAATGTTTGCGCGCCGCCCTGGACATGGAGGATGCGGGCGCAGTTTCCCAGCTGCTCAATAGTTGTTTGCGGGGTTTGCCGTTTTTGGGATATGCCATGGATTCCCCCGGTATTCAGAAAATTGACATGATGGCCGGAATGGACGGGTAAATGTACAATCACTTCTTCGGTTTTAAGGAGCGGCCTTTCAAGCTGGTCCCGGATCCGGATTACCTGTTTTTAAGCAGGAGCCACGAAGAGGCGCTCGCCCATTTGAAGTATGCGGTTTTAAGCGGCGAGGGGTTTGTTGAAATCATCGGCGAGGTGGGCACCGGAAAAACCATGCTCTGCCGGGCATTTCTGGAAAGCATGGGGCCGGATGTCGAGACCGCCTATATTTTTAACCCCAAGATGGATGCCCATGAACTCTTGATGGCGGTTAACGCAGAGTTTGGCATCCCCTCCGATCATGATACCATCAAAGCCCTGATCGATGAACTCAATCAGTTTTTGATGGCGCAAAAGCGGCAGGGCCGCAAGGCCATCCTGTTAATTGACGAGGCGCAGAACCTGAACCAAACCGTGCTGGAACAGATCCGGCTTTTGACCAATCTGGAAACCGCAAAGGACAAGCTTTTACAGATCATTCTGGTCGGTCAGCCCGAGCTGGGCGATCTTCTGGACTCCTATGAGTTAAGACAGCTCGGCCAGCGGATTACTTTAAGCTGCCGTCTCAGGCCGCTTACCCGAAAGGAAACGATCGCCTATATCAATCACCGCTTGCATATCGCGGCCTGCAAACAGAACCGGATTTTTACCAATTATGCCATCCGGAAAATCCACCGATATGCCCGGGGCGTGCCCCGACGGATTAATATCGCCTGCGACCGGGCCCTGCTCTCCGCATACGGTGAGAATCGGTTGCGGGTGAGCGGCCGCATAGCGGATTCAGCGATTCGGGAACTTACTACCCGGGGCGATATTCGCCGGCCGGTGAGCCGGATCAGCGGAAAATGGCCGGCGGTATTTGCCGCAGCCGGTTTTCTGCTTGCGGTGCTGATATTGTATCAATCAGATATTAAGGCATTTTTTGGCTATCTGGAAACTAGCAAGGCCAACCATAGCACGGATCAATCCGAAAATTCCGCTGAACGCCGGTCAAGCCCTGAAAATTCGCCGCCTGCATCCCAAAACAGCAAAAACCCTTCACAAGCTGCCCGTGCGGATTCCGAAAGTACTGATGCCGAAAAGCACGCAGCACTTGACGTAAGCGCCAAAGCCAAACCGCCGGCAGAGTCCCCGCCGCCTTCCCCGGTTGTGGAAAATCTGTCCGATCTCCTGAAAATTTGGGCTGGAAAGGACTCCCGCAAACACGCAGTGGCAGCCATTCTTTCCAAGTGGCGGCCAGAGCCGGTCTTTTCCCGTGAGTTTGCGCAGATCAAGGCGGATGATTTGTTTATTGAGCTCTCCAGCCGGCTAAACGGGCTTTATGCCCACCGGCTTGACGGGGATTTGGATTTGATCCGCAAACTTAATCTTCCGGCCATTTTAGAAATGGATGCACCTGTACAGGATGATCCGGTGTTTCTGGCGGTTACCGGGGCGGACGAAGATAGCCTGACCCTTCAGGCGGCTGCGGCGGAAAACAGCCTGACCGTGCCCTATGCGGACATCCTTTCCCAGTGGAACGGAGTGGCCTATGTGCTGTGGGAGAACTTTTATCATTATCGGGGCATTATTCCCCTTCATGCGGCCGGTGATTCGGTGATTACGCTTAAGATGCATCTGCGGGATCTGGGATTTACGGATCTGGATATCAATGCAGCCTATGATGACCGCACCCGCTCTGCGGTGCGGGCGGTGCAGGCCCGGCACGGCATTCCGGTGGACGGGTATGTGGGCCCGCTCACCAAGATGGTTTTATACAATGAACAAAAGGGCCTCAAGATTCCGCATTTGGATACCGGCCGGGGCGGTAAGCCATGAGTTCTATTCTAAAAGCGTTAAAAAAACTGGAGCAGGATGCAGGGGCTTCTGCGGATATGCCGAACCTGCCGGACGGGGGGATGCCGCCGGTTCGCCACAAATTCCGGCTCTATGCCTTAATTGGGATCGGTGTGCTCATGGCTGCCGGGATTTTTCTCTTTATCCGGCTGGCCCCCTCTGTTTTAACGACCCGAACCGCAGAAAATATGGATTCGCGGAACAGCCTGCATGCGACTGGTAAAAAAACCGAAAATTTGGGCATTACAGGGGATTTGAAGGCGCAGCGGCCGGCAGCAGGCTCTGAAAGGGCTTTTCCCGAAGCGCAGTCAAAGGAAGATGAGCAAAAGTCTGTGCCGGAAAAGTCAGCTTCCGGCACAGATCTTCAAACAAATAACGATGTGGCTGCCCAACAACTTAATGATAGGATGAAAGATAGCGAGCCTGAAGCAGCAGCCGCGTCCAAACCCCCGGCGCAAGCGGCTATGGCACATCCCGCAGCGAATTCGTCCGCAAAAACGCCCCAGCCGCCTGAAAACCGATCTGATGAAACGCCGCAGCCGCTCGCCATACCATCAGAGTCCGGTGACACCCCCATCCTGGAGGATATCGGTCTGCGGATTCAGGCCATCTCATGGAATGAAACCCCGAGCAAGCGCATTGCGGTCATCAACAGCCGCCTGTGCCGGGAGGGCGAGCGGATCAACGGCTTTCGTATCCTTAAGATCAACCCGGACGATATTGTGGTCTCTAACGGCGAAACAACCGGCGCACTGATGTTTAAACTCAATTAGCGCCAAAGTCGAAGGTTATTTTCCGCCGGAACCCACCAGGGGCAGCTCCTTGTCCACCTGAAAATAAACCAAGAACCGGGCTTCTTCATTCGGCGGGTGGTCTTCCGGGTAGCTCCGCCGCTTCAAAGATTCAATAAGCTCCCTGTCCTCGTCTTCTTTGGTCTTGGTCAAAAACAGGCGTTTCCCCTTGTAGCCGGGGCCGTCCTCAATAAACATGTACGCCGCTTTGGGGTTGGACTGCAGGTTTTTATGGGACAGCCGGTCGCGCATGATCATGGCGATGCTGCCGTCGTCCATGACATGGGGTCTGGCATAAATGGCGCAATCTACATTGCCGTCCTTGTCAGCGGTTGAAATAATTCCGGTTCCCTTGGTGTTTTCAAAATAAGATTTAAGGTCCATGACAATTCCTTTCGCATCTGATGTGGTTTACTGTCAATTGTTTGCTATCGTTCAATAATAATAGCCATGATTTACAGCCCATCAACCTGATTGAAAAAAAGCCCTGTTTGCATGGGCCGGATTTTTTGAGAATTTTTGCTGCAAGGATGAAAGCTTTGGCCAAGGAAATCGGAAGGATGAGATGCTATGAGGATGCCAGGGCAAAATACAAAATTAATTTGCTTGACTCGGATCATACTTTAGCGTTAAGCAATAAACCTTGTCTGTGGCGCTGGAATGATTTTCCCTCTCTTTGGGAGAAAAAGCCCTGATCCAGCGCCACAGGCAATTTTTTTGTTTTGCCTTCCCGGATCAGTTGCCGAAAAGGCCTTTTACTTTATCTTTTACGGAATCTGCCGTCGAATCGAGTTCCTTCTGGCCTTTTTTGAGCGCATCGTCGAGCTGGCCCCTGGCGTCAAGTTCCAGATGCTCGAAATCTTCTCCAAGCTTTTTTAGCTCTCTGTTTAGCGCCTCGCGGACCTGGGCGGATTGAATTTCCTCGTATATCGCGTCAAATATGATCTGTAATGCCTTGGCCGGCGTAATACCGCCGTCCTTTTCTCCGATATTTTTCAGATGGAGATCCGGCAGCGTGGCGGTGACTTTTTGGTCTTTGAGCATGGTCATGGCCAGGTTGACCTGGCCGTCCGTTAAAATAAAATCCTTGATGATGATATTTTTTTTGGGTTTTTCCTTTTCCGGAGGGGCGGGTTTTTTCTCCGCCGGCGGGGCTTCTTTAGCGCCGGTGGTCTCCTTGATGTTGTTTAGGATAGCCCGGAAGTTATCCGTTTTGCCCTTGATTTCATAGTTGATATGCGGGGAAACCACTTCAATTCTGTCAATAACGATGGGATCCTGCATGATGGTTTTTTCGTTCAGGTTTACATGGATTTTTTTTACCGTCACAGCCTCAGGGGTATCAAAGCCCTCGGGGTTGCCGAGCAGAAAGTCGGCAAGCGTGGCCTCCGCCGCAAACAGGGCCACATCCACATCCGCCAGTTTGACCTCTGTCTGGGTGATTCCCGGGCCGTATTTATTAACAGCGGTTTTAATCATGGGACCGAGGTTGGAGACGGCCACGGCAATAATGATGATAAGAATCACAAGAAGTACGCCAATGCCGATTAGAAATTTCTTCATAGGATTAACCTCCGGAATGGTAAAATTATGGGTATTTGGGACCATGCGGCCTGAACAGGTTGTTAAGTTTTGGAAATCCAATAAACTCTTAACCCGGTTAATTCTACAATTTTTTCTGGCGAACGCAAAGCATAATTTGGCGGGGTAACCTGAGAAACGGTAAGCGTTGATTATAAAAAATATGCCTTCGGCAAAATATTGGAGAGTTAGACAGATCGCATGGCGCGAGTCGCAAAAGAAAGAGAAAGAGTAAGAGTAAGAGTAAGACGGTGATAATGACATTGACACAGAAGTCTGATATGAAGAACAGGTTTTAAAATTGAGGGCAACATCAAGGCCCGGAGGATAAATCATTTTAATACTGCTTTTTCTGCTCATACCGCTGTCTGTTTTCACCGGATTTGCCGCCAGCGCCATCGGGTTTACCGCCTGGCCGCTTATCGTGCCGGTATTTTTTGTGCTGTTCGGGTTTGATTTATACCTCACGCTGTTTATTAGTTTGCTTATTGACTGCGGCAATGCCCTCATGATGGTGTTAACCGCATACCCGCACAAGCGGGTGGACGTCAAATTCGGCCTGATGATGTCGGTATTCGCCATGATCTGGATTGCGGCGGGAATTGCTGTGGGGACCGCATTTATCCCCGATCACCAGGAGATGTTTCGCGGGGCTGCGGGGTTTCTGGTTATTCTGTTCGGGGTGGCATTTATATTGCGGGGTTATCGAATCAAGTTAAAGATGAACGCCGGGACGCACGACCCGGAGGCCATCCTCCATTCCCCAAGGATCCACCGCCAGAGCCTGGCCAAGTACCGGTCGCGGCTGATTTATCCGGCTGTTGCCGCCATGGGATTTCAGGTGGGATTGATCGGTATCGGGGGCGGGATGGGGTTTGCTGTTTTTTTGATGGCCTGTCTGGCCTACCCCACGCTTACGGCAACGGGGACGGCCATGATGATTACGTTTTGCTGTACGCTGGCGGCTGCGGCCGGCATATTTTTCCAGATCCCGGACGGGACCTTCAGCAATCCGTTTTTGATCCAATTGATTCCGCTGATATTGGCCATGTCCATGATAGGCACCCGGCTGGGCGCGAAAGTCTCCTATGCGCTGGCCGATGACCATGTGAACTATCTCATCGGCGGCATCGTGCTGACCGCCGGCTTGCTGGCGGCTTTGCAGAAGTTTTTGCTTCAGTTTGTCTAGCCGGGTTAACATTTTAAAACCAAAATCAAGGGAGATACCATGACGGAAAAACACCGCATTCTCTTCAGTGACTTTGACGGCACCATTACCGCCCGGGAAAGCCTGGAAGCGGTTTTAAAAGAGTTTGCGTCTGAAAAATATGATGACATGATGAAACGGTTAAAGTCGGGCGAAGTGACTATCCGGGAAGGCGTCCGGGAAATGGTGGAGGCCATACCGGCGGCAAAATATCCCGAGATTATCCGTTTTGTAACGGACATTCCCATCCGGCCGGGGTTTGAATCGCTTCTTGATTTTCTGGAGCAAAAGGGCATCCCGTTTATCGTGCTATCCGGCGGGCTGCGCGGCATGGTGGAGGCCCGGCTGGGGCCCTTGCTCGAGCGGGCGTACCGTATTATTGCAGCGGATGTGGATACAAGCGGCACCCATTTGAAGGTTTTTTCAGACTATGAAATAGGAACGGAACTTGTGGCCAAGGCGGAAGTGATGAAAGCGTTTGCCGCGGATGAACAGATCGTGATCGGAGACGGGATTACGGATTTTCAAATGGCCCGGCACGCTGATACGGTATTTGCCAGGGATTCATTGGCCAAATTCCTGGAAAAGTCCGGCATATCCTACTATCCATGGGCGGATTTTTTTGAAATCCGGGATAAGCTGGAGACCCTGGTATGAATCAAAACATGCATCCCCGGGTCGCCATCGCCTTTTTTATCTCGCCGCACGGGTTCGGTCATGCATCCCGGGCCGCAGCGGTGATTAACGCCATGTCCGAGAAATGGCCGTTTGTGCACGTGCACCTGTTTACCACTGTTCCGGCGTGGTTCTTTGAGAATACCCTGTGCGCCGCCTTTTCCTATCACGAATTTAGCGCTGATATCGGCACCGTGCAGCGCTCGCCCCTGGCGGTGGACCTTGAGGCCACCATCGGCCGCCTGGATGAAACCTATCCGATGAACGATCGGGAGTTGGACGCGCTTGCCGAAAAGCTGCAAGCGCTTGAATGCCGCCTTGTGGTAAGCGATATTTCACCCTGGGGCATTGCCGCGGCAAATAGGGCGGAGATTCCCTCTATCCTGATCGAAAATTTTACCTGGGACTGGATCTATGAAGCCTATGCCCCCCATGCGCCGCAGTTAAAACCCCATATCTGTAAAGGGGCGGATGCGGCAGCCGACTATATCTGCCGAGAGCTGGTATGCCGCCATGAACTGCTTGAAGTGGTGGACAGGCAGGGGACGGTGTGCGGGGCTGCCCCGAGATGCGAAATCCACGGCAACCGAGACTGGCTGCATCAGGTGGTCCATGTCCTGGTCTTTGACGACCGCGGCCGGCTGCTGCTGCAGAAGCGATCCCTTGAAAAGACGGTGGCCCCGGGCAAGTGGGACACGTCAGTGGGCGGGCATGTGGACTGCGGCGAATCCATCGAATATGCCATGCAGCGGGAGATGGCCGAGGAACTGGGGATTCGCGGGGCAACGCCGGAATTCGCCTATCAATACATTCATGCCAATGATTTTGAATCCGAACTGGTCTTTACTTACATCTGCCGGTTTAACGGGGAAATTTGTTTTAACCCGGATGAAATCGATTCGGCCGCCTTCTGGGCTATTCCGGAAATCTCAGCCAATCTGGGAAAGGGCCTTTTCAGCGATAACTTTGAGCACGAGTTTGCCTTGTATCGAAAATGGGCCGAGAGGTCCGGCTGACACCTGAATTACTTCTCCCTCCCCATCTTGACCAGACCGCTGTCAAAGGCAAACCGGACCAGCTGGGCCATATTGCTGACCTCCAGCTTTTCCATCAGGTTGGTCCGGTGCTTGTAATAGGTTTTAATGCTGATATTCAGCTTTTTCGCGATATCCTCCGGGTCGTGGCCTGTGGCCACCATTTCAAAAATTTGCCGTTCCCGTTTGGTCAGTTTCTCATGCCTTGCCAGATCCGGCTTTGAGGCTTCACCTTTTGCAAAGTCCTGGATGAGGGCGTTCATATATTCATGGCTGATATAGCGTTCATTGTTTTGGACCGTTTCAATTGCTTTAGCCAGATCGGCAAATGCCGCTTTTTTCGAAATAAAGCCAAGGGCCCCTGCCTGGATCGTATGGCGGATGTCGTTAATATTCGGGTCCTGCCCCATGACAATGAGCTGGGCGCTGGCGTTGGCTTTTCGGATCTGCCCCACCGCGTCCCGGGCGAACAGTTCCGGCAGCGTGGAATCTAGTAAAACAACGTCGGCCTTGAACCGTTTAATCGCTTTCAGCGTCTCATCAATGCTGCCGGTTTCTCCGGACACCTTAAAACGGTGGTCATTGCTTAACAGGCAGCTCAGGCCTTCGCGGAACATAATGTTATCGCTTGCAAGTAAGATGGAAGTCTTTTTCGGCATATAGAGGTGGTCCTTATTTTCATTCACCATTTTTTGGGATATAATAGTTACAATTATCGATCTGAAAAATACTAGCTAACAAAAGTAATTATATTAACCGATAAAAAATAAAAGATGCAACAATAAATTCGATCTGTTTTGCCAAGCCGGCGATCCTCATGTTCGCCAATTATCCGGCGGAAAAAGCTGCGGCCCCCACTTTGGCCTTAACTTTTTGACAGCTATACCAGATCCCGTTAATATTATTTATGCATATTGATTTCCTTTATCGACCAAAGCTTTTAAACAAGGAGGGTTCAGCTATGAAAAAGATGGCGCTATTTATTGGCATTGCCTGCCTGTTCGTCCTGATCGGCTGCGGCCAGGAGGAAAAGGCAGAACAGCCCGGCCAAAAGGAAACCCGGGAGGCGGCCGAAAGTTTGAAAGAAACGCCCGGGCAAACCGTTGAGGGGTTGAAGCAGAAAGCCGGGGAATCTGTAAAGGCGGCAGAAGAAAAGACCAGGGAAACGGTTGAGGCGGCCAAGGAGAAAACCGGGGAGATGGTTGAGACAGCAAAAAAGGAAACCCAAGAAGCGGCTGAAGATGTGAAAAAGCAGGCCGAGCAGACCGTTGAAAATGTAAAAGAAAAAACCGGAAAAACAATTGCCGGGTTAAAGGAAAAAACCCAGCAGGCGGCTGAAGGTGCCAAACAAAAAGCCGAGGAGGCTTTGCCTGAGGGCTTTCCCGGTATGATAACAATGAAAAACGAAAATGCATTTGAAGAGCACCGGATGGGGATCGTGGAGTTTGATCATGAAAAGCATGCAGCATCCAAGCCCGAGGGCTACGGCCTTGGATGCGGAGACTGTCATCACGATGAGAACGGCGAGCCCCTGACTGATCTAAAACGCGGCGATCCGGTACAGAGCTGTTACGAATGTCATGACAAAGACGGCAGGCCGCGGCGGGATCCGGCCATGTCTCAGGAAGAATGGAAAAAGGAAGAGCTGACATACTACTACGGGGCCATTCATGAAAACTGCACGGGTTGTCACAAGCAGATGGGCGCCGGTCCGGTCAGCTGCACGGAATGCCATCCACGGCCCCAGCAATAATCGGGGCTATTGATTGTTGTCGGCCCTGTTCTCCAGGGCCGCAATTTTTTCCAGAATTTTATCCCGCTGGTCTTCCAGGTCGATCAGTTCGGTCATCATTCCGGGTTTTGCCGAATGGGCCGGCATGCGGGCTCTGGCTTCGGCGATTTTTACTTCGATGGATTTTAACTGCCGGTTGAGTTCGTCGAGTTCGGACATGATTCCTCCTGTTACGTCTCATATTTGGCAGCCAGTTCATTAAACCGGGTGATCATGCTGTGGCGCTCCCGGCGCAGAAGCTGGACCAGTTCGGCATTATTCCAGAAAAAAGTCCTTAAAAGGATTTTATTCCGGTAGAGGATAATGTTTCGCCGGTAGCGCAGCGTAGCAAACCCGGTCGGCGGCAGCAGAGCCAGATAGGCAAGTATCCATTTCCAGCCGATGCCGGCGACATGCCATAGCCAAAAGCCGTAGGCGCTATAGGTTAGGCCGAACGCCAGGAATCCGACGCCGAAATAGGCAAAGGCGCGGACGGCCTCATCCTGGGTAAAACGCGGCAAGTAGCGGGTCAACAGATAGGGCACAAGGTTATGAGCGAATCCGAAAAGGGCCACGGGCGCCATAAGCAGCGCATAGATGGTCATCCGCAGCCGGATCAGCCGCTGGCGTACAGGCGCATCCATTGATCGTTTCAGAGCCTGGCTGCGTTGGGTTTGCGATAAATGGTCCTGGTAGCGATCCACCTGACGGCGCAAGTCCGAGACCGCATCCGGGTCACTGGCCATGGCCTTTGCTAAAATGGCGTTCAGGTTTTGACGATCCTGGATTCGGATTTCAAAAGGATCCCCTGTATCAGCCGTATCCGGCCGGTACCAGTCCAGCAGCCGCCATAACCAGCGTTTCAGCAGGGATTGGGGTTTTGTCCCGCTTCCGGCTGTTTCCGGCTCATCCATGGCAAGGGGCGCCAGCTGGTAGCCCAGCGCTTCGGATAAATCATCGGCCAGGTTTTTGAGCTGATCATCCTCTACGTGAATCGCCTGATGACGCAGGGATGTCTGAAGGTCGGATGTCAGCTCCAGCACGGCTGCGGACTGATCCTGGGCATATGAGGCTTCATAATCCGCCACCCGGATGGGGGGACCAAACCGCAGCAGAACGGCGGACATGAAAAGCTCCCGATGCTCATAATTGAGCCCCGCAGGCACAATGGTCAGCCCAAGCTGGAATTGATTCCGCGCCTCGGCCCCCAGGGCCATTCTGGCGCCCCCGGTTCGAAGCTCTGTCACTTTACCGGCAGGCGAATTTTGCCCCTCGGGAAAAAGGCCCAGGCACCCGCCGCGTTCAAATAGTTTATAAACCTCTTCAAAGACCCCGATATTTCTATTCTCATGGGCTTCTATTTCATGGGCCTGATATACCGGGATGGCCCCAAGCCGGTGGAGCAGCGCCCCGATCAGCCGATTCCGAAACAAAGCGCTTTTTGCCAGGAAGTGAATCTGGCGGCGGGTATGCAGAGCCAGCAGGATCGCATCCAGTATTGAAGTCGGATGATTGGCCGCAAGGATTACCGGGCCGTATTTAGGCATCCGCTCGGGATTCAGGACACGTACTTCAACAAAATAGAGATAGCTGAAAACGCGCAGCAGCCAGATGAGCAACCGATAGAGTGTCATGGGATCACCTATTATACGGCATTAATCAAGAATTTCATAGCTGCTGATCTGCACGCTGGCCCTAAGGTTGCCGAGCACCCGCTCCAGGAGAATCCCTTGGCGGGTGTCATAGGTGTGGCCGAATGTGGCCCGTACGCCCAGTGAGATGAACTGCACAGCCCGGTCCAGGGCAATCGGCAGGCTGTCGCCTTGCAGGAGGCACCCCACCACCACGCTGGCAAAGGCGTCTCCGGTTCCCGGGTAATCGGCCGGCAGATAGTCGCACAGGACCTTCCAGAAACGCTTGTGCCGGCTGTTGTAGGCCACAACCGAAGTGGTTTTTCCCCTTTCATTCTCTGGCACAGATGTAATGATCACGATTTCCGGGCCTTTTTCCGCCAGCCGAATGGCCCAGTCTTTGATTTTAGAAATACCGGGGTTCGGAGTGTAGGGCTCTTCCAAAAGCAGGGCGGCTTCGGTCATATTGGGGGTGATCACACTGGCATGGGTAATCAGGGAGCGCATCTCAGCCACCATATCGGTCCCCAGCGGCCCGTAGATGACCCCGTCATCTCCCAGCACAGGATCAACCACCACCAGCTGATCCGGCTTTCGGAAGTGCTCAATAAAATCGGTGACAATGGCAACCTGACGGTGCGATCCCAGAAATCCGCTGTATATGGCATCGAATTCAACCTCCAGCCGCTGCCAGTGGTCGATCATGGCCGGCATGTGATCAGTCAGGTCCACAAAATGGTAATCGGAAAATTTGCTGTGCGTGGACAGAACCGCTGTGGGCAGAGGGCAGACCTGGACGCCCATGGTTGAGAGTATGGGGATCACCACGGTCAGCGAGGCCCGGCCAAAGCCGGACAGATCATGGATGGCGGCAATGCGCTGCACTGGATCTTTCATGGGGATTACATACGCTTTCTGTCGGTTTTGTTCAAGGCCAAATCGGTTCGGGCATATTCCTTGACAATGCGGGCAGAGTTCTTTTATTTCCAATTGAATGCCATTGAGCTCAATTTTTTTACCTTTTATACAGTTCCTGCAAAATAATATGTAGCGGCGGGCTTTAGCCCGCCATTCGCAGAAGGTGCCGTTTTAACAGAGTGCGTCTGCTGGAAGGCTGAAGCCTTCCGTTACATTGCTTGTACAAGTATCATTAATCGAACTCCTTTATAAAAGGTGTCTGGAAAAGGCGGTTTTCGAGTGGTATTACGGCAATTTTAGGTAAATTATGAAAAACAAAAGGATTTAACATGAGCCAAGCCCCCAATAAAGTCATCTGCTCCATGAACCGGGTCAGCAAATACCGTAACAAGGAACCCATTATTGAAGATATTTCGCTGTCCTACTTCTATGGGGCAAAAATCGGTGTGCTCGGATTAAACGGGGCGGGTAAAAGCACGCTGCTTCGGATCATGGCCGGCGTCGATACGGAATATAACGGCGAGATCGGCTTTACACCGGGCTATTCCGTGGGGCACCTGGAACAGGAGCCGGTGCTGGACAATGACAAGACCGTGCGCCAAATTGTGGAAGAGGGCGTACAGGACATTGCCGCCCTGATGGCGGAATATAACCGGATTAACGAACAGTTCGCCGAGCCCATGTCTGATGATGAGATGGACAAACTGATCCAAAAGCAGGGCGAGGTGCAGGATAAACTGGATGCAGCGGATGCGTGGGATCTGGACTCACGGATCGAGATGGCCATGGATGCCCTGCGATGTCCGGACGGTGAAACTTCGGTAAGCGTCCTTTCCGGCGGTGAACGGCGGCGCGTGGCCTTATGCCGGCTTTTGCTGCAGAAACCGGATATCCTTCTTTTGGATGAGCCCACCAACCATCTGGATGCTGAAACCGTGGCCTGGCTGGAGAGACACCTCCAGCAATACGAGGGCACCGTGATTGCCGTCACCCACGACCGGTATTTTCTGGACAATGTGGCCGGCTGGATTCTGGAACTTGACCGCGGCCGGGGCATCCCCTGGAAAGGCAATTACACGTCCTGGCTGGAGCAGAAACAGGAGCGCCTCGCAAAAGAGGCAAAAGCGGACAGCCGTCGGCAAAAAACCCTGGAAAATGAGCTGGAATGGATCCGGATGTCGCCCAAGGCGCGGCAGAACAAATCAAAAGCCCGCATCAAGGCCTATGAACAATTGCTTTCCGAACAGGGCAGAAACCAGGCCCGGGACATGCAGATCTATATTCCGCCGGGCCCGCGTTTGGGTAAACTGGTGGTGGAGGCGGATGCCGTATCCAAGGCCTATGGCGATCGTCTGCTGTTTGAGAATATGTCATTTAGTCTGCCGCCCGGCGGGATCGTGGGGGTGATCGGCCCCAACGGCGCGGGAAAGACCACGCTGTTTCGGATGATCATGGGAAAGGAAACCCCTGATTCGGGGAGTTTGCGAATTGGTGATACCGTCCGGCTGGCCTGCGTGGATCAGGAGCGCGATGCCCTGGCTCCGGAAAAAACCATTTGGGAGGCCATCTCCGAGGGAGCGGACAATATTGAACTGGGCGATGTCACCGTCAAATCCCGGGCCTATGTCGCGGCCTTTAATTTCACCGGCGCCGACCAGCAGAAAAAAGTGGACCGGATTTCCGGCGGCGAACGAAACCGCGTGCACATGGCGCGCATGCTGAAATCCGGCGGAAACGTTATCCTTCTCGATGAGCCCACCAATGATCTGGATGTCAATACCATGCGCGCGCTTGAGGAGGCCCTGGAGAACTTCGGGGGGTGTGCCGTGGTCATCAGCCATGACCGCTGGTTTCTGGACCGGCTCGCCACCCATATTTTGGCGTTTGAAGGCGACAGCCAGGTGGTATGGGTTGAAGGCAACTACTCGGCGTATGAAAAAGACCGCAAGAAACGTCTGGGCGATGCCGCAGAGCGGCCGCATCGCATCAAATACCGGCGGCTTTCCCGTTAACCGGAGCCCCAGGGCGCATATCATCAACCCATTTTAGACGGAAATGCCATGAGTGAAAACCATCAATCCGAAAAGATCGGCCTGGCCCTGGGCGGCGGGGCTGTGCTGGGGGCTGCGCATGTGGGGGTGTTAAAAGCGATCGAGCAATACGATATAAGGCTTGATTGTATTTCAGGCACCAGCATCGGCGCATTTATTGCCGGGTTATATGCCTTCGGCATCCCGCTTGCCGATATTGAGACCATGGTGGGGGATTTGAAGTGGCTTGATATTACGGGGTTTACATTTTCAAAGCACGGGTTTCTGTCCAATGAGAAGCTTGGCGGCATCATCAAAGAATATGTCGGGGAGCGCCCCATTGAAGCGGCCCAAATTCCATTGGCCCTGGTGGCCACCGCCATTGGAAGCGGTGAAAAGGTGATTTTAAAACAGGGCGATCTCTCGCTTGCAGTGATGGCCAGCACGTGCGTGCCGGGTATTTTTTCACCGGTTAAACTAAAGGATCGGTTTCTGGTAGACGGCGGCCTGGTGGAAAACGTGCCGCTATCCGCACTGACGTCTTTGGGCGCGACGGTGCGCATCGGAGTGGATTTAAATGCCAACCGCCGTTATCAGGAACCTGAAGATGTTATCGATGTGCTCTGCAATGCCATTGATATCGCGATTGACAATGCCACCCGGATGCAGAGCGAGGCCGCGGATATTCTAATCGCCCCGGATGTAAACGCTTTCAGCCGGACCGATCCCGAAGGGGCCAAAAAACTGATCGCTGTCGGCTATGAGGCGGGGTATGCTGAGCTGAAAAAGTATTTTGAAGCCTGATCCGGCTCGCCGCACAAAAAAACGGCATTTTTGCAGAAAGTAACTAAAAAAGGCCCTCAATGTCCGTCCATACTGTCATTTCGAGCGACAGCGAGAAATCTTTTACAATAAGATTCCTCGTCGCTGGCGCTCCTCGGAATGACAGTAGCGGAAGTTTCTATAATAACATCATATATTAATTTTTTGCAAGCGGTTTGTAAGACCTAACTCTCCACCCGGTTTCTTCTTGATACAATGGCATCCGGATCGATTTCGCCCAGATTCTCGAAAACATAATCCGGCTGATATGGAAAACGGTTCATGATTTCCGGGGTGGTTACCCCGGAAAGAACCAAACAGGCGGTCATGCCGGATTCCAGGCCGCCCACAATATCGGTATCCATCCGGTCGCCGATCATAAAACAGTTCGCCGAATGCACCCCCAGTTTTTTGCGCGCCAGAAACATCATCACCGGATTGGGCTTTCCCAGAAAATACGGGGCAACGCCGGTCACCTTTTGGATGGGCGCCACCAGGGCCCCGCAGGCGGGCACCGGCCCCCGCAGGCTTGGGCCGGTTAAATCCGGATTGGTGGCGATAAATTTTGCCCCCTCCTGAATCAGCAGGGTGGCCTCAATGATTTTGGCATAATCATATTCTTCGGTCTCGGCGATGATGACATAATCCGGATTGTCAGACGTGATGGTGATTCCCGCCTTTTCGAGTTCATCCATAACGCCCTTGCCGCCGATCACATAGGCCGAGCAGCCACTTGGCCGCTGCACTTTAAGAAAACTGGCGGTGGCCATGGCAGAGGTATAGAAATAGTCCTCTGTCACATCGATTCCCATGTTTAACAGCCTCTCTCTTAATTCCCCGGGGGAATGGTAAGAGTTGTTGGTCAGGAACAAAAAATTGTAATTGCCCTTCTTTAGGCGGCCGACAAACTCCTTTGCCCCGGGGAGCAGTTTTGAGCCGGTATAGACCACCCCGTCCATATCCAGTATAAAGGATTTGTGATATGTCCTGTTGTCTTCGCGCATCTTCTCTACCCCAATTCTTGTTCGGTTTCTGCCTTATTGCAATGATTTTAGGCTTTAAGATCTTTCGGCGTCACCATCGGAATTCCGTCTAAGTCCGTGACTTCGCACATGCCGCGATAAATTGCATCCAAAACCGGTTCGCGGATGACGTCTCCCGGAGGACCCTGGGCAATCAGCGTCCCCTGATGCATGACAACCACCTGGTCGCAAAACCAGGTGACATGGTTGGGGTTGTGGGTGCAGGCAAGCACCGTGATCCCTTTCCGGCTTATTCGTTTGATAAGCCGCCAGATACGGATTTGATTGCTGAAATCCAGGGCAGCGGTGGGTTCATTGAGAAACATCACCCGGGCTTCCTGGGCGATGGCCCGGGCGATCAGCACCAATTGGCGCTCTCCGCCGGAGAGCTGATTGCAGGGACGCTCGGCCATATCTGCGATTCCCATCAGGCAGAGCGCCTCCCATGCTTTTTCCCGATCCCCGGCCCGGATGCCGAAAAAAGAACTTGTATGGGGATTTCTTCCCATGAGTACCATATCTTTGACAAGGTATGGGAATGGACTCTGGTGCTCCTGGGGGACGTAGGCCACCTGTCTGGCCATTTCCTTTATGGAAAACGTGTGGATATTGCCGCCGTTTATATAAACAGTTCCCTTTTGGGGTTTTACCTGCTTCAGGCAGCAGCGGAAAAGCGTCGTTTTGCCGCAGCCATTCGGCCCGAACAGGGCACATAACCCGCCGGATGGTATATTAAAGCTTATCCCGTTAAGGATGGGAACGGCCGGGTCATACCCGAATTTCAGATTATTAATCCTTAGCATGGAGGCTACACCAGGCTGGTTTGGGTTTTGGTTCGCAGGAGATAAAAAAGATAGGGGGCGCCGGCGATGGAGGTGATGATGCCGATGGGGATTTCGGCGGTGATCAGGGTGCGGGCCAGGGTATCGCAGATAATTAAAAAAATCCCGCCCATGGCCGCGGCTGTCGGTAAAACCCGGCGGTGATCCGGGCCCACCAGCATCCGGGCGGCGTGGGGCATCATCAGGCCCACCCAGGCTATAATGCCCACAGCGGATACGGCGGCGGCAGCGGCCAGGGTTGCGAGGATAATCAATACAATGCGGCAAGCCTCCGGATTCACGCCTAATGAGCGGGCCTCAGCATCACCCAGAGAAAGAATGTTTAACTGCCAGCCGAGTTTTCCCATGATAAGAAGGCAGCCCCCAATAACGGGGAGAAGCCATCCGATATCTGTCCAGGTGGCGAAATAAAAGCCCCCCATAAGCCAAAAAACGATTCCCCGCAGCGCGGCGTCCTGGGCCATATATTTCAAAATTGATACCATGGCAGAAAACAGAGAGCCCGTGATAACGCCGGCCAGGATCAGGGTGATCATCGGGGTTTCGCCCCGGATGCGGCCGAAGCCGTAGGTGAATGCCACGGCAACGATGCCGAAAACGAATGAAAACAGCTGGACCGAAAAAAAATACGGAAAAAGCATGCCCAGGGCCGCGCCAAACGCCGCCCCTGCTGACACCCCGAGGATATAGGGCTCAACCAGGGGATTGCGGAAACATCCCTGAAAAACAGCCCCCGCCGCCGAGAGAGCGGCGCCTACGATCAAGGCCATGAGAATACGCGGCAGCCGCAGCATCCAGATTACGGTAAGGTGAATACTCGGTATGCCGCAAGGTTCGTCCAAAGAAAAAATGCCGGCCCAAAATGCCCGGAAAACTTCCACCGGGGAGACATCATATTTGCCAGTACCCAGCGCAACTGCGGCTGTGGCAATCAGGATAAAAAAAACGGCCAGCGGCCTGAATATGTTTGTATTATTTTTCATCCGTAACCGTCCAATCCATCCATTGCGCCGAACGGAGTTTTTTCGCTGTTTCTTCATCCACGCCATATAAGCCCTGATAAAAATCAAGGAGCCAGTCGCCCAGATGAATGTCGCTGAAAAGTTCCGGATACGCGGCTTTGGCTATTACCATGGCATCAATTGGATACTCAAGCCGTTTTTCACAGTTCCACGGCGTCCATGGAAGCGCCTTGACCCGCTCATCAGCTACAGCCTTAAGCTGCCGCAGATGGCGATAGTAAGGGGCCTCGAAAAGTTCCCGGGGGGGATGGTAGCCCGCGGCTGTGCAAAGGATGATGACATCCGGATTGATCGCCAGCAAATGTTCGGCACTGACGGGTTTGAAGTGGCCCGGGGACTGGAAGGCATTTTTCGCATGCACCACCTGCTCGATAAGATAGGACTCAATGGTGTCCAAACCAAAGGCCTGGCCGGCTGCCCCATTTTTTCGGGCCGCAGATGAGAGGCCGAGTATTATGACGCGCGGTTTTTTTTCGGTTTTAATCTGCCGGGTGCGGCGTTCAATTTCCTGAATCTGCGTCTTTATAAAACGGGAAAGACGTTCTGCCGGCTGGGCCCTGCCAAAGAGCCGGCCAAGGATTTCTATTTCATTTGAAATATTTTCCGGGTTCGGGAATCCGGAAAAATAAGGGCCTTCAAGAACGACGGTAGTCAACCCCAGAATATCCAGGGTCTTCAGGGCCATCTGAACACGATCGTCGGCGGCCGGCAGGCTGCATGAGCCAAGCCGTAAAATGACCAGATCCGGCCGCAGGGAAAGAAGGGTTTCATAGTTAATGGCCGGACCCCGGGCAACCATCGGCAATTCAGAAAGCCAGGGGTTTATGCACAAGACGGGATTCATGCCGTTTACATAGGTCACGGTTTCGCCGTCCCGGCCTTCAAACCGGTAGGACCAGGTTTTGGTCAGAGACTGAGAGCCAAGCCCTACAAGCTTTCCTTCAACCCCCAGAACCGTCATCACCCCTTCGACCAAGCCGTCACTTATTGCCACGACCCGTTGTGTTTTTGCGGGCAGTTGGATTTCCACTCCGCGGCTGTCAACCACTGTTCGGGGTGAATCCGCCCGGCCTGCGGGCAGGCTGACCGTAAACAGCAATAAACAAATGAGAACCAGGCTGTTTCGAAATATCACAAGCATGCTGAAAACGTTTGTAGGATAGGAGGATTGCGCAATTTTTTCAATATGCGGCCTTGGCTAAAAGGTGGCCTGCAGGGTGGCGCCAATGGTCCGGCCGGAAGCAGGAAACCCGAACCGCTGGTCATATTCTTCATCCAGCAGGTTTCTGGCAAATATACCGATTTCAAGTTTTTCACCAATGGGATAATGTCCCTCGACATCAACCGTCATGTAGCTTTTCTGTTCAAAGACTTTAAGCACCGGTTCAACTTCAAAATTCAGGCTGTTATAGCTGTAGATGACCTCCTGGTCCGAGACTGCCTGCAAAAACACGGCGATTTTAGCCTCGCTTGGCGACTTGTATTGCATGCCGAGGTTGCCTTTGTGCTCAGGTAGTCCGGGGATTTCGCCAAAATCGCGATCAGCCGGGACGACGAAATTTTCCACAAACGGGTCGCCCTCGGTTTGGCTTTTTTGGTAGGTATAGTTGGCAAAGGCGGAAAATCCATAGGGCAGAATTTGGGATATCTGGCATTCCAAACCATAGAGCTCAGCTTTATTAATATTATATGATACAAAGTTGATTAAATCAAACTGGATATAATCATCGATACGGTAATAATAGGGAGACAGATCAATTCTAGTTTTTGGGGTGATATAGGCTTTCCAGCCGGCCTGAAGCATGAGCCCGTCTTCTTCATTAAACGGCAGCATACTGGTATCAACGCCGGCCGCATTTGCATCATAATGCCAGAAATGTTCGGGAGGGGTCGGCATGCGCAGCGCCCGGGCCACGCTGAGATAGACGAGATCGCTGGCGCGGTAATTGTAGGTAAGTTTAAGCGATGGGGCCCATCCGTCCATTTCAATGTCCGGCACCCCCCTTTCGATGCCGGCGGGCCCGGATTTGCCGTCATATGAAACAAACCGCACGCCAGGCGTAATCCATAGTTTGTCATTGAAAAGCCGGAGATCATCCATGGCATAGACCCCCAAATTTTTGGCGGCCACATAATACGGGGTGCTGAAGGGGTCACGGAAATCATTGGCGTAATTTTTATTCCCGTCATCCTTAAGGTAGCTGAAATCCGCGCCGAATGTAATTGTCTGATGCGCTAGCTCATGTGTGTAATCTGTGGATGTGCCCCAGGACCGGTCATCATAGAATTTTTTGTGAAATATGCGGTCGGCTTCCCCGCGGGTGTTAAAGGCTTCGCGATCACCATGGTTCTGCCAGTACCGGATAAAAAATTCACCGGATCTCATGACCGGATGCGTCAGGCCGAAGTCAAACAGCCACTGCTCCTTTTCCCACCAGGCCCCCGGTTCTGCATCGGCACCCATGCCGCCGTACATATATTCCCCATCAGAGGCCGGATAATCAGGATCTATCGGCACACCATAGAGAGGATCCTCCGGATCATTCGACTGCCGGTTGTTTACAATAAAGCCCTTTTCAAGCTTTCGGTAGGATAGGTCTGCATACACATGGGTCCGGGTCGGCAGATCATAACCCAATTTCAGATCCATATGACCGAAGTCCAAATCGCCATTTCTCAGGTAGCCCTGGCTTGTCTGGGAACCTAAAGTTATCGCGTATTCGAAGGCTCCGGGTTTCCAGGCATGATACGCATCTATCGCCCAGGTTTCGTAACTGGCCGCTGTGGTGGCCAGCTCGGTTACTGGACCCTGCCGGGGCGGGGTTTTGCTTATGAGATTAACCACACCGCCCAGGACATTGCCGTACCGGGGATCCGCCACGCCCTTAATGAGTTCAATCCTTTCAACATTTGCCAGCGGGATAAGGGTCCAATCGATAAAATAGCCCCCTGCAACGCCGGTGGTATTTAACGGCCTTCCGTCGCGTGCCACTTTAATCCGGCGGGCACCAAATCCCCGGATTTTTATCGAGTCGTCATCAACAGCGGTGCCCACTTCCTGGATCCGCTGAACATCAACGCCGGGCTGTCTTTCCAGAGCCGAATCCACAGTCGTGCTGATCCCCATGGGAAACAACTCCGGTTTGATCGTATCCATATTGGGGGTTTGAATATCCTGTTCAAGCTCCTCAGCCGTTACCCGGATCTCGTCCAACAGGAAGACTTTGCTCTTTTCTTGTGCGGGGGGAGAGGTTTCTTCCTGCGCGTGGCCCCGCGTAACGCTGCCGGATAAATACAAAAATAAACTTAAAAACAAACATACGCAGACCCAGCCGGATTTTGCCGCCCCCATTTGAATATTCCTACCTAAATTTAGGTCCTAATAAAAAAGCCGCAAAGGCTTCTCCGGTATGGAAAATTTCGCCTTTGTGGCTTTTGGGCTGACCGGATTTTGTTGCCGGGAAGGCGAAAATCCGGTAAATAACAATGCGGCTTTGACTAGATAAACTCTATTTGGCGGCTTCATTTTTAAAATGCTTCCATAGCTTATGCCCCCCGAAAGTTATAATTTTTTATTATCTTTGTTTATTTTCGCCTGTCAAGTATTTTCCCCAGAATGATTCATAGATATAAGTGCAAATATATCTCAGTGTTTAGCTTTTCCGTTTTTGAATTCAGTAATAAGAAAATAGTCTAGTTTATAAGGCTCTGATCCAACGTTTTTTTCTATCATTGATCTGATCAGTTGAGCTTTATTTTCTGTGTAAAATATTGCCTTTTCGGATTGCATCCTTTTTAGATCGCTCACTCTGGGATTATCGCATTTCTGCAGCACAGAAGCGGTTTTGTAACAATTATTGATTTTTTTCATGATATAATTGTCATAATAACCCTCCAGGGCGCTGCTGCCGGCCGCAGCAAAACCGGCCGTTCCCAAAAGACATCCAGTGACGATTAATGCAAAAATTGTTTTTTTCATAAGCCCCCCTCCTTTTGTTTGTTGGACCGGAATAATTATCCGGCTTATGAAACAAATTATCGGGCAAGGGGTTACAGGAGAGTTACATATTTGGAGAAAGGAAAATTTTTTTATTGGTTTTTTGGTGAAAGGGAAAGTTCTTTTGCTAAAGCCTCGGTTTCCTGGCAGGGCGATAGGTTATAAACTGCGGCCAGAACTTTCCGGCATTGGTTATAGGCGGCCAGAGCCCGGGCCTCTCGGCCAAGGCGGTAGTTGCATACCATCAGGCCTTGATAAAAAGATTCCGCAAGCTCATCCACCTTGAGTCCGGCGCCATAAAGCTCAACGGCCTTTTCATAAGCGCCGCATGATTGCCAATACGCTGCCAGGCGGTTGACAGCTTTCAAATATCGATTATGAAGATGCTCGCGCAAAAAAAACACCTGGTTATCTTCGGATTGAAAAAGCATCCCCTTGTATAAATTCAACGCCTTTCGGGTCAGTTCGACCGCTTGGGCAGAATCTTTGTCTTTTTCCCCGGATTGCCAGACAGCATCCGCCTCTGAAAGGGTGCGTTCAAAAACCCATGCGTCTACCCAGCAGTATTTGGGGTCAAGCGTAAGGGTCCCGGTCGTTGCCAGAATTGCCTCATGAAAGCCAAGCAGCTTGCGAAGCCGATGCAGCGTGGTTTTAAAAGCGCCGTGGGCGGCATCGCCATCCGCTTCCGGCCATAGGAAATCGGCGATGCCGTTTATACTGACCTCGCGGCCGCCCATCGAAATAATGGTTTTGAGCAGGGTAAGGGGTCTTTCCTGCGTTTTCTTGGAAAATGTCAGCTGCTTTCCGTCTTTGATAATTGTGAAGCGGCCGAGCGTATAAATTTTAAGGGGCCAGGGCCAATTTTCGATCGCCAGGGGCGCTGCATCAGGCGTTAATTTTCGGCAGCGGATCAGCTTCTGGACGTAGGAAACCTCGATATCTGCCTCAAGCGCCTTGCAGCAGAGCCTAACCATTTGATCCGGCCGCCAGAACCAGGTGTTTAAAAATTGATGGGAATTGCCGATGGCCATGGCGGTTTTTAAAAAATGGCGGGCCCTGGCTCCATCCCCGTGGTCAAGGGCGAACTCTGCCTGGGCCAGATAGGCGGCGAATTCAATTGGCCGGGTGTTGCTGCGGCGGGCAATTAAAATCGCCTTTTTGAGCGCCCTGTCAGCCTCAGTTGCTTTTTTGGATGCATGGAGGGCGAGTGCGTATCCCAGATGGCTTGCGGCAGCAGAAAAAGGCATGCCGGTGTTTGCTGCGTGATCCAGGGCAAGTTCGGCATGGAGCGATGCCTTTGCCGCATCCCCTTCCAGCAGAGCCTGCCATACGCTTATCGTGTGGAATAATTCGCTGACTGCGGCGGATTCCATGCTTACGTATTTTGTTGCCGTCTGCAGGTGTTCACGCGCTTTTCCCAAATCACCGCTGCTCAGGGCGCCGGCCGCGCCATGGATTGAAAGAAAAGCGGATGTAATCTGAATGCCGGTGGCTGCCGCCAAAATTCTTCCTCTTTCCACAACGTTGCGGCAGGTTTCAAAATCTGCGCTCATCCAGCAATAAAATGCTTCCAGTTTTTTAAAGGCAATCAGGGCGAGCGGAGGCAAATTCGGGGTTTTTAGGGTGTCCCGGTGAGTGGTGATGAAGTATTCCGCCTCGCTCAGATTGCCGGTAAATATGCGTATTAATATAAATGGCAGAATCAATCGTATTTTTATCTCTGCCGGCCTTTTGTGCTGCAGGATTTCCAGACCGCGGTTTTCCCAGGTTTTGATCCCGGGATGGGTGGGTTGCCTGAACGAAAGCGCATGGAGCATGCTGAAAGTCATTCGTGCCTTTACCTCTTCGGATGGCAGGGATCTAAATCCTTTTGAGTAGCCTGTCAGTTTCGTGATCCATCGATCAAGCGGTTTAAACGTGCCAAACCTGAAAACAATTGAGTCAATCACCCCGCAAATGCAGAATATAGCCCCCACCTTGTCCGCCCGGGCCTCAAAATGGGTCATTGCCTTTTCAAAGAATTCGATCCCTTCGGCCGGATCAATGTATAAACGGCAGGCGCCCAGCCAGTAAAGGACCCGGGGATGTGTTGCAACAATGTCCTCAGGCAGTCGTCTGAGCCATTCCTCCAGGGTTTGGAACCGACTGTGAAGCATCATCTCCCTGGCCTGCTTTAGTATCAGCCGAATGGCATCCTGAACATCTCCGGATTCAAAAAACAGGGAAACGGCCGGTTCTGTGAACCCCTCAGCGGCCAGCAGTCTGGCGGCTTCTGATTTAAGCCGGGTCATCCGGGGGCCGGGAAATACATCCAAGGCATGATTTAACAGAAATTCCCGAAACATAGGATGATACTGATAGATCGGTTTCCGGTCGGTGAATCGGCTGGTGAACCAATGGTTTTTAACCATTTTTTGTAAAAGCTGATATGCATGGCTGTTTCCGGTTAATTCAGCGGCCATCTGCTCGGTCATCAGGGGAAGTACGGAGGTGATCCGTAAAAAGTGCTGCATCTCTGGATCAGCCTCCCTTAGGATCTCACTGGCAAAATAGTCGAAGACCACGTCTTCATTGATTTGTGTAAAAACGGTTTCGTCAATGCTCTGAAAATCTGTGTGTTTCAAGAGTAGCAGCAGGCCGGCCACCCATCCCTCTGTTTTGCGGTATAGATACTCAAAGGATTTTTCAGAACAGGGATGGTGATTTAAAGAGGAAATTAAATTCCGGGTCTCGTCGGGCTGAAAGCGAAGTTCCGGCCAGTCGATTTTATACAAAATATTGCCTGCCTGTGCCCGGGACAGGGAAGCGGGCGGATCCGTGCGGCTTAGAATAAATAGGTTTATCTGTTCGGGGATAACTGCCAGGGCATCGCGCAGAATTTCATGGAGCCGGCTGGAAGCATAGGCATCCTGGTAATTATCAATAACCATTACCCCGGGTTTTTTAAGACGGTCCAGGAGTTCCTCAAAAAATCTTTTGGTAAATGCGGAAATATTGCCCATGTATTCCGGGGCCAGAGTAGGCAGCTCGCTTGTTAACCGGGGCGCGATCTTTTGCCCGGCCATCTGCATGTAATAAAAGAAGGTGGCCACATCCGAATCGCCCTCATCGATTTGATACCAGAGATAGGGCATTTGGTGATGGTCAAGATAACTTGCAAGCAGGGTCGTTTTGCCGGCCCCCCCTGGCCCTGAGACCCAGATGGCCGGAAAGGATCGGTTTTCATCCAAGAGGCTGAAAAGCCGATATCTGGGCAAGACGCGTTGCAGGCGGGGCTTGCTTATCTTGGCCAGAGACATGGGTCTTCTTTCCATAGAGGCTGTATTTAAAAATGATAATCAAACGGTTTGTTTTTGCTGGATCGGCTGACAGGAAAGCTATAAGAATACTCTATATATATTAATATGGGGCTGCCGCCTGCATGTCAAATTCAAATTTTGAATAATGCGTAAAAAGCGGTTTATTCTGCTGGGGCGGCAGATTAAGAGAAAGCAGCTCAAAGGGGCGCTAAAATCTGTCCATACTGTCATGCATTGAGAAATCTTACGCCTGATTTTTCAATATATGGTGCGGTTCCATCAATAGCCGGCTGATTTTTTCAGCCCAATCCAAATGTTCAGGTTTCATCAGGCAGGCCCGCAGGCAGGCGACGGGCTCCTGGTCCCAGTCAATATCCCAGTAAGGCGCAAGGATGGCTTTGGGAAAGCTGGCCACTGCCAGATGAAGATTTTGTCGGGCTGCGAAGGCAAACCATTCTTTTGATTGGCGGGAAATTTCGCTGGCTTTTCGGGCAGTCGGCGCCCAGATGATTATATCTAATTCCGGCCGAAATGCGGTGAGAAACCGGCCGCTCTCCTGGATTTTATCAAACAAAGAAATGGCGGCTTTGCGGGTTTTTTCCAAACCTTGCGCGAACTCTCCGCCCCGTGTCAGGGGAAACATCCGCAGGGTCGCCCATAAAGCCACGGCCGCGGCACCGGCGCGGGAACATTCCAGGCTGATTTCGCCGAGATGCAGATCTTCCGAACTGAAATAGGTGTATGGCGAGTCGTGTTTATAGAATTTGCCGACAGACGGGTCTTTAAACAGCACACAGCCGCAGCCATAGGGCTGAAGTCCGTGTTTATGGGGGTCGACCACGATGGCGTCCACGTCTGAAATCCGGTCGAATGCCAGCCGGGTGTCTGCCGCCAGGTTATCCGCAAGGATGAAATAGCCGCCATAGGCGGCATCCGCATGAATGCGGAAACCGTATTTTTTCTTTAGCTCAAGGATATCCGCTAACGGATCCACAGCGCCGGCGGCTGTAGTTCCCAGAGTGGCCACCACGGTTCCGACATCGCACTTTTTTAGCGTATCCTCCAGCGCATTTACATCCATCCGGGCCTTTTTGTCGCAGGCAATGGATTGAAAGGGCAGCTTTAGCACCTCGGAGAGCCGGCTGTGCGTGTAGTGGGCCTGCTCAGAAGCAACAATTTTTTTGTCCGGATGAAGGTTCCCCGAGACCCACAGGGCCTCCATATTGGCCATGGTGCCGCCGCCGCACAGATGGCCCAAATGTATATCCCAGCCGAACATTGCGGCAATATCCGCTACGGCTTCTTTTTCCATGGCGGAACTTGCGCGCCCGCCATCCAGCGCGTGGTTGTTGGGGTTTATCCACATGGCCAGCATGTAGGCCAGGCGGGCGATGGCATGCGGGGGTTTTAGCATCTGCCCGGCATACAGGGGATGATGATAGGGGTAATTGTCCTGCATTTTCCCGGCGACTTCCAGCATGACGCGCCGCAATCCGGCCATATCCAAATCTGCTTCATGCGCCGGTAAATCCTTGAATCCCTCTTCTAAACGATCCAGAGCGTCATGCAATATGCTCAAACTTTCTTTTTCAAATGACATAGCCCGTCCCTGTCGCTGCATTAACGGTTCGTACCGGAATTGATTTCAGCTGAATTTGTTCCTTGGCGAAGAATCAAGCTATACAAGCAAGCCTTTGATATCAAGTAGAAATTGTTTACCGGGTTAGATGGCTATCTCCCTGGCAGCCGCCCGAAGGCGCCTGAGCCATTGGCATGGGGCTGTCGGTCCGGAATTATTCAGTGCTTGAAGCATATAAGGTCGGCACGGTGGCCGACCCTACAAAATGTTGGCATTGTCGCGTAGAAGGGCGGGCCACCGTGCCCGCCTGAAAAATAGATAGAATAAATTTACCGTGATGGCAGTAGCGATGTTGTTGATGTATATATAGTTATTGGTTATCATTATTTTTGATGGCTTTGCAAAAAGTCCAATATCTTTGTTGCGCTGGATCATCCCCCGGAATTATACGTACGAGTAAGTGCTCTGCATTCCTCTGGATTTGCGCGCCGCGATCTTGAACATTTTGCTTTGCCATCTCTAAATCGACGTTTTACGAGACCGTCATTTTTAAATCGTCAGAAAAATCATCCGGTCCAGATGGGCAAATCAATCCGAGTCACTAATTTTTGGATAGCCATGAAAATATTCTTATATTCTATATATATGTTATCAAAATGCACACCGGCAAATTTTTGTTTTTAGCCTGTTTGGCGCCGGGCCCCAACCGGTATCCAACTTTGTTGTAAATATCGTGCCGCAGAATGATGAGGCAAATGGGAGCGGCAATGGTGATGGCAATTGCTTTATGTCCGCCGTCCTTCAGAAATGCGGTGTTTCTGACTGATGAAGCGATTATCTATAATCACATTAAAAAAAGCGAGGTGTATCATGAAAAAGATGACATGGGTGCTTGGCATCTTCTGCATTTTCCTGCTTATCGGCTGCGGCCAGGAGGAAAAGACTGAACAGCCGGGCGAAGAGACAGTCAAAGAAGCGTCCGAGGCTGTAAAAGAGAAAGCCACGGAAAAGGCCGAAGTGGCTTTGCCGGGCAAGGGGAAAACCGTTACGCCGGGCTGTGCCACATGGACAACGGGGTTTTTTCTGGAGGCTCTTTACTCAAGGGCCTGTGAAGAGTTAGGCTACGAGGTGAAGGAGCCGAAAAAACTGGCAGCCCCCGTATTTTACCGGTCTCTGGCCGCCGCCGATCTGGATTTCTGGGCGAACGGGTGGTTTCCGCTTCATCATGAATTCCTGCCCACCAACTGGAAAGACAAAATGACCATGGCCGGAATCGTTGTAAAAGCCGGGGCGGTGCAGGGATACCTGGTGTCCAAAGCGCATGCGGAAAAATATGACATCACGTCTTTGGATGATTTTAGAAGAGAAGAGGTGAAAAAGGCATTCGATGCCAACGACGACGGCAAAGCGGATCTGGTGGCCTGCCCGCCGGGGTGGGGGTGTGAAAAGACCATCGCTTTTCACATGGACAACTATGATCTGTGGGATCATATCAACCTGATCAAGGCCGGCTACAGCGCCAGTATGGCAGATGCCATAGCGCGTTATAATGATGGGAAGCCCGTCTTCTTTTATACCTGGACCCCGAACTGGACCGTCTACAAGCTAAAACCCGGCAGGGATGTGGTTTGGATCAACGTACCTGAAATCATTCCCAAAGATGGCCAGAAAGGTCTTGAGGAAGATATGGTTGCCAGTGGCCTGACCGGAACGGTGACAGACCCCTGCAAAATGGGATTTGTGGCAAACGATATCCGTGTTGTCGCCAACAATGAGTTTCTGAAAAATAATCCGGCCGTGGAAACCATGTTTTCCCTGATGTCTGTTCCGTTTAACGATATAACGGCACAAAACAATAAAATGTTCGAAGGCGAAGGTGATCAGGAAGACATCGAGCGCCATGTAACCGAGTGGATCGAGAAGAACCAGCCCAAGTGGAATGCCTGGCTTAACGCGGCAAAAGCGGCTGCGAGATAGTCGGGTTGGAAGTATTTCTCTCTGGGCCGCGGGGCGGCCGGGACCGAGCGTAAAAGTAATTTTTGTTATCGGGTAAATGAGCCCCCCTTTGAAAAAGGGGGGATTGGGGGGATTTATATCGGGCCATGATGAAAAATCCCCCTAAATCCCCCTTTTAGGCAAAGGGGGACTTAAAGGAGCCGGTCTTTTATTAAAGGGGGACTTAAAGGAAATTGTCTTTTTATAGGCCTTTGCCAAAGCCAAAAGCACTGAAGCTTTTACACCTAATACCTAATACCTAATACCCAAAACCCAAAACCCAAAACCTTAAACCGTGAACTGTGAACCGTGAACTGTGAACCTTGAACCTTAAACTTTAAACTTTAAACCGTGAACCCGTGAATTTACCTATACGTGAGATATGCTTTGATGCGCTGAAACACACGGACGAAGAGGGACCTGAATGAATCGCCGAAAACTGCTGAAACTGTTGTTCTACGTCAATCTCCTCATTCTTTGCCTGCTTGTCGGTTACAAGGTGTATTTAAACTTGTTTGACACGGATTTCAATGCAATACACAGCCGGCAGCTGGAGCGGATCAAAAAATCGCTCGCCGAAAAAGAAAGCTACAGCTTTGCGGTGGTCGGCAATATATACAATTCCATCGGCATCTTCGAGGACCGGATTGTACCGGTGCTCAATCAGGCGGGCCTCGATTTTGTGGTCTCAGCCGGAAATGCCGTAAGCGGCGGCGGGGAAGACAAGTACCGGGCGCTCCGCGGCACCCTCAGCAAACTCGAAATCCCGTATCTGCTCACCTTTGGGGACAATGAACGGGAGGGTTTTGGCAGCCTGCGCTTCTATGATCATTTCGGCCCCTTTTTCTTTAGTTTCAGGGCCGGCGGGAGCCGGCTGATATTTCTCGACGGCACCGGCAAAACCGCCTGGCAGTGGCAGATGCGCTGGCTGAACGATCTGCTTGCCCGGGACAACACCACCCGCACTTTCGTGTTTGTGGCCCACCCGCCGCTTCATCCGGATACGGAACCGGCGTTTGCCGAGCCGGAAGACTACCTTCATCCCCCCGAATTTCGGGAGGCCCTGCTTGATGCAGCGGAAAAACACGGGATCGATATGGTTTTTTCCGCCAATCTTTCCCTGTACGCAGAGCAGATGCGCCAGGGGACGCGCTTTATCACCACCGGCGGGGCCGGCGGCCTGGTGCTCAATGATGAGACCAGCTTCTATCATTATGTCCGCGTTGATGTGGGCGAAAACGGCGAAATCAGCCACTCCATGCACCGGCTTGAATTGGGCCAGCATCCGGTTGTAAAAAAACTGGAAAGTCTGTGGATGTTTATCCACTCCCTCTTCTATGTGGGCTATATCAATTTTATCCTGCTGGTCTGCCTTTTTCTGCTGCTGACCATCAAACTCTATAACGCGGTGTTTGTGGGCGAGGATTACTATCCGGATTATAACATCGACCCCACATCCTGGCTTGAGAAACCGCTTCGGATCGCCATGTTTACCAACAACTACCTGCCGTTTATCGGCGGGGTGCCGATTTCCATTGAGCGCCTGCGCAAGGGGTTATTAGAAAGCGGCGACCAGGTACGGGTGGTTGCGCCGAGCTACCGGGATCAGGCCGAAGACGAAGAACATGTCTTCAGACTGCCCTCTGTCCTTGGCATGGGCAAAAAAGCGGAATTCCGTATTGCCAATATTTTTGTTCCCCGAATCTTTAAGCAGGTCAAGGACTTCGGGCCGGACATCATTCACCTGCATCATCCCTTCTGGGTGGGTTCGCTGGGCCTGTTTATCGCCCGCCGCTTAAAGGTTCCTGCTGTATATACCTATCACACGCGACTGGAAGAATATGCGCATTTTGTGCCCCTGCCGGGTGTGCTGTTTCGCAACCTTATCTCGCATGCGCTGGTCAAGCGCTTTGCCAATAAGTGCGACAGCATTATCGTGCCGACCTACTCCACCGAGGAATATCTGAGGATTATCGGCGTGAAAAGGCCGATCTTTGTTCAGCCGACAGGCATTGATTATCAGCGTATGCAGGAGGTAAGCGATGAGGCGGTTTCCCGGCTCAAAAAATCGCTGGATATTGGCGAAGAAAAGATCTTTATCAGTGTTTCGCGCCTGTCCAACGAGAAAAACATTGATTTCATGATTGATGCCATAGACACCCTGCGCAGCCGGACGGATCAGTCGTTCCGGCTGCTGTTGATCGGGGATGGCCACCAGCGCGAACGCCTGCAGCAGCGCATTGAAGATCTGGGGCTGGAAAAACATTTCATCCTGGTCGGGGCTGTGCCGCCCGAGGAGATGGCCGTTCATTATCATTTGGGCGATGCCTTCCTGTTTGCCTCCAAGTCTGAAACCCAGGGGATGGTCATACTGGAAGCCATGGCGGCGGGCCTGCCGGTGGTGGCTGTTCGTTCCAGCGGTATCGACGATGTGATCCGGCACGGCCACAACGGCTTTAAAACACCGGAAAAGCAGGAGAACTGGTGCAACTGCGTCCGGCAGTTACTTGAAGACCCGGACCTGAGAAAGGAAATGGCTGAAAATGCCAGTCAATTTGCCGGGAATTACTCCTTGGAGCAGTTTGCCAAAGACGTGCGGGAGATATATGCCATCACCCTGGCCCGGGCAGGCGGGGAATAGGTGATTTGGCAGGGTGTTTAATAGCCCCGGATTATTCGGGATTTGCCAGAAGATAAAAAAAGCGCTGCACAAATTTTCCGCATACCACCTCCGGCAGATGGAACTCCGGGACTTCGCCGGTATTGTTCGGGCCGATGAAAATTTCCAGGATCTCACGGGACAGGGCTTTAAGCCTTTCTGACAGCTCATCCGGGAGCTGTGCGGGGGAGCGGTCAAATACGCGGCATTGGGCCGGCCGGAAATCAAATAAAATACAGCGCCCGTCTTTTAAAAGCGGGCAGGGCAGATCCGCTTCACCGGGGGCTGCCTCGATAGCCGCCGGAATCGCTTCGTCCCCGGTTTGAATGGCACACTGAATACATTCCTGCCTGAGTTCCCGGGTCAGTTCGGTGTTTAAGGAAAACTGCAGATACACGGCTTCTGCCAGGGACAGGCGCACCGATTGATAGCAGCAGCGGCTGTGGTCCCTGCCGCAGCGGGGGGCCTCTTCGGAAATGTCCGCCTCAAGTTTTTCAAAGATATCGCTGACCTGATCAAAATAGGGGGATAGTTCGACTTTAAACTGCGGAATCAGGGAGGGTTCCGCGAGGTTTAGCGGGGCCTCCTTTTTTCCGTATTTATAGAGAAAGCGCTTCTGCGGATGTTCGGTGGGCTGGGAGCGGATGCCGCGCATTTTTTTCTTTGCTTTTTTACTGTCCAGTCCTTTGCGCAGCAGGTAGGCGTAAACCACTGTGCCGGTGCGGCCGATTCCGTGGCGGCAGTGGATGAGCACTTTTTTGCCCAGGTAAATGGCTTCATCCAGCCAATCCAGGGCTTTTTCCAGCTCCTTTACCTCCGGCAGGCCCGCATCCATTATCGGCAGATAATAGACATCAAACCCCTGCTCCTGTTCAAATTTTGCCAGCTCTTCGATTTCCAGGCAAAGGTTCATAATGGCCTTGATCCCCTGTCTTTTGATGCTGTCGAGTTCCTCATAGGACATGGGCGCATGGCCCACAGCCAGCTGGGGCGTGACCCAGGTGAGCGGGTAGACCGGATCATGGGTTTTCTTGAACAGGGAAAAAATCATAGACTTCCTGTATTATGCTTTCTGACATTGACCTGACATGTTCCTCGTTTTTAAGCCGCATGTCAAGCAGTACGGTTTTTCCGAGCACAATGCCCAGCCGGCCCAAATTGGCGCCGGTCTCCTCGGCTGAGCGGCGGTCAAAGGCCGCTTCCAGGAGATCGGCCGCGGTATGCACGGAGAATCGAAAATGCGCAAGTATGGTCTGAATCAGCTGAACTCTGAAGAGGCGCTGCTCATCATTGCCGCCGCCGCCCTTAAAGCTGAAGTGGATATAGTTCTGTTCGGCATCCGGGCTTTGAATGGCATCCAGGACCGCAAAATGGTATCCGAACCGGAGCAGGGCGTGCAGGTATTCCCTGTCCAAAATGGCATAACTGCTGAACTGGGTAGACTTTTCAACGTTTATAAAATCAGCCGTACTTTTGGCATAGGCCATCCAGTCGTAGTGTAAAACAGCGCTGTCCCATTTGACCCCAGGCGATGCGAGGCCTTCAAAAAGCTGCTGCATGGGCCGGCTGTTTATGTCTCTTAAATGAACCGCCTTGCCGGATTTTGCGTCCGGCTTTAGTCCGCGGGCCACGTCAAGCACGTGCATCACCAGCGGCAGGCCGGAGATCAGGCGTTTGGCTCCGTAACTGTCTATGCCGCGCCGGCCCACCAGGGAGAACATCTCCCGCACGCCGGCCTCATGCACATAGCGGACGATATCATGCAGACTTTTGCAGGCCTCTGCGGAAAATTCCCTGGCGTCCGGGTTATGAAGGCTCAAAGGGGAGATATAGGCAAGCGCGTCGCTTAATTTTTTGCGCAGCGGGGTTTCAAGGACAGCCGTTTCCGGCTTGACGTGAGGGGCACCGAAAAACCGGCCGCCTAAAATTAACCCCTGATCGGTGTCCAGGCTGACGATTTGCCCGTTTTCAAACTCAGATGTCTTGGAAACATTGCAGAGCACCGGAATTCCGGCTTCTCTGGCGACAGATGCAAAATGACACGCCGGGCTGCCGTGTTCGGCAATAATGCCATGGACTTTGCTCAAAACAAGGGTTAGTTCCGGCGGCAGCTCCCGGGTCACCAGAATGGCTTTTTCAGGTATTTCGGAAAGCGTCCCGGATTCTTTTAAATGATAAATCCGGCCGGATGCCTGTCCGGAGCTCACCCACTGGCCCCGGGCCAAAATTGAATCTTCGGGATAGTCGGATCGGGGCGCCGGTTCCGCGGCAGACATTCTTAAAGGCCGGGACTGCACGATAAAAATGCGGTCCGTGTGATCGACCAGCCATTCCACATCCTGAGGGGTACCGAAAATTTCTGCCAGGTTTTGCCCGATTAAAAACAGGTTCCTTAGCGTTTCCGAAGCCAGAAGGCTGCCCTCATCCTCCGGATGCAGCCGCTGCCGCTTAATGTCAAATCGGGCCTGCTCCTGGTAGGCGGCCCCGGCAGCCAGTCTTTCGCCGCTGCCGGAAACCATATAAAGGACCGCCTGATCCCGTGCGTTTTGATCCCGGGTATAGAGGATGCCGCTCACCCGGGCCTGGATGGTGGGCATCACAAGTACGGCCATGGGGGTCATCCTGTCGGTAAACCCCTGGCTCATGCGGTAGTAAATGGCATGCGCGCTGTATTTGCCGGCCAGCACCTCTTTATAGGCGGAAAACCAGTGATCCGGGGAGACATTTAACCGGCTTTCAAACTGGCCGGCAAACGAGGCCTGGATGTCCTCGCCCACGGCGCTGCTGCGAAGCGCCAGGGGGGCGGCTTCAATGCCCAGCCGATGCAGGCTGTTTTTAAATTCTGTTTCCAGGTCTTGGGGCGGGTCGGCCTCTAAAATCGCTTTCCGGATGGCCTGGCTGACTGCCGGCAGATTATCTATGTTTTCCGGGCTGAGCCGGCTTAACTGTTTTTGAATAAAGGGCAGAAGATCATTGGAGGAAAGCACCTGATAGAAGGCCCGGGTGGTAATTACCAGTCCCGGCGGCACCGGCAGATTGTGTGCGGTGATCAGGGCGGCCAAAGTGCTTGCTTTGCCGCCGGCCAGGTCCTCTGAAAGCTCCGCGGCGAGGGGCAGTATATAGGGCGGCCCGGGCTCCGGCCGATCCTCCATCAGGGCCAGGTTAACGTAGAACGCATACTTGCGGTGATAGTTTTGCAGCAGGGAATATTTAATGGGATTAAAAGCGGTGATGGCATTGATTAAGCCCTGCACCTCATGATCCAGCGTTTGACAGGTGTGTTTGATGTATTCCAGGTCACAGACCAGGTTTTTTTGTTTGATTTCCTCCAGCCGGGAAATGATTTCAAGCGCAGACCGGTCGCCCTGGCGCAGGCGCTGAAAAAAGGCATATTTTTTGCGGATTAATTGGCCCGGAAAAAAAACCTTGAAAAACCAGTTTTCAAAGGTATGTCTGATTTGGGAGCAAATCCGCTGCCCCCGGGAAAGCGGCAGCTGCCCGGCCGCCGATTCTCTGGCCGGTTTCCGCATCAGGCGGAATCCCGGCGCTGCAGAATGTTCTGGATTTTTTCCTCAAGTTCGTTTTTATCAATCGGCTTGACCAGATATTCCTTGGCCCCGTGATCCATGGCTTCCCGGGCGGTCTCAAGGGTGGGATAGCCGGTGAGCATGAGCACATCCACCTCCGGGCGCAGCTCTTTGATTTTTTTTAGCACTTCCACGCCGCTGATTTTCTTGAGTTTGATGTCTAAAATGGCGATGTCCGGATTTTGTTTGTTCACAAAGTCCAGGGCGTCCTGCTCTTCGGTGAACACAACCACTGTATGCCCTTTTCGCTCCAGAATCCGTTTGATCATGATGCCCGCATCTTCCACATCGTCAAGAACCAGTATATGACTCATAATTAACCTCCATAAAGGCTGTTTTTATCCTAAATCGTCTTAATCTTAATCTTAACCTTAACTTTGCGCTCCCCCCAGACCCAACTCTTCGCATTCCTCCTCCGGCAGTTCCATGTACCATAGGGGAAGCTCCACCAGAAACACGGTGCCCGGGCCAGCCGGGCGGCCCTCATTCGGGATCTCTTTGATGTATTCTTTGGGTGCCGGGCTTAGCACATTGATCCGGCCGCCGTGATCTTTTATGATTCCGAATGTAACAGAAAGCCCCAGGCCGGTGCCCTTTCCCACCGGCTTGGTGGAAAAAAACGGATCAAAGATTTTGTTCAGAATTTCCTGTTTGATGCCGGCGCCGGTATCGGTCACGGTAATGGCCACCCGCCGGCGATGGGCGCAAAGTTTGGTTGTGATCCGGATATAGCCGTCCTGCTGGATGGCGTCGAATGCGTTGTTTAAGAGGTTCATCCAGACCTGTTTGAGTTTGTCCTTATCCCCGTCAATGTCCGGGATGTTGGGATCAAAATCGGTGAGGATCTGCACCCGGCTCAATCCGAAGGTGTGCTCGACAAGTGAGATGACCTCCTCTATTGACTCGTTAATGTTCACCTCCGTTTTGGTGGTCTGATTCTGCCGGGAAAAGCCCAAAAGATCCGAGACGATATTGCTGCAGATTTTGGTCTGTTTTTCGATAACCTGAATATCAGCCGCCATCTGGCTGTCGGGTTCCACATCTTCTAAGAGCATTTGCGCATACCCTAAAATAATACCTAAGGGCGTATTGATCTCATGGGCCACGCCCCCGGCCAGACGGCCCAGATCCTCCATTTTCTGGGACTGCACCAGCCGTTCCTGGTATTGCTTGATCACCGAGATGTCCCGGGCGGTCAAGAGCAGACCGGAAATCCGGCCCTCAGTATAAACCGGCACCTTCAGGATATGAAACCAGATCTCGGTATCGCCCTGGGAGACGCTGATTTCCTTGGACAGGGGCTTGCCGGTCATTAAAATCTGCATGTCCTCATGATAATTCTGATCCGCCTGGTATTCACTGAAAATATCGAAATCGGTTTTGCCGAGAATGTCCGCCTCGGTGAGTTGAAAGTAGGAGCAAAACGCCTTGTTAGCGGCCTGATAGACCAGACTTTCATCCTGAAGGGCCACCATGTCCGGAGTCACGTCAAGGGTGGTGCGCAGCACCTCCTTCTGCCGGGAAAGTTCTTTTTCCGCCTGCTGCGTCTGCTTAATCCGTTGGTCCAGGGTCATGGCCATATAGTCAAAGGCTTCGGCCAGCTCCTGGATCTCGTCGCCGGCATTTTCCTGATAGACTTTACAGTTCAGGCAGTTGAAATCACCCTCCTCATCCTGATTCAGATGGTAGAACGGGCAGAGCGTGCCGGTGATATACCAGCATCTGCGCCGGGTATCCCCGTAGGCCGGACAGGAAACGGCCTGACAGTTGTTGATTTCCCAGCAGTGGCGCTTTGGCTCGGGCGCCGAGTAGACGCTGAGGTTGCCCTTGACCATTTCATTGGCCGAGTCTGTCAGGGCTTTGATGCGGTTGGTAAAACGCGAGGAAAACCAGGAAGCCACGGCCAGCGCCAGAATGGTTGTGCCGGCCGTAAGCCCGAAAATCCAGAGGGAGAGCCATTTGATCATCTCCTCAAGGCGTTTTCGGTGCATGCCGATACGCACTGTGCCCAGCTGGTCGGCTTTTATCTGAACGGGCGCGGCAAAGTCATAGATCTTGCCCTGGTCGGTCAAAAGGAGCATGCTGGAAAACTGGTTGACGGAGGTTTGCCCTGTATAAACGTCCAGAAGCTGCACCGGAAAGCCCTGTTCAAAAGTGTGCACCAGCACCCGGCCGGCCGGATCGAGAATAAAGGCATACCTGAGATCCGGGTTGGCCTTTTGAACCTCGTCCACCAGATTTTTGAGGCGCAGGAAATCCATGGCCAGCAGCGGCTCCTCCGAGCGGTAGGCCAGGTTGGACGCCAGGACCTTGCCCCGTTCCTTGTTTTCCCGGATAAGCTCTGTGGCGGCGATGTGGGTACCGATGATGCCTAAGACCAGGCCAAGGCAGAGGATCACAGCGGACAGCGCCAGATGGAACTTGGTCTTGATTTTAAGCCGCTGTATGGAGAAGATCCGCTTATTCAACCGATTTTACCTCTACCTCGTCGGTGAGCCGGCGGATGGGATCAAAATCCGCGTCCTCTGCCGGAATAATGCTTTGAAAATGGGCCAACTCTAATATCCTGCGGTGGGCCGGCTGGTTCGGGTCCAGCTCCAGAAGGGCTTGTTTGATCCTTTCCACCACATCCGGATCCAGTTCTTTTCTGGCGGCGTACACCCAGCTCGGATATTGCCGGGTATTGGCCAGAACACGAATCGCATCCAGTTCCACCTGGTCCCGGACCAGATCAAGCGTTCCCTCCCGGATCGAGCCGATGTCTGCTTCCCCCAGATAAACGGCCTGGACCACCTTTTCCTGTTTGCCCCCCGGGCCGGGCGCAAAGGTGATGCCCCGGAAGTCATTTTTGGTAATTCCGTGCGCTAAAAAGTGGTCCAGGGCAAAGAGGTAGCCGGCCGCCGATGTCGGGGCCACAGCCATCCAGCGTTTGTTCCGGCAGTCCCGGAGGTTTTGGATTGCCTTATTGTCGGCCCGGCAGATGATCTGCCCCCGAAAGGTGGGGCTGCCGTTTTTTTCCACGATCCGGGCAAATGCCCGGGCCTGATAGGTGTCGGCAATCCGGGTATAGACCAAAGGGTTAGAGAAGGAGATATCGATTTTGCCTTCCCCCACCATTTTGGCATGCGCTTCAAAACTATCCGGAAATACCTGGCGGATGGGCAGTCCGGTCTTTTCAGCGAGGTATTCCACCAGCTGATGGTGCCTGGAAAAAGAAACCCGGTGGGAGTATTGGGGCAGACAGGCATAGGTCAGGGAGTCAAGCTCCCGCTGAGTTCGGATCTGTTTTCGTTCGCTGAGATCGACTCTGCGGGTGGGTTCGTCCTGGTTGCAGGCGGCAAGCAGGCAGGCGGCAGCCAGAAAGATGCAGAATAATATTTTAATGCGGAATAAAAAGAAGGCTTTCATTTTTAATGGGTATCAACCTGCCGGGTTAAAGTCAAGCGAATGGCCCGACTCGTCACGGCTAATTTGTTCTAACCGCAAAATCCATACCCCCGGTCCTGTTAACGCTAAGGTTGGGATTCGTTTTTTTCGCTATCGGGATCGAAATCGGGATCGAAATCGCTATCGGGATCGAAATCGATGCTGTAGACTTCCTGATCCTCTCGAACTTGGTATCCTCTTCCGCCGAGACGGCTGAGCATCGCGGCCATACGGTCGAGTTCATCCTTGCGGTTCCGGCTTTCCATCTTGTCCAGCGCCTTGCCGACAACCAGCACATCTTGAATCGCCGCGCACTCAAGCGCGGAGCCACGAGCGATTTCGAAATAACGCCTTCGGTCGGCTTCCGCGGTCTTGCCATTACCTTCGGCGATATTGAGCGGTATCGACTGGCTGGCCCGAAGCCATTGATTCCGGGCGGGCCGATGGACTCCGTTCAGGCTGTCGGCCTTCTCGTAAACCCATGCAACGTAGCCTATTGAAAGGCGATAGACGTCCAGTTTTTCACGTCCAAGGGTCATATTTTTTTCGATCCCGATCCCGATAGCGATTTCGATTTGGATACAGAACAAATTAGCCCTGCCCGACTCGTTTACTGTCGGTAATCTTCGGCAGAGATATTATAGCGCCGCATAATCTGCTGAAGGGCCTGCCGCTCCATCCCGCAGATTTTAGCCGCCTGGGTGACGTTTCCGGCCGTCTCTGTTAAAAGCGCCCCGATATAATCGGTATTAAATGTTTGCAGAACATTTTCTTTCGCAGTTTTATATGGGAGGGAGCGGATATCCGGGAGTTCGGCAGCCCCGGCAGCTCCGGCGCCGGCCGGGTTGTTTCCGGCCAGATCATCAGGTTTTACTATATCTGATGTTGAAAACAGGATGCTTTGGATAATCAGGTTTTCCAATTGCCGAACATTTCCCTCCCAGTAGCACGCCTGAAAAAAGCTGATCAGTTCAGGAGACATGGCTTTATCCGGTTTATTCAGCCGGTGGCAGTGCTTATTAAACAGGTGATCGGCAATCAGCGGGATATCTTCGGGCCGTTTGCGCAGCGGCGGCAGTTCAATGGGAAGCACATTTAACCGATAATAAAAATCTTCCCGGAACTGGCCCGCCCGGATTTTTCCCTTAAGATCCTGGTTGGTGGAGGCAATAATCCGGACATCCACCGTTACCGTCCGCGTATCGCCCAGGGGTTTTATCTCCTTTTCCTGCAGCACCCGCAGCAGTTTGGTCTGAATGGACGGGCTGATATCGCCGATTTCATCCAGAAAGATCGAACCGCCGTTGGCCTGCTGGAACAGCCCGATTTTATTCTGGGTGGCATGGGTGAAAGCGCCCTTTTTATAACCGAAGAGCTCGCTTTCCAGAATCTGCTCCGGCACGGTGGGGCAGTTGACCGCCAGAAATTCACTCTGGCCCCGATGGCTTAAGGCGTGCACCGCGCGGCCTGCCAGATCTTTGCCGGTACCGGATTCGCCTGTTATTAAAACGGTTAAATCCGTGGCCGCCACCATCTGGATGGTTTCAAACACCCGCTGCATGGCGGTGCTTTTGCCTACCATGCCGTGAAAGATATGCGGGCCGTTTTCATCCTGTGTTTGTTTAAGGCGGCGGTTTTCCGCAAGCAGCGTGCTCCGTTCAAGGGCTTTTTCCAGGCGGACAAGCAGGGTTTCATGGTCAAACGGCTTGGTGATGAAGTCATAGGCCCCCTGCTTCATGGCATAAACGGCGGTTTCAATGGTGCCGTAGGCGGTCATCATGACCACGGTTAAATCGGGCCATTTGCGCTTGATCAGTTCAAGCAGCTCCAGCCCGTCCATCTCCGGCATTTTGATATCAATCAGGGCCAGATCAAATGATTGCTCAGAGAGAAGCTGAAGTGCGGCTTTGGCCGATGCCGCGGTTGACAGCCGGCAGTTTAGGTCCGGTGCCAGGCTTCGCCTGAGAAGCTCCAGCATATCATGCTCATCATCCACAATCAGAATTCGGGGGGTTGTCATCATCTGGCTCGCTCAATTTAGGTAAAACCGTTTACCGGCAGAATGACCCGGAATTCCGTGCCGCTGCCGGGGGTGGAGTCCACCTCGATATCGCCGCCATGGCTTTTAATAATCCCGTAACTGACTGCCAGGCCAAGGCCCGTGCCTTCGCCGGTGGCCTTGGTGGTGAAAAAGGGATCAAAAATCCGCTTCAGGTCTTTGGGCTCAATCCCATAGCCGGAGTCTTTGACCCGGATTAATACCTGATGAACGTCCGGGTGGTATTCGGTACGGATTGCGATTTGACCCTTTTCTCCCACCGCGTGCTTGGCGTTCATGACCAGGTTGATCAGCACCTGTTTGATTTTTTTCTCATCAATTTGCAGACTGGGAATATCCGACTGAAATTGTTTATGAATTTCAACTTCCGGGGTTTTGGCGCGGTGCTCCAGAAAAATCAGCGCATCCTCGATCACCTCATGGATATCCACCACCGCAGCACTTGGCTTGGAACGTCGGGCGAAATTCAGGAGGTCCTCCACAATGGACTTGCAATTTTTTGCATGCTTTAGAATCGTGCTCAAATCTTCGTGGCGCTGGGTATCAGCGGGCTCACTGCGCAGCAGCAGCTGGGTATAGCCCTGGATAATTCCCAGCGGATTATTAATTTCATGGGCAATGCCGGCCGAGAGCTGCCCGATGGAGGCCAGCCGGTCCGCGTGGGCCATTTGTTTTTCATGCTGGAGCAGCGCATCGGTGCGCTCCTGAACCCGTTTTTCCAGGGTCTCATTAAGATCCAGGACTTTGGCGTGTGCGGTCTGCAGGGCCTGTTTGTCGGTGATAATCTGCTGATAGATCTGCCAGCTGCGGTTAAAAAACAGGGTAACCGCGGCGGCTACGGTCAAAAGCAGGGTGTTGAGGCTTCCGCTGTAGGGCTGGAGCGCCTGCCACATCTGCCCTTGATCCGCCATAAGGAAAAACTGTTTGAGGATGTGTCCCCCGGAGCGGGACAAGGCAAAAATCCCTAAGCAGACGCTAAGCCACAAAAGATAGGTCCATACGATGTTGTCCGGATGGCGCCTGCCCAACCCAAGGGCCTGTCTGATGCAGAGCAGGGAGAAAACGATCATCACCAGGGAGCCGGCCATATCCACCAGTCGGATGGGAGAAGCAAATACAGTCATGGCGTCTTTTTCCCCGGAACCTCTGTTTCCGTCTCCGGCGGGCTTAGCCGGCGAAGCCCCATATAAAGAAAGATTAATCCGGGCACGCACAGCAGATGATCCAGCTTCAGCAAATAGTAGAGGCCGCCCAGCCAGCCCATGCCAGCCGGCGTGTCCAGCTTTATCTGCCAGGGCCCAATCCGTGTGACCTGAACCAGGAGAAACTGTTCGTCAAGAAGATGCACGAGAAATGCATCCAGGGACCATAAAATAAAGAACAGGGCGGCATACTGGATATTGCGCCATCCGGTTTCGCGCACCAGTTTCCGGGATCGCAGCCAATAGATCAGAATGGCCATGGCAAAAATAAAAAACAGGTGGGAGAGCTGGTGGACGAATAACCCTTCTGGCGCGCCGTGCGCCTGTGTGGCCGCGGCCGGGCGGGCCAGGCAGAAGAGCAGCCCGAGGGATGTCGCTGTAAAGAAAACATTGCGTGTTTGTTTCATATATAGTTTCATATATATTGGACTATGGCGGTATGGGATAAAAAGTAATTTTTTAATTTGCAATAGACGTGCCATTTGCAATCAGGCTCATGGGTTTTAGGTATTATTGGGTGTTCGGTTTTAGGTGTTGGGTATTAGGTATTAAGCGTAAAGCTTAAGGTTTCAGTGTTCAGGTGTCAGCACGGGTTTATAGCATTTTTCCTGAAATCTGAAACCTGAGACCTGAAACCTATATCCCCCTTTATGGCAACAATAGCTGCTATAAAAATAATGCGCTTTATTAATTTTTTTCCAAAATTTAATTAAATTAATAAATTGAAAAATCGCATAAAAATTATGGCGGCGCAATAGTTTTATTTCGATTTTTGGGAATAGAATTACAGGTTCCCGGTTTCAGGGCGGGTGTTTTTTTTTAGCTCCAAAAATATTTAACAAAATATCAATCGCTTTTCGTTTCACCTGATTTTTATAACAGTACACCCTGATTCTGGAACAATTGTTGCATTAGATTTCCAGGCAATATGCAGCGGGCCTAATGCGTGGGATGCGCAAGCTTTTTTTTGCGCCACTTGAAAATGCGATTAAGTTAATTGTTATATCCAATGTTTGACACAGAGAATCATCAATTCTTTAGAGGAGGGAGTATGAAACGGATTAATCGGATAAAGCTTTTTCTGGCAGTTTTTTTGTTTTTGTTCTTGTGGCATGTGCCGGTGCTCGCAGCGCAGGGTGTGGATGCGAGAATCAGTCAGCAGACTTATAAAACCGGGGATCAAATCGTTGTGACCGGAAAAATTCCGGCCGGTGAAGACCTCTATCTTTCAATTGCCTCGGAACGTGAGTTCGCCCCTGAGGAGGCCGGGGGGGTCAATGAGCTGAAGACATTCAAAGACGCGGTCCGGGAAAACAGCTTTGAGATGGATACGTCGGTTCCGGTTTTTTATTACATGCTCACCAACCAGCCCGGTAAATTCGGTGACGTTGTGAAAAAACGTTTCGGCGGTCCCTCCTTTATAAAAGGCATCTACAGCACCACCATGTTTAAACTGGCGGAATGGGAGGCCCTGGATTCTCAAATCAAAAATTATTTGGGACCCCTGGACAGTAAAGAAGAGTGGGCCTTTTTCAAATATAACCACGAGACTGACTATGGAATAAACACCGTTACCAAGGAACGTACCCAGGTGGGCAAGGTCACCATTTTTGCCCGAAGCGTGCTGGCGGATGAGGAAAAGAGCGGCAACTACTGGAATGAGGGCACAAACATCAATCTGGACAAGACAACCGGCGAATTTACCGCATCTTTCAAATCATTCCGCCATACCCCGCCGGATACGGAGTTCAATGTATCGGTGAACGGGGCCGCGATCGGCTCATACCAACTGGAGGGTGATGGCTTCTGGCTCTCTCTGGGCGGTCGTTACATGAACCCCATCTGGATTATTATCGGTGCGATTCTGGTGGGCGCCTTTTTCTCTTTGATCGGCGCTGCCGGCGGCATGCTGATGGCTGCCTATCAGGTGATTGTGGTCAATACGATGGGGCCGGTGGGGTTGAATGCAGCTAACGTGTTAAGGCCGTCAAATGTGGCCCTGACGCTGTTTTCACCGCTGGGGTCTTTTTATCGCTACGCGATAAAGGAGCACCGGGTGGCCTGGCCGGTTGGCCTCTCATTTGGTGTCGGCATTCTTATTGGCTCCATCTGGCTGGGTAAATACGTGACCCAGTTTCTGCCGCTGGCCTCATACAAGGAGTGGCTGGCTGTCCTGGTGGTGCTGATGGGGGCCCGTACTGTTTATGAATTGACGCCCCGGGTAATGGAAAAACGAAAAAACATCAAGGCCATGACCCAGAAATTTAACGAAGAGGTGCAGCGGGCCAAGGAAGAGGGCCGGGCGGCAAAAATGGGCCGGATCGAGCCCATATCCAGCGGCGCCAGCATGCTTACCAACTACCGGTTCAAGTTCTGGGGCGAAGAGTTTAGGATCAATCCGCTGCTTTTCGGTGTTATAGGAGTTGGCGTGGGGATCGTCTCCCGGTGCTTCGGCATTGGCGGCGGCTTTCTTTTGACCCCGCTTATGACCATGATCGGGGCGCTTCCCATGTATGTGGCCGTTCCGGTTTCACTGGTGGGCACCTGTTTCTCCAGTATCGGATCATTTATCGGTTACCTGTTAAACGGCTATCTGCCCGATCTCTGGATCGCCCTGGCCATTATTATCGGCGGTTTTGTGGGCGGCTACATCGGCAGCCGGATGCAGAAGCTCTTTACCGAGGTTCAGCTGAAAATTATACTGGCCGTGGTCTTGTTCTTCCTGTTTTTCCGGTTTTTCAAGATCGAAATCTGGATTTAACCTTTAACCCTCCTACCCTGAAACGGCCGGGCCGGGAACTCGGCCCTGGCCCGGCCAACTCATTGGAGGATAGGAAATTTCAAAAATGGATGCTCTCTGGGCATATATCGTAAGCGGCATCAATCAACTACAGGCCGGGCTGTATCAATTGATCAGCCCCTTACACGTTTTAGGGCCGGCATTTACCATTGCCGTGCTGGCGGTTGTCACGGTTCTGATTGCCCGGTTTTTTACAAGACGGTTTAAAACCAGACGATACCGGGAGCTTGAACAGGAATTCAAATACTGGTTCGATATCAAGCAGGAGGCTTTGAAACTAAGGGAAGAAGAGCCGGAGAAGGCCAAGCAGCTGGGCGTTAATATCGATAAGGGCAAGCTTAATGAAGTATATTACAATTACTTTTTCGAAGGGCTGTTAAATAACCTGCTGACCATGTACATCCCGATTTTTTCCATGCTGGCCTTTGTCAATTACACCTATCAGCCGGAGGCGCTGAAAGCCCTTTTCGGTAAAAGCCAGCTGTTCAGCCTGTATTGGATAAACGGGCAAACATATTCCATCGGCGCGGTGTTTTGGTTTGTTTTCTGTGTTTTTGCCGCCTATCTCGCGTTCTTTGTCATCGGGCGGATTTATCGCAGGTATCGGCCGGACCGCAAAGGCCGGGATTCGCTGGCCGGCTGTGAGGCGTAATCTCAGGTAATATGCGTATGTTTTCAGGCGAGATGCTGATTCAATGGCTCGATGCCGCGGTCCCGGACTGGTTTGCCGTTATCTCCGGCGCCTTTACGGGCATTCTGGGGGTATTGGCGATTGGCCTGATGGTAACCCTTTTCGCACCGGCCGCCTTGGCGGAATGGATGCTTGGGATTGTGTTTTTCTGTGGGGCCAGCGCCGGGTATAAATTCCGGGAGAAGCGGAAATCGGAAAATCCCGCGATAAATAAAGTTTTTTGCCTGATGGCCGGCCTGTTGACCGCACTGGCGGCCGTATTGGTCCAGATCAGTGTGGACGGCCGCTATTTTAACACCCGGCCCTCAGTTGTTTTGCTCTTAGGTTTCGGGATTCTGGGGCTTGGGGGCGCGGCGCTCGGCGGCGGTTTGCGTCACCGATACGAAAAATTGCCGCATGCCGGTAAGTAATTCCTAAATTGAGCGATTTTCAAGTTTGCCGCAGATACAAGGAAGATGGAGGCGAGCTATAGTGAACTATGCGAGGCTGCATCTGACGCAGTAGATGCGGTAAAATTGGAAATCCCGGAGGGTTTCAGATCTTTAAATATAAATTGATAGAATCCTTTATGGAATCATGTTTTTAATAATCTGAAACGCTTAATTTAGGTAATTTATAATGACGCCAAGGCAAGGCCTGGCCGATGCCGGTCCGCTTTGGTCATAGGACGCAGGAGAAAGACACCATGCAGGAGCAGGTTTACAGCTTATGTTTCATGTGTTCGGTCCGCTGTCCCATCAAGGTGACAGTCGATAATGGACAGGTTCAGTTTATTCAGGGAAATTCCCATGTTCCGGGGATTGGCGACAGCATCTGTCCGCGGGGGGTTGCCGGCATTTCGCTTGTCAATGATACCCAGCGGGTTCAGTCGCCCATGATCCGCAGCGGGCCCCGGGGCTCCGGCCAGTGGCGCCAGGTCTCGTGGCATGAAGCCTATGATTATATTGCCGACAAGCTCAAACAGATTACGGATGCGTATGGCGGCCGAAGCGTTTTACTTGGCGAGCGCACCCAGTTGAGCACCCATGTCAGCAAAACCTTTCTGCGGGCGATTGGTTCGCCCAACCACTTTACCCATGACGCCCTCTGCAAGGGCTCGCTTAATACCGCCTGCCGGTCGCTTCTGGGGTATACGGACGGCCAGATCGGCATGGATTATGCCAACACTAAGCATTTGGTGCTGTATGGCCGGAATATTTTTGAATCCATCCAGGTAAAGCCGGTCCGGCAGTTCAGTGAGGCGATGGAAAAAGGCGCCCGGCTCACCTATATCGATCCCCGGGTGACTGTGACGGCAACCAAGGCGCACCGGTACTGGATGATCCGGCCGGGCACGGATCTGGCGTTAAATTATGCGCTCATGCATGTGATTATCAATGAATCTCTATATGACGGGGATTACGTAGATAAATGGGTGAGCGGCTTTGATGCCCTGTGCGGTTTTGTCAAGCCCTATACGCCGGACTGGGCGGAAGGCGAGACCGGTATTCCGGCGGCGGAGATTGTGGATTTCGCCCGGGAGCTTGCCAGCCAGAAACCCCATGTCATTTTTCACTGCGGCTATCGCTGCGCCAGCCATGAAAATGAGATTTACTTCCGCCGCTCCATTTTTATCCTGAATGCCCTGATGGGCAGCATTGAAACCCCGGGCGGGATGTTCTTTAAGAAGGGGCCGGCCGAAGCCGGAGGCAAGCCGGTGCGCAAACTAACGGACCAGGATCTGCCGAAGCCTTCGGATATCCGGTTTGATAAGGTGGGCACCCCGGATTTTCCCACCCCGGACCCCAATCACGGGGTGGCGCAAATGATGCCCCAGGCGATTTTGAACGAAGACCCTTATCCGTTAAAGGCGCTGTTTGCCTATCGGTTTGATCCGTTGAGTTCCATTCCGGACACCAACTATACCCGGCAGGCGCTGGATGCGCTTGATCTCATCGTCAGCATTGATATCAATTACAGTGAAATCGCCTGGTATTCGGATGTGATCCTGCCGGAATCCACCTACCTGGAGCGAATGGACAGTCCGCAGCAGGCCAATGGACCGAAGCCCCAGATTTTTCTGCGGCAGCAGGCGGTGAGTCCGCGCTATGACACCCGCCCCGGCCCGGTGATTCTCCAGCAGCTTGCCGAACGCATGGGGCTTGGAGAATATTTTCCATATACCACCATGGAGGAACTGGTGGACTGGCAGCTTGCCCCGACCGGCTTTGAAAGGGCGGATTTTAAGGAAAAAGGGTTTGTGGCGTATACGGATCAAAAGCTTTTATGGGACCGGAAAACGGGCATTAAATTCAAGACGCCGTCCGGAAAGATTGAACTGGTCTCCAGTTTGCTCGAAGAGGCCGGCTATCCGTCATTTCCTGCCTACCAGTCCATGAGCCGTCCGGAGAATGGAGCGGACTTCCGATTGGTGGTGGGGCGCTGCGCCCAGCATACCCATATCTCCACCCAGAATAATCTATATCTGAATGAACTGGTGCCGCATAATTCGCTTTGGATCAATGCAGCCAGGGCTGAAGAACTGGGGATCAAGGATAATGATACGGTGGAGGTCGCATCCGAGAACGCCAGCGGCCGGATTCAGGCCAGGGTGACCGAGATGATTCATCCGGATTGCGTGTTCATGCTCCACGGTTTCGGCCATGAGGTACCCAGGGCGGAGCGGTCGTATCAAAAGGGGGTGTCTGACAGTCTTCTGATGCGAAATGTCACCGATATGATTGGCGGCAGCCCGGCGCTTCATGAAACCATTGTTTCGGTGCGAAATGCCGGAGAAAAGCCTTAAACCTTAAACCTTAAACCTTAAACCTTATACCTTACACCTTATATCTGAAGTTTTTTTTGGGAAGCCGATGATGGAGTGAAAGACAATGAGTAAATTCTTCTTGTTTCAGGATCAGAAAAAATGCATTGGCTGCATGGCCTGTGTAGTGGCATGTAAAAGCCGCCAGGGGCTGCCCCGCGGTCCCCATCCATGCCTGGTGGTAACCGTTGGACCGCAATGGGTGGGTGAACAGCCGCGGACCGCTTTTACCTTTATGCCCTGTTTTCATTGCGAAAATCCCTGGTGTGTGGCCGCCTGTCCAACCGGCGCGATGCACCAGCGGAGCGAAGACGGCATCGTCACCGTGGATCCGGATTTATGCGTGGGCTGTAAGACCTGTATCTCCGCCTGCCCCTGGGGGGCGCCGCAGTGGAATCCGGAAACCGGGAAAGCCGTCAAATGCGACTTGTGCCATGATCGCATAGAAGCAGGGCTCAAGCCTGCCTGTGTCACCGTATGCCCAACCCAGTGCCTTTATTTCGGCACTCCGGATGAAATCCCGGAGGTTCGGCGTGAGCGCTATGCCAAGGCCAGGGCCCAGGAGAACTAGAAATTTTTGTTATGAGGCATATTAATGCGTGAGAAGAGCTGTAAAGTTAGAACCATCCATGACTGGCTCAAGGAGAAGCTCCAATCCAGAGAATTGGCCCATCCCCGCTGCCAGCAAATCGCCTCGGAAGTTTTTGATCTGATCTATGACATCTCCCAGGGCCGGGCCGGTGACGCCCATCTTGCCAGCATCTTTGAGCTGACCGATCATATGATATCTGAAAGTATGCCCCCGGCATGCGGGCGATTGGGAGAGGAGATACGCAGCCGGGTGCAGGCGGACCGCGAGGTGTTTGAAAGCCATATCCAGACCCACACCTGTCCCACCGGCGACTGCCCGATGCTGACACCGGCGCCCTGCCAGATGGCCTGTCCGGCCGGCATTGATATTCCAACCTACATTATGCTGATCGGCCAGGGCCGGTATGCGGAGGCCATCGAGGTGATCCGGAGGGATAACCCGTTCCCCTGGGTTTGCGGACTGGTTTGCACGCATCCCTGCGAATTCATGTGTGTGCGGGGCCGCATGGACAGCCCGATTGCGATTATGGATTTAAAGGGATTTACGGCGGAAAAAGCCATGTCTGCCAGGGAATATACCAATCCTTCGAAAATGCCGGATAACGGGCATAAGGTATGTATCATCGGCGCCGGCCCCGGCGGTTTGACAGCCTCGTATTATCTCGCCCTCAAAGGCTACCAGGTGACAGTGCTTGAGGCGCTGCCGGTGGTCGGCGGGATGATGATGGTGGGTATTCCCCGGTATCGCCTTCCCCGGGAAGTTATTGACCGGGAGGTCAATATGATCGAGGAACTGGGCGTAGAAATTCGGCTCAATACCCGGCTGGGAGAGGACGTTACACGTGAGGATCTGGAAGCCGAAGGGTTTGAGGCTTATCTGATCGCCGTGGGCGCGCACGGGTCCTATAGGCTGATGATTTCCGGGGAGGAGAATTATCCGGAAGTCATATCCGCAGTGGATTTTTTGCGCCGCGTCAGCCTGGGTGACCATCGGCGGCCGGGCAAACGGGTGGCGGTGGTCGGCGGCGGCAATGTAGCCATTGATGCGGCCCGGACCTCGCTTCGGCTTGGATGCGAGGAAGTGACCATCCTTTACCGCCGGACCCATGACCAAATGCCGGCCCATAGCGAAGAGGTGATCGAGGCCGAGGAAGAGGGCATTCAATTCTCCTATTTGACCATTCCCAAGGCGGTCCTCGGCGAGAACGGCCATGTCACCGGCATCCAATGCGTAAGGGCGGAGCTTAGCGAACCGGATGAGTCCGGCCGTCAGCGGCCGGTGCCGGTGGAGGGAAGCGAGCATGAGCTGCCGGTGGATGTTGTGATCCCGGCCATCGGTCAGGAGGTGGACAGCCTTGGTCTCGACGATTTCAATGAAGTGGATTGGACCCGCCGCAATACCCTGCGGGTAAATACCGTGAGTATGCAGACCCATCAGCCCGGCGTTTTTGCTGTGGGCGATGCGGTGACCGGCCCGGCTACAGTGGTGGAGGCGATTGCCGGCGGAAAGAAGGCGGCTTATGCCATTCACCGATATTTTGAAGGCATGCCGCAGCCGGAACTGCCGCCGGTTCCGGTACGCCGCGGCCGGAGCGAGTATTTCACCGTACCCGCCTCCCTTAAAATGGATTTAAAGCGGCCGGAGATGGCCTTGCTCGGAAATGAACGCCGGCGCATCACCTTTCAGCAGGTGCGTCTCGGCATGGCCGATGTTCAAGCCCATAATGAGGCCAAGCGGTGTCTGCGCTGCGATGTGTGCATCCGCTGCGGCCGATGCGTTGAAATCTGCCGGGATAAGATGGGGGTTGAAGCCCTGCAGCTTGGATATATGGATTTTGACAATCCCGGGCCCACGGATTTGAAAATTGCGGCCGAGCGCTGTATTGCATGCGGCGCATGCGCCACCAACTGCCCGACCGGCGCCATGCAGATGACGGACGAAAATAGTGAAAGGGTGCTTTCGCTTTGCGGCACGGTTTTGAACCGGTTGAAGCTGGAATACTGCGAGATATGCGGGGCGGTGCTGGGACCGGCCCGGTATCATGACTATATTATGCGTCGGGTCAAGGAGATCAGCCCCTCACTGGTGGGCAAACGGATCTGTCTGGACTGCGCCCGGCGGGACAGCGGCCAGGTGCATGCGGAGATTGTGCCGCCCAAGGAGCGGCGGTAACTCAGTTTGAAAATGAAAGGATTGATCTATGGTCTTTCGCCAGGGACAGAAAGTGGAGATCTATCAGCGTTCCGATGATGAGAGCTGGGAAGCCTATATGGACGAGTTTATCGGCATGCATGGCATTATTACGGATCCGGATACCAGCAAAAATGATCCGGATGCGCTGATCGAGGTCAGCCTGGATGAAAAAGGCACGCACCGGTTTCCGCAGGATTGTCTGCGGGTCATCGGTCAAAGCGGTTAGCCCGGCCGATCAAGTCATTGGGCCGCTGTTTCGGGCCAATTTTTAAAGGCGGGTGGGTGTATTTTACAGAAGGAGCACGGGGTTTATGCCAAATATCACGATTAACGGGACGCCGGTCGAGGCTCCGGCGGATACGAATGTTTTGGAAGCTATTCGATCGCTTGGAATTGAAGTCCCGGCGCTTTGCTACCATCCCGCGTTGAGTCCGGCCGGCGCCTGCAAGCTGTGCGTGGTTGAAGTGATCATGCCGGAGAAAAAGCCGCGGCTCATGTCTTCGTGTATTCTTAAGCCCAAAGATGGCATGGAGGTGCAAACCGAGACCGAACGGGTACAGAAATCCCGGACCCGGGCATTCAGAAAACTGGCCCGGTACGCGCCGGAATCCAAAAAGCTCCATCAGTTGGCGGAGAAGTTTAATGTGGATTTGGGCGAAGTGCCGGATGACTGTATTCGCTGCCATCTTTGCATTCGGGCCTGCAATGAGATCGTGGGCGTTGGGGCCCTGACCATGGATGAACTCGATGATGTCGTGCCCGTGCCCGGTGATAACTGCATCGGATGCGGTACCTGTGTCAATCTATGTCCCACCGGGGCGATCCGCATGGAGGACAAGGACGACAAGCGGACCATCTACATCCGGGATACGGTCATCGGGCAAAGCGATCTGGTTAAGTGCGAGGCCTGCGGCCGCATGTTTGCCACCCGGAAGTTCCTGTCCCGGGTGGAGGAACGGACAGAGGATCATCCGCATGTCAAGGAGCCGCATCAGTACTGTCCGACATGTGCCAAACTGATGTCCGACCGGATCAAAAGTTCCAGAAAAATCAAACGACTATAACTCGTCTACGGGGAGGTTCGCATGACCGAGATCGCCTGCCGTTCAATGCAGGACGTGGTGGCCTTTGCCATCGACCGCGAGGAAAAGGCCCGGGATTTTTACCGTCAGTGCGCGGAAAAAGCGCAAAAAAAAGGGATCAAGGAATTTTTTCAGGAAATGGCGGATGAAGAAGAGCGCCACCGCAGTCTTTTGGTGGAGCAGGATTTAAGCGGGGAGGGTGAATTTTCATCCCCAGCAGTCGAGGATCTCCGGCTGAGCGATTTTATGGTGGATGTAAAATTTACTCCGACTATCAACTACCAGGCGGCGCTGGCCATGGCCATGAAAAAAGAGGAAAAAGCCCACGCCTTTTACGTGGCCTGGCAGGACCGGTGCAGCAACGAGAAGACGGCCAGGGTATTTGAATTTCTGGCCGGGGAAGAGCTCCGGCACAAGCGGAAAATCGAAGAGATATACGATACGGATATTTTGCAGTGGGATTAAAAACTATTTTTAGGAGAGGCTTTACTCCACTTCATCCAGTCCGAACCAGCGGCTCAGGTTGAGGTTTCTGGTAAACCAGTTGGTCTGGGCCGGGGGGCTGAGGTTGGGTTTTGTGGCCTGGATAAAGGCCGGCAAAACCAGCAGGGCACCGAAAGTCGCGGCGATCATGGTGATGGCCAGAAGGATGCCCAGCAGGTTGATGGGGATGAACTGGGATCGCAGAAACACCAGGAAACCGAAAATCAGGGCAAGCGAGGTGAAAATAATCGCTTTTCCGGCCACCTGCAGTGTCAGTTCAATGGATTCCTCAATCGAATAGCCGCGGCTGCGGTTATGCCGGAATTTGTTCATAAAATGAATGGTATCGTCGATACCGATACCGATGGCCACCGCGGCGATCACCGACGTGGTCATGTCCAGCGCGATGCCTGCCCACCCCATAATGCCGAAATTGATCAGTACGGCTACACCCATGGGGATAAGGGCCAGCAGCCCGGCCGCCATGCGCTGAAACAACAGGATGGAGATCAGGTCGACCACTATCAGGGAAAGCACCAGGGTCTGAATCTGGCCCATGACCAGGTAGTGGGAGACCTGAACCTCTATCACCGGAAAACCGCTGATGTTAAAGCTCGCCCCTGGCGGGATGTGCGTCTCCAGATATCCCCGCATCTTTTCAACGATCCGGCCCACCTCCGTGGTGCCGATCAACTGGCCTTCTTTCCGGCAGAGCCGGGCCAGTAAATTCACCTGCTGGTAGTTAAAATCCACAAACGGCTCAAACGCATCATAGCGGCCGTCTGAATCACTGTCCTCGCCGGCATAGATTTCGATGTAGTCATAGATGTCCAGCTTGTTTTCCGGAATTTTGTAAGCCTCCGGATCATCGTTGTTCATGGCCATGTGCATGGTTTTGATAATATCAGTGAATGAGTCGGTGCGGCCGATATGCAGATCCGCATTTTCCCCGCTTTCCAGCCACTGCCGGAACTCTTCGATAAATTTCAGAAATTCCGGCGATTTCACTCCGTTGGGCTCGCCCGAGTCGATGATAATGTCAAACCCCCAGCCGCCGCCGAATTTTTCCCCGATTTCATCAACGCTTTTACGAACGTCGGAATCTTTCTTAAAATAGCTGACATGCGCGGTATCCACCTCAAGGTGCACGAACCCGCTGATGCAGATGATCAGAACAATCGCAGCGATAACCACGGTCAGCCGGTAATGATGGTTAACCCACCGGACCATCAGACGAATGAATCGATCCACCAGGGTTTTGTGTTGTTTGATCGCGGTGTACTTTCTTTTCATGTAGCGGGGCCGCTGGTGCGGCATGACCGCAAGGCTGGCCGGAATCAGGGCGCTTGCCGAAAATACGGCGAACATGGCGCCGATACCTGAAAATATGCCCCATTCACGGACAGCCGAAAGCTGGCTGGTGCTCAGCGTGGCAAACGCGATGAACGTAGTGATGCCGGTCAGCAGAACCGTCAGGGAAATATGGGTCATGGCGATGAAAAGCCCTTTTTGTTTCCCTTTCTGGCTGATGAAATCAAAATCGTTGTAATACTGATTCAGGATATGAATGGCATAGGAGCTGCCCACGGCAATCATCAGCGTCGGCAGCGACGAGGCCATAACCGTTATTTTAAACCCCAGATATCCCATCAGGCCGAGCACCCAGATCTCCGCCATGGCAAGAGAGAGCATGGGCAGGCAGACCCCGCGGATCGAGCGGAAGTTAAAATAAAAAACGGCCATGACCACCAGCATGACCATTGGCACCAGGGTGGCAAAATCCATGCGGATGAAATTATACGCCCAGACATGGATCACCGGCATGCCGGTGTAAGTGAGCGACAGATCCGAATAGCTATCAAAAATCGATATAAGCTCCCGGGTAGCCGCATCCCGGTGAGGATCCCGGTTTTTAAATTTTATGAGAACCCCGTAATCCGATATCTCGCCGGTCGCCGAATCCCGCGCATACAACATTTCTGCAAATGGCGGGTTCCGCATCAGGCGCTGTTTGAACCGGCGTATCTCCGCCGGCGTTTCCGGGATGATACGTCTGCCCGCCCGGTCGGTTTCAATGAGATTATATACCTCCAGGACATCCATCTCGCCCCGGATGTCCTGGGCGGTCAGCGGAGACATGATCTCATCAACCAGCTCCTGCCGCTTGATTTCATATACCTTTCGGAGTTCTTTTTTTAGGCGGTTTAAATTTCTTTTAGAGAGGGTCTCTTTTGAGCCGAATAAATCGTTTACCTTACGGCGAAGTGTGCGTTGGAATGCCGGATCATCGGCAAATTGGGAAAAAAGGTCACTGGTGCGGATGGATTCCCGGTCAAGCATGCCCATGAACCTGACTAAGCGCGCTTTTTCTTTATTCGGGTGAAAATCCTGAAACGCCTCGATGTCCGTGATCAGGCAATCGAAGCTTTCCAGTGTGGCATGGCTGAAAAGATCATCGGCTGAGACGGCCATGACGATAAACTGACCGTTATCCCCGTATATGTCTTTAATATGGTTGTAGTATTTATATTTGGGGTCATTTTGCGGCATGATCGTTTCGATTGAATTATCGATCTCCAGTCGAAGCAGGCCGGGGGCAAGCAGGAGGGTGAGGGCGGCAAGGATAGAGAAAACGGTAAAGGGCCGTCTGATGCAGAAACCGATGAAGTGATTCATTGGGCCAATGATCCTTGCCGGAATGCTTAATTTATTTGACGGCTTTGCAACAAGTCCAATATTTTTGTTGCGCTGCATCCCCCGGAATTTCACGTACGATTAAGTACGCTGCATTCCTCGGGATTTGCGCGCCGCGATCTTGAACTTTTTTCTTTGCCGTCCCAGAATCGACTTTTTACGAGTCTATCACTTTTGGTCGGACCGACTATGCCAAATTAGGAGAAATATATCAAAACTTTTTAAAATAGGGCTAACTTCCCCGCAATATATTACGGGAAACCCCTGCCCGGGGAAGAAGCATGTAGACAAGGACCGCCTGTATGGATAGGCCCACAAGCACCATGAAAAGCCCTGAGAGGTAGGCGGAGCGGTAGGCTGTGACCTGGTCCACGCCCAAATAGAGCATCAGGTCCACGATGGGCCCGGCCACACAGGTGCCGGCCACACCCCAGGAGAGAAACAGCGTGGCATTGAAAAAACCGAAAAGCCGGCCGCGCCGCTCGGGCGGGATCAAAATCGAGGCCATGGCATAGGAGGCGGCCAGGATGATCACATCCGCAGCGCCCCGGAAAAAGCTTGCCAGAAAAATCAGGGAAAGCCGGTTGGCCAGGGCAAACAGCACGAGGTATATAATCGCCGCCGCCGCACCGAGCAAGATGGCGCGGCCGTTTCCCACCCAGCGGCCGATGCGGCCGGCAAACAGCCCGAAAATAATCAGGGCGACGGTTTCAGTATTAAAAATGTAGGAGAGCATTTTGCTTGAAACCGCAAATCCGGTATCCAGAAAAAGGTATTGGGACTGGATGATCATTACCCCGTTTCTGCCGAAATTGATAAACACCATGGCGATCAGAAAGATCCAGAAAAGCCGGATTGATGCGGCCTGACATTGGGCATCGCAATCCCCTGCCGCGGCCTCCGGCTTCCGAATGCCCCCCTCCGGCAGCGAAAATACCGGAATCATAGAGATCAGCATCACCCCGGCGGCAATAAAAAAGAGGGTCCCCGAATGAAATCCCCAGCCGTCATACATTTTTTCAAGTCCGTCATAGAGCATGCCGCCAATCCAGATGCCGACCAGCCGCCCCAGTCCGCCGATACTGGTCAGATGGCCCAGTACCTGGTTTCGTTTCCGCTCCGGAAATAAATCCGAAATCAGGGCGCTCCAGCCGATGTTGCTCATGGACCAGAAGATTTCAACCACTGTGAGGCCGAGGATAATCACCAAACCGGAGAGCCGGGGTCCGGGGGTAAGAATATGGGCCACCCATACCAGAACCGTGCCCAGGGCGCCGGTGGCCTCTCCCCAGAGGATCAGTGTCCGCCGCAGCTGCCTCGCATCTGAGAACCGGCCCCAGATAAAGGTCTGCGAGAGGATGTTAAATATCATGGGAAGCGTGGCAAACAGGGTGGTGCCGGTGACCGAAAGCCCAAGAAAATAGCGCAGGTAGATGGACAAATAGGCGTAAAACAGGCCGCGCCGAAACATGGCCAGCGCCTGGAATGACCCAATCCCCCAGAGGACCCGGGTGGATGGCAGGGGCGTATGAATTTGGTTCATATCAGTATATCAATTCCTTTATTTTTTGAATCTGGCAGTTAAATTATTACCTGAATTGAGGTATTATAAAAAATAACCGCATTAATGGATTTATCAATTTTTATCGGGCTTGGGCATCTCTATCGTGCGCTGTGCGATTTGCGCTTATTAAAGCGTACTTAAAAATGTTCTTGAGCTCAAAAGGATTGTTATTTAGACTGCCGCCTCAATTTAGGTTTAGGTAGCAATATTTATTATCGGGTATCAACAGAGGATGTGATTGCATGATGCGGGTTAAAAAAATTATTTCAGGGGCGCAGACCGGCGCGGACCGGGCCGCCCTGGATTTTGCCATTGCATATGAAATCCCCTATGGGGGATGGGTGCCGGCCGGCCGGAAGGCAGAGGACGGGATACTGTCAGATCAGTATGCGGTCTGGGAAATGGCGGACGGCGGTTATCAGGAACGCACCGAGAAAAATGTCATGGATTCGGATGGCACACTGATATTTTCTCACGGGCAATTAAACGGCGGCTCCCGGTTGACGCGGGATTATGCGGAAAAGCATCAAAAACCATTCCTTCATATCGATTTCAGCCATATGCTGGCCTTTGATGCGGCCATCGATATCAATGACTGGATTGCCGAGCATGATATCCAGATTCTGAATGTCGCCGGGTCACGGGCGAGCAAGGACCCGGAGATTTATCAGTCGGTTTTTAAAATCCTTGAAACGGTTTTTTATGTAAGCGTTATCTCGGATGCCATGCCGGATTTTGCCAATCGCCCCCATGAGCTGGGCAGCGGGGAAGATAGGGGCCAGATTTTTCCCATCACCGTGAAAGAGGCGCTGGATGCCCTGATAGAACAGCTGTCGCCCAAAATTAAGGCGAAGATTGCCAGCATGCCGGATGACCAGCTATCCGAGGCAGGGATTTCTCTGGGTGGGGGCATACGGCAGCAGTTCGGGCTGAGCGCCGGCAATCAGAAGCTGATCGATGCCTGCCGAACCTATGCCGGTAAACCGAACCTGGATGCGGATGGCGCGGCCATGCTGATTGTGCGGGAATTGTGGCGGCGACTAAGAAAAATGGGGCATTTGCGGGTCATTAAATAGCCGCCGGCAGATAACAAATCTGCCGGCAGGGCGCGATACCCGGCCGGCAGAAAAATAATGCGTGTGTTCAAACAATTCGGGCGATAGAAGGGCGGCTATTTAATCCATTCCCAGTCGGTGATTTGATTATAAACCGATTTTTCCATGTCAACCCGGTCGATCAGTAACTTTTTTTCGCCCTTTTCAATATAGCCGCTCAGCTTGAAGGTTTTTAACTGAAATCCCTCTTCATCCACTGCCGCCACATCGATGAGCACGTTGCCGTCTTCACCCTTATTGGTGACAATGGCCCGAACGGTAATTGTATAATTGGTGCTCCCTTTTTCCACATAAACCGGTGTAATCTCTTCAACCGCGACGTCCGCCGCCGCAGGGGCGACCTGCAGGATGCCCAAGGCGGCAATAATCGCAAATAAAAAAATGGCCCGGCATAGCTTTCGGCTGTTTCTCATGATTCCCCCTTATCCGGCTGCAATCGATTGGCTAATCTATGGCAGCAATGTGAATATTTATGATTGGTTTAATCCATTTCTCTAACCAGATAAGAGGCATTTGTGTCAATAAAAATATGAGTCTCGAATTCGCCTTTTTCCTTAATATTATTAGTGATCCCGGCCAAATTCCGCTTTTCGCTTAAGGCCGGGTCCGGGGCCGGATTGATAAAAAAATGATTCTTTTATGGAAAAAAGGCGGTGGGATAGGCTACTATGAATCTGGCGGCCGTTTTTGGGCCAAAACATTGTTAAGCAGATAGCAGCAGGCAGGCAAACAATTGATTCAAACCAGGTGGAGAAGAGCGGATGGAAGAATTAGGCCCGCCTGAAAAAATAGCCGAGACCATCATCGACTATTCTTTGTTTTTCGGTAGGTGAGATAAATATTGCTGATAAAGATGAGCAGCGCGCCGATCCATCCCGCGGCGGTCAGCGGCGGATCCGCGGCCACCCAGGGGCCCAGTACGGCTGCCATGAGAATTCGCGAAGAAGAGATAATACCGCCTTCAAGGGCGGTGACATAGCGCAATCCCAGTGTAAGCAGATACTGCCCGCCCACGCCGAAAAGCGCGCAGATAAAAAGATACCGGGCCTGTTCGGCGTTTGGCACAAAAATACTGTCGTGAAAAAGCAGATACATGAACAGGGTGCCCAGGCCGAACATATAGAACAGCACGGTTTCCGAGTCATGGTGTTGGCGGCTCATGTTCAGGTAGATGATGGCCGCTGCCGCACAAATGCCCGAGGCCAGCCCCCAGAGGTTGTTGATGTCCGGGTTCAGCCGGGCCGGGGAGAGTATCAGCCAGACGCCGGCAAAGGCCAGCACCACCATAAATATTTCCGTGACATCGCGCTGAAACTTTAAAAACAGCCAGGACAGCACTGCCAGAAATATCGGGTAGGTCATGTTCAAAATGTTGCCTTCCGCCAGGGAGGTCAGGGCCACCGCCTGGTAGAAGCAGAAGACGGCCAGGCAGTTAAACAGGGTCCGGCCGATTAAAAGATCGTATCGCCGGGGTTTAAGCTTCTGCCTCCGGATAAGGAGCAGGCCGCAGATGATGAAAAATCCGAGCAAAAAGCGGGCAAACGCGAAAAATGACGGATCGATCACCACCGCATCCCGGGCCCATCGGATCACGGCCGTGGCCATATAGAAAAAAAATGCGGAGGCGAAAACGCACAGGCAGCCGATGATCTGCCAGGCGCGGCCGGCCTCGGTTTTTGACGGACTGGATTTGGATGTCACTGGATATCCAATGTGTTTCTAATCAAGTTATCTATCGGAGGTGCCCCATGAAACGAATACTTAAGCTTCTTGTGCCAATGCTTTTTTTATCATCCATTCCGGTTCAGGCAAACACTTTAGTTCAGTCGCAAATTTCCGCAGTAACGCTTTACCCGGATCAGGCCCTGGTTCAGCGTGAGGCGAAAATTGGTGTTGAATCCGGCGTCAATACCCTTGCGCTGCCCATTGAAGCCTTCTCCATTGACGCCCCATCTGCCACGGCCAAGGTGTTCGGTAAGGGAAAGATCATCTCCGTCCAGATTCAAACCGTTCCATTGCCTGAGCCGCCCCAGGAAAAAATCCGCGAACTCGAAAACAAAATTGAAAGCTTAAGCAAGGACAAGCAGGCGGTGCTGAATCGCAAAAATGCGGCCGCCCGCCAGGAAACCTTTCTTGATGCGGTGGCTGAATTCTCCCAGACCCAGGTGCCCCGGGAGCTGGAAACCCGGATGCTCGATCCGGAAGCCCTCATTGCGACATTTGAGTTGTTGGGGGATCGGTACCATGAGGTGTATCGGCGCATGTCCGAATTCGATCGGGAAATTGAAGGGATTGATAAGGATATCCGCCTGGTGCGGCGAAAGTTGAATGATCTGAGAAAGCCCGGGGAGGATAAGCAAAAAGTGATTGAAGTGGTTTTTGACTCGGCGGAAAAACAGCAGGTCCGGATTCTGGCCGATTATGTGGCCCATAATGCTTACTGGTCCCCGGTTTACCGGGTTTCCGTGCCCCAGGAGAAAGGCGATATTGACCTGACCATGAATGCCCGGATTGTTCAAAAGACCGGCGGGGACTGGTCAAATGTGGCCCTTTCCATCTCCAATGCGGTCCCGCTGAAAGGGGTGAGCCTGCCATCCCTGTCCACCTGGTGGATTGATCTGCCGCGGGCCAGGCAAGAGGCCCCCCGGGCAAGCGGCCGGCAAACGGTTGGCAAGCTGATGCGGGCGCAGCCCCAGGCTGAAATGGCCGAAAAGGCGGCACCATCAGCAGATGCCGCCGAATATGCCGCCGCCCGGAAAAAGGAGGCCGGCATTGCCTTTGAATATGAGCTCTCACGGCCGGTTTCTGTCCCTTCCCGGCAGAAGGAGACCCTGCTGCCGCTTTATACCAAGGCGCTTTCCGGAAAGTTTTATTACTATTGCGTACCCCGCATCAACGACCGGGCCTATCTGGTCTGCGAGGCCAAGCCGGATCAGGAAATGCTGGCCGGCCCCATGCATGTTTATTTTGGCGGTCATTATATGGGAAAGACCCGGTTCAATCCGGAGTCCCGGGAAAGCCGGTTCATGCTTGCCCTTGGGGCGGACCGGGCGGTTCAGGTGCGCCGGGAAAAAGTGGGCGACCATTTGGATGAGACTTTTCTCGGCAAATTTGAGCGCAGCATGGTGGTGCGCGAACTAAACTACCGGATCACCGTTGAAAATCGAAAGGACGAACCCATCCGGATGCATCTGCTGGATCAGGTGCCGGTGGCCAAGACAGATAAAATTAAAGTGGAAGACATGGCCTTTGATCCAGAGCCCGATAAAAAAGACTACCAGGATCAGTCCGGCGTCATGATGTGGCAGGTGACGGTTAAGCCCCGGGCTTCAGAAACCATTGATATGGGCTTTACCGTGGCCTATCCCAAGGATCAGCCGCCCATGGGGCTTTAATTAAACGGTTTTTTTCGGGAAATATTCGCTGAATACTGACTTACAGGTCAATGCCATTAACTTAAGAGCGAAAATCGGCTCGGTTGTCATTTCGAGCGGCAGCGAGAAATCTTGTCATTGCATGATTTTTTATAAGATTTCTCGTCACTGCCGTTCCTCGAAATGACAGGGGCGGAATGTTAAGGTTAATGAAATTGACTTACAAATCGTTCAGGTGCGTGAGATAATGTTCCGCCTGATCGAGAATCCGGTTTTTCCCGGTTTTGGTCATTTTATCAAGCAGCCGGTAGGCCATGCCGATTCTGGGGTTTTGGCCGAGTTTGTCCCGGTGGCGCTCATAGAAATGCCAATAGAGCGAATTAAACGGGCAGGCGCGCTCCCCGGTTTTTTCCTTGGCCGCATAATCGCAGTTTTTGCAGTAATTACTCATTTTATTGATATAGTTGGCGGAGCCGGCATAGGGCTTGGTCCCGACGATACCGCCGTCTGCAAACTGGCTCATGCCGCGCGTATTGGTAATTTCCACCCATTCGACGGCATCGATGTAGATGCCCAGATACCACTCATCCACCGCATCCGGGTGAACGCCGGCCAAAAGGGCGAAACTCCCGGTGACCATGAGCCGTTGAATATGATGGGCATAGGCGTTTGTTAAGGAATTGGTGATCGCATCCCGCATGCAGGCCATGCCGGTCTCACCGGTCCAGTAAAAATCCGGCAACGGCCGGTCGTGGCCGAAATAGTTCAGGGTTTTATAAGCCGGCATTCGGGCCCAGTAAACGCCGCGCATGTATTCGCGCCAGCCGATAATCTGGCGGATAAACCCTTCGATTTGGGGCAGGGTGATCGCCGCCGGGTGGTGCGCCCAGTAGGCGAGGCTTTGATTGACCACCTCTAACGGTGAGAGCATTTTGGTGTTTAACGCAAAGGACAGCCGGGAATGAAAAAGATAGGGATGCCGGGTATCCATGGCGTCCTGAAAGGTGCCGAAATAAGGCAGCCCGTTTTCAAGAAAATCATCCAGCATCTTAAGACTCTCGTCCCGGGTGGCCGGCCAGGGGAAATGCTTGGCATCCACCGCTCCGATGCTCGGGATGGCCTGGGATGTTAAAAGCTGATAAAGGCTGCTCACATCGCGGTCAAAGGTTTTGGCGGCAGGAACCGGCGTTTTCCCGTCATATTTCTTCCGGTTTTCCACGTCAAAGTTCCAGCGGCCGCCCACCGGCTTTTTATCGGTCTCCATGAGGATACCCAGCTTTTTTCGCATCTCCCGGTAAAGCGATTCCATCCGGTAGGTTTTTCTGCCGGCAAAAAAGTTCCCCACAAACAGGCGCGGGGTGAGGAAGTGCTCGGTATCAGCAATTGCCGCGGGTACGGACAGTTTCCGGCAAAGTGCGCGCAGGGCCTCGTCCAGCCGGTATTCATCCGGCTGCATATATTCGAAGCGCTCGAATTGTTGGGCAGCAATTAGGTGCTCGATATTTTGGCAGATATTCTGCCGATTCTCCGGGTCATCAAGGGGGTAATAGATGACCCGATGCCCCTTGTTTTCCAGTTCGTCCCGAAAGGCCCGCATGGCGCTGAAGAAGGCAAGGATTTTCTGTACATGATGCGTGGCATAGGTGGCTTCTTCGCGAACCTCCATCAGGCAGAAGGTGATGGCGGGATCCGGATGCCGGAACCAGGAGTGCTGATAGTTTAGCTGATCGCCCAGGATCAGCCGCAGGATTTTGGACATGTCGCTTAGTTTTTCATCACTCCCGGCTTTTTCCCAGGTCTGCTATGGATTGTTTAATGATGGCGGCCGAGTTGTGGAGCGCCTCTTTTTCGCTATCCGGCAGTTTGCTGTCAATAATGCGCTCGACCCCGTTCTGGGCGACGATCGCGGGCACGCTCAGGCAGACGTCGTGGAGGCCATATTCGCCCTCCAGATAGGTGGAAACCGTATGCACGCTTTTCTGGTTCCGCATGATAGACTCTACAATTCTGACCAATGCCAGGCCCACGGCAAAGTAGGTGGCGCCTTTATAGTCGATAATATGATAGGCGGAATCCCGGACGGTTTGTTCGATATGGGTGCGCCCGCCCATCCAGTCCTGGCATTTTCGGCAGATCGGGCAGTACTCGTCTATCTGGATGCCGCCGATATGGGTCATGGACCACGCGGCGAATTCGCTGTCCCCGTGTTCGCCCAGCATATAGGCATGCACGTTATGGGTGCTGATGTCGCAGTGCCGGCTTAACAGATAACGCAGCCGGGAGCTGTCAAGCACCGTACCGGAACCGATCACCCGGCCGCGGGCCAGGCCGGAGCGCTTTAAAGCGATCTGGGTCAGCACATCCACCGGGTTGCTGACCATTATCAGAACGGCATGTGAATGGCGGCTGGTAATATCGTCAACAATGGACTCAATAATGCCCGCATTCTTCTGGACCAGGCTCAGCCGGTTTTCGCCGGGCTCCTGCTTGGCCCCGGCGGTAATGACGATCACCCGGGCATCGGCATAGTCCTCTTCTGTACCTCTCCGGATATTAACGATGGGAAAATAGGGCTGCCCATGGGCCAGATCCAGGGCCTGGCCGTCCGCCAGATCCTGATTCTGATCGACCAGCACAATTTCGCCGGCAATGCCGTTTTGGGCCAGTGCATAGGCGAAGGTCGCCCCCACGGCCCCGGCGCCGACAATAACAACTTTACGTTCAATCTGTTTCGCCTGATGGCTCATGACCGCCTCCTCACCAATATGACAGACCTAAATTGAGCGTTCCAAATTTTTAAATTAAAAATAGCCGGGCTGCCTATATCTGTCAAATTTTCGGGTGCCGGAGAAAGCCCGGCTAAGCCGCAGGCAGCCGCCCGCAGCCAATATTTCGCCCAAATGCGGGGGTGCTGTCTGCACGGCTAATTTGTTCTAACCGCAAAACCCATAACCACGGTCCTGTTAACGGACAATTAGTCGGCACGGTGGCCGACTCTACGACGCATGTGGCCGTAGGGCAGGCCACCGTGCCTGCCTAAGAAAAGACAGAACAAATTTGCCCGGGTGCTGTTTGGCGCCTGTTTGACTTTTCCTGTAGGTTCAATATAATCTATAAAAAAGTTATTGGGCTTAAATGGCTTATTCCAGAGATGAGGCATTTTCCATGAACTCCCATTCATATCCTTACCTATTGGCTCGCCGACCGTTTTTTCTGGCGGCCGCGGCCCTGGTTCTCTTGACAATCATTGGCGGGTGCGCCCATCACCGCGACTTTAATGCCGATTATGCCGGGCCGACGCCGCTTCCGGAATCGATTCGGAAAACCTATGCATATACCCCGTATGCCGGGCCCTATGAGACGCAATCCATTAAAGCCAATCCCCGCTATGAAATCCAAAAGATTTCGTTTGAAACCGCGCAGGGCCCGTTCAATCAGCCGCACCGGATCACAATGGAGTACTATAAGCCCAATCACGGCGAAAAAACGCCGGTGATTGTGGTGCTTCCTATTTTGGGGGGCAGATACAGCATTACCCGGACGTTTGCCGTCCATTTTGCGGAAGCAGGCTATGGCACCCTGCTGGTGTACCGGCAGAAATCGTATAAAAAAAATCTGGGTATTAAAAATGTGGACCAGACGCTAAAGCAGATCGTGATTGATCATAAGCTGGTGCTTGATTGGGTGGAGAAACAGCCTGAACTGGATGCGGAGCGCATCGGGCTCTTTGGCGTCAGCATGGGCTCGATCAAGGCGTCGCTATTAACCGCCTTAGATGAGCGGGTGGGTGCGGCTGTGCTTGGCCTGGTGGCCGGGGATATCCCCTATATTCTCACCTATTCCAGCGAGCCGGGCGTTAAGCGGAAGCGAAACGCCTACATGAAAGAACACCAAATCACCCGGGAGGAACTCTACCAGGAGCTGAAGGCCCGGGTGGAATGCGACCCCATGATTTACGCGGAGTTCATGGATGCGGCAAATATTATGATGATCCTCGGCCGGTTTGATACGGCCATGCCCTACCAAAAGGGCCGTCTGTTATGGCAAAAGATCGGGAAGCCGGAGCTCATTACCATCCTGTCCGGCCATATCACCGCCTACCCCATGATCCCCTATATCAAGGAGATGGCCACCGCATTTTATGAAAAGCGGTTTGGCGGAATCAATCAAGGGCGCTGCCGAAATTAAAATAAAACCATTTCTGGTTGCAGGCCCGGCCTTCCTTGCCCTTTTGACTGGCGGCCGCATAAGACACCCAGGTTTCAAGGGTCTGGGGCTTAAAGATCACGTTCTGCATATTGCCCTTAAGCGCGGCCGGCTTGGCTATATCCTTTAGCCGATCGACATCGATACGGCCGTAATGGGCGGTCAGCTGGTCATACAGGACTTCAGGCTTGGCGCCCCCATAGACCACATCATCAATGGCCGGATAGATGTCCTCTGGGTTGCGTTCGTCCACCAGGCGCATATTTTCCTTAAATATTAAAACCCGGGAGGGGTCAGTGACAAAAAGGCTCGCCTTGCCCGCACCGGTCGTGGCCTTGGCATCGCTTATCATATACACATAGGAGCAGGTGCGCCGGGCGGATTGGATCATATCCGTGGCTTCAGCCAGGGTGTCTGCCTCGCGCATCAGTTTGCGAAAAAGAAACACAAACGGGATTCCGTCCAGCCGCTCGTTTTCAGGATCACCATAGCCCATCTCGCCAAAGGCCATATGCTTTTCATTGATTCCGGAGACACAGCCGATAAAACCGGCAAAAGAAAACGTGGCCGAGGCATTGCCCTGATCCGGCTGATGCACCAGGATAACCGGATGCTTGTGGGCACCGAGCTGCCGGATCCAGTCCAGCACGCGCATCTGGTAAAGTTCGCCGTCTGCGGTGGCCTTACCGAATGCGGCGATATTGCTGCAGAAGGTGGATTCAAACTTTTTGGACAAACGCTCCTTGGGGCCGAATTCAGATACCTCCGGAATGCAGTGCAGCCAGTGAATCACGCGCAGGGGCAGGTTTGCGCCATGGGCCAGGCCCCGCATCTCTTCCTTTTCTTCGAGCGGAATATAGGGGGATATCAAATCATAGACTTCGTCCATAATGTCTTCCTGCGCATAGTACTTCGCCAGGCCGACGATGTGTTTGACATTGGCGCGCACCCCCGCATAGTTCAAGCGGCCGTGCTGAAAGCCCATTTCATAGGGGGTGCCGGACAGGTAAAGCACTTTGATGTGATTAAGCGCCGGATCATCGCTCTCAACCATCCGGGCCTTGGAAAGAATCCGGTCGGCATCTGCCGGCGAGTCAATCACCATGGAGCGCTGGTCAAGGGGCAGGGTGTTGTCAGGCACGTGCATGCAGGCGGCTGTGAGACTTAAAGCAAGTAAAAGTACCGGCAAAAAAGACAGGGTTCGTTTCATCGGCGGAGCCCTCATATTTATGTTTGCGCCATACTGAGCTTGCGCTTTTTCTGCCATCAACAATATTTTATGGAACTGTTAAAATTTAGCACGGCGCGCGTCGCGTTTGCAAAATAAATAAAGACGGCTTCGCAAAAAGTCCAATATCTTTGTTGCGCTGCATCCCTCGGAATTTCACGTACGAGTCAGTACGCTGCATTCCTCGGGATTTGCGCGCCGCGATCTTGAACTTTTTTCTTTGCCGTCCCAGAATCGACTTTTTACGAGTCCATCAAATAAAGGCTCAAACTGCGGCATATGTTTTAAACACATGTCCTATCAATTCTGCCAGTCTTCGGGTATGCCGGCTGATGTCATCGGCATTGCGCCCGGGATAGCGGGCATAGGTGATCATGATGCCGTTTAAGGCGGAAAATAGGGCATGGGCGATCATCCGGGAATCGGACCTGTGGTCTGCGGCCTTCACAGCGGCTTCAATGCGGTCCATCAGGGCCCGCATCTTTTGGTTTAATTTTTCGGTGCCCGTTTCGGACAGATTACCCCCTAGCATGAAGTGTCCCATCATCTGGTAGAAGGCCATGTTCTCCTGCAAAAAATCAATATACAGGCGGCACAAGTCATTTAAAGGGTGCCCGGCGCCGGCCGCCGGCCGATCAATCCGGGCCAGCAGGTCGTCTGCGCTTTTTAAAAACACATCCAGAAACAGCTCGGTCAAATTTTCATAGTAATTGTAGATCGTACCGATGCTGATTTCGGCGGCCCGGGCGATTTCGCGCACCGTGACGCTTCTGAAGTCCTTTTCGGCAAAAAGTTCCCGGGCCGCATCCAGAATCAGGCGCCGTCTGGCATCCCGTTCCTGCTGCTTTAATGCGGCAAGTTTGTTCTCCGTCAATACCAGATCCCTTCAAATCAGTGTCAGGATGAGCGATAACTCTCAAACACGGCCTGCATGTCCTCATCCGTGTAGCAGCGTTCGGATTCATCCGGCTTTCCGGCGTCCTGCTCCATCAGTCGGCGGTCATAAACATCATTTAAGATTTCATTATAGTATTCATGCTGGATCAACAGGTTCATGATCTCGCTCGTTCCGGTCCAGATCATGGCCAGGCGGATGTCTCTCAAGGCCCGTTCAATGGGATAGACATCCGTGTAGCCGATACCGCCCATAATCTGCATGGCGGCATTGACGATATCCCAGGCGTTTTCCGTGGCGCACCGCTTGGCCTCGCTCACAAGCCGGCGGGCGTTGGGCGCGTTTTCATCCACCGCCCGCGCAGCCATATAGGTCAAGGCCCGCGCCGCATCGAGCTGGGTGATGGAATCCGCCACTTTGAAGCTGACCCCCTGGTATTTTCGGATCTCTTTGCCAAACGCCCGGCGTTTGTTGGAATACCGGACCGCCAGATCAAGCGCCCCCCAGGCGCCTAAGGAAGCGCCAGCCGAGGTCAGGCGCTCCGGAATCATCATTTGATTAAAGCACAGGGCGCCGCCGTGGAGCTCACCCACCAGATTTTCTTTGGGCACCTTGACATCCCGGAAAACCAGCCGGCCGGTGCCGCCGCCCCGGCAGCCGAGCAGACCGTACATGTATTCGGTTTCAACGCCCGGCCCCCGTTCAACCAGAAGCAGGCTCAATCGGTGATACTTATGGGCATTGGGATCAAAATTGGTGCGGCAGTATACCAGGAAGAAGTCCGCCCCCTCGGCCCCCACCACAAAGCGCTTCATGCCGTTTAAGATGAAGTGGTCGCCTTTCAGCTCCGCCTTGGTCATGGCACCGAAAAAGTCCGATCCGCCGCGGGGTTCGGTCAGGGCTTCGGCGGATACGAGTTTTCCTTCCAGGTAGGGTTTTAAGAATTTTTCCTTTTGTTCTTCGGTGCCGAACATGTTCAACGCTTCGCCCACAATGGACGGCATGACAAACGCACAGCCCAGAGCCATGCCCAGGCAGCCGATTTCTTCCGCGGCCGCCATTTCAGCCACCCAGCTCATGCCCCGGCCGCCGTATTTTTCCGGAAACCGAATGCCGAAAAGTTTTCGGGCCGCCAGTTTTTCGACGAATTCGCGGGGGTAGGTGATTTCATCCTTATCCATTTTCCGGAGGAAATCGCTGGTGATTTCCTCCCGGACGAACTCCCGGGTTTCCTTTTTTACCGCCTGCTGCTCAGGCGTTAACATGAAATCATACATAGGGCCCTCCGATTGCTTGAATTAAATTGTTTATGAGTATTGATCATTTTATTGAACATTGATCAAGCATGCAAGTAAAAAAATGCACGGTAAATTTATTCTATCTATTTTTCAGGCGGGCACGGTGGCCCGCACTATCGCGACAATGCCGACATTTTGTAGGGTCGGCCACCGTGCCGACCTTACATGCGAGAAACCCCATGGTTATGGGATTTCTCGCCAGAACAAATTCACCGTGAAAAAGAATGCGGGGTGGATTTATTTGTTGCTGTCTTTGAGAAAAATTGGGGAAAAGTGTGGGATTGAGAGTTTGGTATAATCCTTTACAAAATCACGTTTTAAAAGTTGGAAACGCTCAATTTAGGTGTCAAAGTCATGGTATTTGCCCCTGATGCCCGTCAGCATCCGGAGCAGCCGGCACATGCAGCCCCGTTGTCAAGGCTTGATGAAACAGTAAACCCGGGGGTTACCGGATTATCCGAGTAATCAACAAAAATAGGCTTTGCCTGCTCGTATACTGCTTTATCAATGATGAAATCAATGTTGTCATGGTCAAGCCGAACATCGGCATCTGTGGCTTTATCAAAAAACAGGTCAATGGACGTCCCCGCACAGCCGCCGGAAACCGGCATCAGGCGAATAGCACCTTCCGGCTGTCGGTCATTTAATATCTGATCTATCTTTTTTTTGGCTTTTGGGCTTATTTCGAACATAGAATCACCTCCTTTAGCTGCCACAAAGTGATAGTATAAGATAAATCACTGAGTCCCATTGTCAATAGTCTGCGTCTATCCATTACACAGCTATCTGCCCGGTTTTCATGGCGCTTTAATTGAGTTTGCCGGCGGTATCCTGAAATTTTCCTGACCAGGGCTAATTTGTTCTGTATCCAAATCGAAATCGCTATCGGGATCGGGATCGAAAAAAATATGACCCTTGGACGTGAAAAACTGGACGTCTATCGCCTTTCAATAGGCTACGTTGCATGGGTTTACGAGAAGGCCGACAGCCTGAACGGAGTCCATCGACCCGCCCGGGATCAATGGCTTCGGGCCAGCCAGTCGATACCGCTCAATATCGCCGAAGGTAATGGCAAGACCGCGGAAGCCGACCGAAGGCGTTATTTCGAAATCGCTCGTGGCTCCGCGCTTGAGTGCGCGGCGATTCAAGATGTGCTGGTTGTCGGCAAGGCGCTGGACAAGATGGAAAGCCGGAACCGCAAGGATGAACTCGACCGTATGGCCGCGATGCTCAGCCGTCTCGGCGGAAGAGGATACCAAGTTCGGGAGGATCAGGAAGTCTACAGCATCGATTTCGATCCCGATAGCGATTTCGATCCCGATTTCGATCCCGATAGCGAAGAAAACGAATCCCAACCTTAGCGTTAACAGGACCGGGGGTATGGATTTTGCGGTTAGAACAAATTAGCCGTGTTTTCCTGACGGCAACCGGTTGCATCTTTTGGCTGACTGTCGTATGCAGGAAGGGAGATATCTGCTGCTTTGTTCAATCGATCAGTGTGGAGGATTTTTTTATGCCCGGTGGAAAACCTCGTAAGGAGAAGCCGGCCAATCGCGCCAGAGAGCCCGAAACTGGACTGAAGCCCGGTGATAGCGATACCAGGCCGGCACCCAATGACCATCCCGCGCCTGCCTGCGCTGCGGATGCGCCGCCGGTTCATGAATTTTCGTCCGAACATATTAAATCGACCATTTTAGACGGCATCGCAGACATCGTCGCCTTCTATTCGTCGCCTGACATGACGCCGGCATGGATGAACCAGGCGCTTATCAGCGCATCCGGCTATGACAGAGCCGAACTCCTCTCAATGACCTGTCATGAATGCTGGTTTCAAAGGCAGACCCCCTGTCCGGACTGTCCGGTTCTGAAAACCTTTGAAACCCTAACCCCCCATGAAATGCATCAGGAAGCCCCTGACGGACGATGCTGGTACCTCCGGAGTTTTCCAATGCTCAGTGAATCCGGCGGATTGCAGGGCGTGATTGAGGTGGTCCGGGAGATCACCGACCGGAAGCTGGCGGAAAAGGCGCTTCAGGAGAGCGAAGCCAAGTATCGGGGCATTCTGGCCAATATCGAGGACGGCTATTATGAAGTGGATCTCTACGGCAACCTGACATTTTTCAATGATTCCCTGTGTGACATTCTGGGCTACCCCCGTTCCGAACTCATGGGCATGAACTACCGTACTTTTATGCTGGAAGAAGATGCGGACCGCGTGTTTAAAACCTTCAATCAGGTATTTGCCACAGGCAATGGGGCCAAAGGGTTCGAATGGCGGGTAAAACGCAAAGACGGCAAGAATATCTATCTTGATACATCCGTATCTATAATTTGCGATGTTGAAGGCAATATTATAAACTTCGGAGGGATTACCCGGGATGTCACCGAGCGCCGATATGCCGAGGATGCCCTGCGCGAAAGCGAGGCGAAATATCGCTCCCTTTTTGAAAGTCTGCCGATCGGCCTGTTTCAGACCACCATGGACGGCCGGATTATCGATGCCAACCCGGCCTGCTTGGTAATTTTCCGGTGTCCCAGCCGGGAAGACCTAATGGCCCAGGACGCCCGGAAGGCGTATTTAAAGCCGGCCGATGGAGAAAATTTTCGGCGCCAGCTGATGCGAAACGGCTATGTGCGGGATTACGAATCCCGGCTCTGGTGCTGGGACGGCGCGATCGTCTGGGTAAACATTACCGCCCATGTCATATATGATGATTGGGGCAATTTTTCCCATATCGAGGGGTCACTGCAGGATATTACGGAGCGTAAAAAAGCCGAGGCCGCCCTTCAGAAATCCCATGAGGAGCTGCGGAATTTTTCAAAGCATCTGGAAGCCGCCCGGGAGCAGGAGCGCACTATCATTGCAAGGGAGGTCCATGATGACCTGGGCCAGTTATTAACAGCCATCAAGTTCGATCTGGCCTGGATGAAACGCCATGCCCCGGAAGGGGATACGGACACGCTGCTGGAAAAAGTGGATATGACCATCGGGCTGGTCAATGAATCCCTTCAGTCTGTGAAACATATTTCCGCCCGGCTGCGGCCGGATGTGCTGAATGACCTGGGCCTTGAGGCGGCAATGGATTGGTATCTTTCGGAGTTTCGCGATCGAACCGGCATTAAATGCGATTCCCGCATCCAGCAGCAGACCTTTTCCGGAGACGGCATCTGCGATGAATTGTGCACCTCCATGTTCCGGATTTTTCAGGAGGCTTTGACCAATATCGCCCGTCACGCCAAGGCCACGGAAGTATTTGTAAAGCTTGACCAGTCAGATGGCTGGATCGATTTTCAAATTATTGATAACGGCGTCGGTGTAGATACGGAGGCGCTTAATGACAGTGGGTCCTATGGGCTTTTGGGGATCCGGGAGCGGGTCAATGCCTTTGGCGGCCATATGGAGCTGGCCGCAGGAGCCGAAAAAGGGACTGCCTTAAAGATTAAACTGCCGGTTGTCAAAAAAGATGAGACGGCAACGCAAGGGAATCGGGCGTGAGTGGATACAGCGGTAAATGCGGCTCCCTGAATTAAGTTTATGGGTCGGTGTCGGTAAAAGGATGACAAGTATAAAAGAATGGGGATGACATAAATTTCAGACGCAGCAGGATAGTCTCCAGCTTGTATATAAGGTATAGAAAATATAGTCCATGTCTGTCCGTTTTCCATGATTTCAGGGATAACCCCAAAATCCGGGGTGAACAGGCAGGCTGCTAATTGAACATTTATACGCAGGAATGTTGTTATGGTTAAAATCTTTATCGCCGATGATCATGCGGTGGTACGTCAGGGGTTAAAGCAGATTATTTCAGAAGTCTCTGATATGCAGGTCCTCGGAGAGTCAGATAACGGATTCGAGGTGATCGACCATCTAAAGGCCGGCAATTATGATATGGTGATACTCGACATCACCATGCCGGGCCCAAATATCATTGATCTGGTGAAACAAATCCGCCAGATTAAACCCCAGATGCCCATTCTGGTGTTAAGTATTCATCCCGAAGAGCAGTATGCCGTGCGGGTGCTGCGGTGCGGGGCATCCGGTTACCTGACCAAGGAAAGCGCGCCGGAGGAGCTGGTCAACGCGATCCGAAAATTATCCAAGGGCGGCAAATATGTCAGCGCAACCCTGGCGGAAAAACTGCTTTTCACCCTGGGCACGGACCAGGAAAAACTGCCGCATGATAATTTATCAGACCGTGAGTATCAGTCCCTCTGCATGATTGCCGCCGGCAAAACGGTTAAGGATATCGCCCGGGATTTGAATCTGAGTGAAAAAACCATCAGTACCTACCGCTCCCGGGTGCTCCAGAAAATGGGCATGAAAAACAATGCCGAGATCACGCATTATGCGTTTAAATACGGGCTGGTGAATTAAAACGCTTTCTTTCATTTTTTTTCATTTTTTTCCTCCACTGGGCGATCCTTACGGGGTCGCCCAAACTTTTTTATGGCGTTGCAAAAATGCGTCTGTAATGGCGCCATTCATTTCCAAAATGCCATCCTATCAACTAAACCTTTACTTTAAAAATATATATTCAAATTACCGTAATAATATAATTTTAATTATATTATGGCATGATCCGCATGATTTCAATGGCATTGCGATAAATTACGATTATGATATCTATTAAGAACGGAAAGCAGTCTGGATTGCAGGTTTAAAAACCGCCTTTTCCGAATATGAATGATTGTATGTGCAGAGTCAATGCCATTAACGTAAGAGCAGAAATAGGCTCGGTGGTCATTTCGAGCGGCAGCGAGAAATCTTATAATTGCATGATTTTTTTAGATTTCTCGTCACTGTCGTTCCTCGAAATGACAGAGGCGGAATGCTAAAGTTAATGACATTGTGTGCAGAGTCTCATACGGAGGCAGATGATGCAGATTGGTGAAGGCGATATGGTGGTTTGTCATTTCAAGGATAAAGGGCCCAAGCTGATCCGGGTTAAGGAAGACGGCGAGATGAATACAAAGCACGGGAAACTCTCCTATTCCAGAATGATCGGCCGGCCTTACGGCGCCGCCATTACGACCAGTACCGGCCATCCCGTGTATCTTCTGAAGCCAACTGCAGAGGATTTGGCCATGGGGGTGCGCCGGATTTCAAATATTAACTATCCAAAGGATATTTCCCGGATCCTGTATCGAATCGGCATCAAGCCCGGGGCGCGGGTAATTGAAATCGGGGCGGGTTCCGGTGCCATGGCCATCAGCCTGGCTTATGCGGTGGGCCCTGAGGGCTGTATCTATACTTACGATATCCGGGAGGATATGCTGAAATGCACCGGCAAGAATCTGCACCGGGTGGGACTGGCCGATCGGGTGGCGCTTAAACTGAGGGATAAAAAAGAGCCGCTGTCTGAAACAGGCGTGGATGCACTTTTAATGGATATCCCAACGCCCTGGGAGGAACTTGACGCCGCATGGGCGGCGCTTTGTTCCGGCGGGTATCTGGCCTGCACGGTGCCGACCTATGATCAGCTGGGTGAACTTGCCATATGCCTCTCTAAAAATGGCTTTCTGCCCCTGGAAGCCATGGAAATCATGTGCCGGCCGCTTCGGGCGGAAAGAGGGCGGACCCGGCCGGAGTTTAAAATGATTACCCATACCCAGATGATTCAGTTTGCCGTCAAAATTCTGCCGACAGAAGCAGGCGTATCGGCAGCGGCAGATGATGCGGATATGGGTATAAATGAAGATGAAAATGACGGATTTTATTAAAGAGGATAACTATGAACCAGCTCGTTCTTTTACGACACGGGGAAAGCGTCTGGAACAAGGAAAACCGGTTTACCGGATGGACGGATGTGGATTTGACTGATGCCGGCATTGAAGAGGCCAGGTCTGCCGGCCGGATTTTAAGAGAAAAGGGGTTTGTTTTTGACGTTGCGTTTACCTCGGTTTTAAAGCGCGCCATCCGGACCCTGTGGATTGTGATGGATGAAATGGATCGGATGTGGATTCCGGTGCACAACTCCTGGCGGCTCAATGAACGGATGTACGGGTTCCTTCAGGGGCTGAACAAGGCGGAAACAGCCGAACAATACGGAGAGGAGCAGGTCCAAATCTGGCGCCGGAGCTATGATATTGCGCCCGGGGCGATTGAAAAGGGCGATCCCCGTGATCCGGCACTGGATCCCAGGTATGCGGATCTTGACGACAAACAGATCCCCCGCACCGAGAGTTTAAAGGACACCATCGAGCGGTTTCTGCCCTATTGGCATAACAGCATTGCCCCGGCCATAAAATCGGGCCGCCGGGTAATCATTGCCGCGCACGGCAATAGCCTGAGAGGCCTGGTCATGCATCTGGACAATATCTCGGAGGAGGAAATCGTTAAGCTGAATATCCCCACCGGCATTCCGCTGGTCTATGAGCTGGATGAGTCCTTAAATGCCACGAATCATTATTACCTGGGCGATCCGGAGGCAGTGGCCCGGGCCGAGGCCGTGGTAGCCGGTCAGGGGAAAAGTAAAGCGTGATGGCTTCGCAAAAAGCCCAATATTTTTGTTGCGCTGCAACCCCCGGAATTTCACGTACGATTAAGTAACCTGCATTCCTCGGGATTTGCGCGCCGCGATTTTGAACATTTTGCTTTCCCATTTCAAAATTGACTTTTTGCGAGCTGTCAAATTTAACAGGGAGTTTTGCCATGAAAGCCACCTATCAGGTCCTCTCACCCGGCGATGTCCGCGCCTGCAGCGAAAATGACGAATTCGCATCCGACCTGCTTTACGGATTGTCCCAGCCGGTTAAAAGCGTCCCCAGCAAATACCTCTATGATGAAACCGGCAGCCGGCTTTTCTGCCGGATTATGGAGCTGCCGGAATATTATCCCACGCGCTGCGAAACCGAAATCCTGCTGCGATACAGCCCGGCGATTATCCAGGCGGTTTCCGCCGCGCGGCTGAATCTGGTCGAGCTGGGCGCGGGCGACGGCAGTAAAACCCGCATCCTGATCAATGAGCTGCGCAGTCAAAAAATCGATTTCCGCTATGTACCGATTGATATATCCGAAAGTGCGGTCAGCGGGCTTTGTTCGAATCTCTCCCGGGAGTGTCCGGAGATTTCCGTAAACGGCCTGGTATCTGATTATTTTGTGGGCGTGGACTGGCTCTCCCATCAGAATGCGGCCAGGAATCTCATTCTGTTTCTGGGCTCAAACATCGGTAACTTTTCGCCATCTTATCAGATCCAGTTTCTCTCAAGCCTCTGGAACGCACTGAATCATGGTGATTATGTGCTGATCGGGATGGACCTGAAAAAGGATGCGGCCATTATTAACCAAGCGTATAATGATGCGCAAGGGGTGACCGCCGCCTTTAACCTGAACTTGTTAAGCCGGATCAATCGGGAGCTCGGTGGAGATTTTGGTGCGGATCAGTTTACCTATTACAGTGCATGGGATGCATTTGACGGAGCGGTCAAAAGCTGCCTGCTGAGCAAAAAATCCCAATCCATATACATTGATGCGTTATGCCGCAATTTTTCCTTTGACGCCTGGGAACCTTTTCATACGGAATCCTCCTATAAATTCACCCTTCCAGATATGCAGGCAAAGGCCCGGCACGTCGGTTTTGAGGTTATTGAAAACTACTCGGATGCGCGGCACTATTTTGTGGACTCGCTTTGGCGGGTGATCAAGCAGTAACGTCAACATTTATATTTTATGCCATTTTGGGAACTTGTCGGATTCCTGTTGGATTGCGGGCGGTTTTTTGGTATTTATTTCAATAGGCGTTTCCTGAAAGCGAATCGCCTTTTATTTAGATCTCGCCTGGATAGGAAACCCATCAAAAAAGGAACGAATTAGCCGTGTACCCCTATATCATATCGGTTTTTATATTGATTAAGCGGATTTTCAGACTTACTGACTTGACCTAACCCGCTAATTGCCAGGCAAGCCTTTTCAGGCTGGAGAGCGCACCGTTATGAAACTGAGTCATTTCCTGGACCAAGACCTGGTTTTCACCGGTTTGAAGGCCGATGACAAATCCGGGCTACTGGCGTTACTTGCCGACCGAGTGGCGGAGCGCTACCCGGACGTCAACCCGAAGGAATTGCAGCGGAAATTGACGGAGCGCGAAGAGGCCGGCAGCACGGGTATCGGCTTTGGCGTGGCGGTGCCCCATGCCACTGTTGACGGCCTGCCGAATACCGTCTGCCTGCTTGCCCTCACGGCCAAAGGCATTGATTTTGAAGCCATTGATCATCGCCCGGTCCGCATGGTTTTTCTGCTGGTCAGCCCGCCCGGGGAAACCGGCCTGCATATCAAGCTGCTGGCTCGCATCGCCCGCCTGATTAAAAGCGGGGAAATTCTAAAGGCAGCCTCCCAATCCATGGGCTCCAAGGAGATTTACGACCTTATCGCGCGAGAGGATGCCCGGCATGTCGAATAGCCCTGAAGAAAAAATGCAGCTGCTGGTGATCGTGGTCAAGGATCACCACCAGGTGGAGGATATCCTCACCGGTTTTCTGGAACTCGGTTTGAGAGGGGCCACTGTGGTTGACGTACGGGGCATGGGACAGATTATATCCTCTGAAATTCCCATATTTACGGGATTTAAATCGCTTTTTCCCGGCTGGGGGGCGGATACGTATATGATCATGTCCGTGGTGGACTCAGATTCTCGTGAAAAAGCCTTTCATCTGGCCCGCGAAGTGTGCGACAATTTTGAATCCCCGGGCTCCGGGATCATGTTTACTTTACCGGTATTTCACGTGGAAGGTTTGGCAGAGGAGATACGATAGGTGACCAAGACCATTATCGGTTTAGTGATTCTGGTCTCTATCGCCCTGGTGGGGTATCGCAAAACCTTTGTCCGCCTGCCGCTGCCCTCAGGCGCCAGATTCTTTTTTCTCACCGGCACGGAATTTATTTTCATCGGACTGGCCCTTGGGGACCAATTCATGGGCCTCCTGGATCATGCCACCATTGCTCGGCTGGGCCCTTTGTTCAGTTTGGGCCTGGGGTATTTCGGCCTGGTTTTTGGGCTTCAGTTTGAAAAGGAGAAGGTAAGCCGCTTTCCGCGCGCGTTTTTCTCTGCTGCCTTGATACAGGCGACAGTTACGTTTTTACTGGTATTTGTCCCGTTTATTTGGCTTCTGCATCAAATGCGTTTCGATATGCCGGCTGTTGCCCTGGCGATGGCGATAGGCGCAGTGGCCTGCTGCACCTCCCCCACCATAATTGCCCTGATCGTAAATGAAGGCGGACACCGTACCAATTCGAATGTGGATTTGATCCGTTATATTGCCGGATTTGATCCGCTCCTCGGATTTACTTTTTTTGGTTTGGCCGCATGCGCCCTGTACGCCGCGCCCTCGCCCCTTGGTATTGATTTTTTGCCGTTTCTGCAATGGATCGGGGTATCGATTGTTTTCGGCATCAGTATGGGATTTCTCCTGCATCTGCTGATCCAGGTCCATTGCGCGGAAGATGAACTCTGGGTATTTATTATCGGCATTATTACCTTTACCGGCGGGGTGGCCATCTTTTTCAGCCTTTCCCCCCTGTTTGTAAACATGATTGCGGGCGTGACCGCGGCCAATCTGCCGGGTTCGAAAGACCGGGTGTTTATGGCCGTCGCCCGTCAGGAAAAGCCTTTTTATATCGTATTTCTCATCCTGGCGGGCGCCGTCTGGCAGCCGGCAGCAGGTATAAGCATCGCCCTGGCGGCCGCCTATCTGTTTTTCCGCACCTGCGGCAAAATACTGGGCGGATATGCGGCGGCCCGCTTCATTGCAAAGGATGTCAAGGCCCCGCCATGGTTCGGGCTGGTTTTTTTGTCGCAAAGCGGGGTTGCTATTGCCATGGCCATGGACCTCTATCTGGCGGGCAGCAGCCCCCTTATGAATCAGGTTGTGGGCATGCTCGTCATTGCTGTGATCATCAATGAGCTGATCAGTCCGGAAATCACCCGAAAGCTGTTGACGCGAACCTGGGGGGAGGTGGGGTGAGGCGGCTTGCCGGATTGTTGCTTATTGTTATTTTCATGGCGCTTGTCATTACCGGCGCCGGAGCCTGGGATCGGCCGGAAGGCGCGCGTCTTTCCCTTTCCTTCGGTTTTTTACTGCTTGCGGCCTATCTGCTGGGTGATATCCTGTCCCGGTTGAATCTGCCGAAAATTACCGGATATATCATTGCCGGCGTGCTTGCCGGGCCGTATGTGGCCAATTTTATTCCCTCGGATACGGTGACTGAATTAAAGCTTCTGGATAATCTGGCCCTGGCGGTGATCGCCCTTTCAGCCGGTGGAGAGCTGGATCTGGCTGAATTGAAAAAGCGGCGCCGCAGCATCTGTTTGGGTGTGCTGTTTCAGGTGGCCGGCGTTTTTGCCGGGATTTTCGGCTTGATTCTTTTGGGCCGAAAACTGATTCCGTTTCTCACCGACGCCCCCCTGCCGGTTCTTTTCTCAGCGGCTGCCGTGATCAGTGTCCTGTCAATCGCCCGCTCGCCATCTTCGGCAATGGCCATTATCAGTGAATGCAGGGCAAAAGGGCCGTTCACGGAAAGCATCCTAGGCGTTACCCTGATTATTGATGTGCTGGTGATAGCGCTGTTTGCGGCAACGGTTTCTATAGCTGTGGCCGTGGTCCAGGCGGATGCCAGCCTGGATATGATTTTTTTATTAACCGTGGGGATGGCGGTGGCAGGCTCCGTTTTGGCCGGCCTGGTGATGGGCTGGATGATTGATTTTTTTATGCGGCGGGTGGGTGCTGAAATTCCGGTATTTATTCTGGCTGTCGCATTCCTGGTGACTTTTTTTTCTGATCAATTTGTCCAGCTGCTGGATCGGTTCTATAAGATCCATTTCCACCTGGAACCCATGCTGATTTGCATGACCGCGGGATTTTTTATTCGCAATTTTACCCAGAACGGCTTTTTTTTTATCCAACGGCTCGATCGGCTCTCCCTTCCGGTCTATATTCTGTTTTTTTCCCTGATCGGTGCCGGCTTGAACCTGTCCATACTCCGACAGACCTGGATGCTGGCGGTACTCCTGGCGATGGGGCGGGGGTTTTTTATATGGACAAGCGCCTGGTTGTCCGGCCGGCTGAGCGGTGATCCGCCGGTATTTGCAAAAATGGCCGGATTGTCCTATATTGCCCAGGCTGGCGTAAGCCTTGGGCTTTGCGGTATTCTGGCCAGAAATTTTCCGGGCTGGGGGGCCGCCGCCGCGGCAACGGTTGTGGCCGCGATTTCAATCAACCAGGTCTTCGGACCGATCACTTTTAAATATGCGCTGGACCGGGTCGGGGAATCCAGGCGCCCACGGTCCTAAATATTTTTGAATGAATATCAGATAATGCAGCGGGTGGACTGATGAATATTCTTTTGGGGACAGGCATGATATTTCGAAAGATTCGACGAAATCCAATAATCTTTTTGTTTCTGATGGTTTTTATAGTGAGCGGCTGCGGAGAAGCGATATCTCCCCAGCCCTATGAGGCCCCGCCGGATGCGGTTTCAGGGTCCGGCCGGCCCGTCGTATTTTTAACAGCCTCCCAGATCGCCGAGGCCATCCGCACCGGCCGCCTGACAGCCGTTGAGGTGGTGGAGGCCCATTTGAAGCATATCCATCAGTTTAATCCCGAAATTAACGCGATCGTCACCATTGATGAGCACGCGGTCCGCCGCCGGGCCCGACAAGCGGATGCCGCCTTAAAACAGGGCGAATACTGGGGCCCGCTGCATGGCGTGCCTGTAACGGTGAAAGACCATTTTGCCGTAAAAGATTTGCGAAACACGAACGGGATGATTTCCACAGCCGAATATCTGCCGGATTTCGATGCCACCGTGGTATCCCGATTAAAAGATGCTGGCGCCATTATCCTGGGAAAAACCAATATGCCGCCCATGGCAATGGATATGCAGACCAGTAACGATATATTCGGCCGGACGAATAATCCCTGGGATCTAAACCGGACGCCCGGGGGCAGTACCGGCGGCGGGGCGGCCGCAGTTGCCGCCGGGATGTCGCCGCTTAATATCGGCAGTGATCTCGGCGGCTCCATCCGTCAGCCCTCCCACTTCTGCGGCATCTACGGGTTTAAGCCCACGGAAAATACCGTGTCCAATCACGGAAGCTTTGTGCCGCTTATGGAGCCGGATTTTAAAAGCGTTCGACATATGGCCTCCAATGGCCCGCTGGCCCGATCCATTGCGGATTTGAAACTGGCCTATCAATTGATTGCAGGTCCGGACGGAAAGGACGGGATGGTTGTTCAGCCGGATGAAAGCCCGGTAATCAAAGAATCGCTGGCAGACCTGCGTATCGCCTGGACCGATCAGTTTGGGGATGTGCAGGTCTCAAAGGATACCGCGCAGGTGCTTCAGCAATTTGTCGACAAATTGTCCGGCAAAGCGGGTGAAATCCGGCATCTCAGACTCTCCGGCATTGATTTCAACTCGGTCTGGGCGACCTGGGGCAAAATGGTCGATCTTGAAGTCGGGGTGCTTCAACCGGCCATGACAAGATTTCTGGTTTTTCTGGCCGGCGGGACGTACCGGGCCAAAACCCCACTGCTCCAGATGGAATATCCGGCGGGTTATGATGATTATATAGAAACCCTGAGCGCAAGAGACGAGGTGGTTGCAAAGTTCGACAGGGTGCTGCTGGACTGGGACGTGCTGGTCTGCCCGGTGGCCCCGATTCCGGCATTTTCCCATCATTTGCCGGATGATCAGAAATTCGGATACAATATTTATAATAAACCGCTTCTGGTTGACGGCCGGGCCATTAATTACTGGATGGGGTGTGCCGCCTATACCGCCCCATTTAATCTGACCGGCCATCCGGTGGTGGTAATCCCCGCGGGATTCTCCTCGGATGGCATTCCCATCGGACTGCAGCTGGTGGGTGCCCGGGGAAAGGACAGGGCACTGCTTGAAATGGCGGAAATGATCAATCAGGCGGCCGGCGCCTATCGACCGCCTGAGTTGTAGCGAGGGGACGCCCTTTATATTTTTACATTTAATAAGCGCGGCAGGTCCAGGCTAACGGCCCCCCTTTATTGACTTTTAAGCAAAAAGTATTTAATAATACATATCGCCATAAATAAAGACAGGAAGAGGGCCATGAAGAAAGCCAATATCGTTGAATTGAAAAACAATTTCAGCAAAATACTGATGTATGTCGAAAAGGGGGAAAGGATTCAGGTTTGCAAGCGCAATATCCCCATCGCCTATATCGTTCCCTTTGAGGAGAAAAAGCACGAAAACAGGACCCAACTGGGCATCGGAAAAGGGACCGCCAAAATTATAGACGATCCCACGGAACCGATGATTCCAGAGGAAAACTGGGATATGCTGAAAGAATGATAGAAAGTTTTCACCGAGACCCCGCCGACAGAATCATCACAGCAACTGCACGCCTCAAAAATTGCATATTGTTGACCGCCGACCGCAAAATCCTGGATTATCCGCATGTCAACGCCCTATGGTAAACTAGACGCCGGAATTGCCGCGGAAAATAATGCGATTTTTGATAAAAGTCGGTAGATTGAACTGACTTTTGACGGTTTGTTACGCCATCTAAGCCACATAAAAAGTTATGTTGAATCCGCAGCAGACCCTTTTGGGAAATACCTTTCATTATATCGACTTCAGCAAAGCGGAAAGAGAAATGGGCTATTCCCATAACCGGCGCGATCTTGAAAATGCGATTGATAAGACGATAGAAGGATTGATTTTTAGTTGACTTCAAAAAGCATTATATTTATTATGTTATAAAACATAATGATGGAAAACATAATGTTTTATAACAGAGAAAATGAACTCGCTCTGCTGGAGCGGGAGCACGCCCGCAAACGTGCCTCTTTCACGGTGATTTACGGCCGCCGCCGGGTCGGCAAGACATCGCTGTTGAATCATTTCATGCGGAATAAATCCGCCATATACTATTATGCCACGGAAACCACAGCCAGGCAGCAAATCGAGTCTTTTTCCCGCCAAATCGGAGAATATTTCAACAAGGAATATCTTCGGCATACGAGTTTTTCCGGATTGGAAGATCTATTGGCATTTACGGCCGATCATCTGCCTGAAAAAGCCCCGAAACTTATTCTTGCCATAGATGAATACCCGGTATTGTCAACGGCAGTTCCGGGATGCTCCTCAATATGGCAGAAAATCTGGGATCTCCACTTGAGCCGTAAAAACATCCATCTCATTCTCTGCGGCTCCTCCATGTCCATGATGCATTCGGAAATATTGGATTACACCGCCCCCTTATATGGCCGTCGGACGGCCAATATCCATCTCCAACCCATGCGGTTTCGGGATATTTCTTATTTTTTTCCCCATATGTCGGCAATGGAGCAGATGAACGTCTATGCGGCACTCGGGACGGTGCCCAAATATCTTGAAATGTATGATGCGGAAACGGACTTCTGGAAAAATATCCGGGATAATGTACTTCACAAGGATGCCTATCTTTATCATGAAGCGCGGTTTTTGTTGAAAGATGAGCTTGCCGAGCCCGCCACATTTTTTTCGATACTTCAGGCGGTGGCCGGCGGCCATACCCGGATTGGTGATCTGGGATCGCGCCTTGGGGTTTCCCCGTCCCATCTTTCGCGGTATATGAAAAAGCTTTGTGAACTCGATATTATTGCCAGAGAGGTGCCGGTCACTGAAAAGAATCCATTGAAATCCAAACTCGGCCGGTACCGGTTTCGCGACCGGTATCTGCGATTCTGGTTCGAGTATGTTTTCAGAAACAGCTCACTGCTGGAAACCGGCCACATGGATACGGTGCTGCAGGAAATTAAGAAAAGCTTTACAGAACGCTTCGTTGCCCATGCTTTTGAGGATTATGTTTTGGAGCGGATTCAAGAGGCGCCGGAGCGGTTTCTGGGGTTTGTGCCCACAAAGATCGGCAGGTGGTGGACCAATAAACAGGAAATTGACCTGGTGGCCATTGGAGACAAGAAGGTGGCCTGTATTGAATGTAAATGGCGGGAGCAGCCGGTGGGGTATGATGTTTATGCGGATCTCAAGGCCAAATCCGCTGATGTGGGGTATGCGGCGGAACCCCTATATGTGCTTTTTTCCAAAAACGGCTTCCGGCAGAGCCTTCAAGAGGCTGATGACGCGCGCTGTTTTACTTTTGAGGAAACTTTGCCCTGAAAAGGGTGACGCAAAAAATACACACCTGCGGAAATATAATTATTTTTCAGGGGTAAAGTGATGAAATTTAGAATCGGTGATTGGGTCAGGGTCAAGGATGGAATAGAAGATCCGGATTTCGGTAATGATATTTCGGGATGGCAGGGACAGATATTTGATATAGCGGATGATACGGTTTGTATCGAATGGGATGGAGAAACGCTTTTGCAGTGTCCGGAAGAAGTAATCGTCAAAAGTGAGCAGGAGGGACTTGACTGGACGCGGATGGATCTTGAAGCCAGTGAAGTGATACCGGCTGCGCCGCGGAATAAAGTCCAGGATAAAAATTTGATTATACAAGAAATCACCAATAGACATCGTTGGGATTATTTGGGCGAATCAGCTGAAATTATCAGGAATGTTTTGCAAAACGTTGATGCCGATGATGAAAATAAAGCCTTCGATGCCTGGGCAAAATATTGCCGTAAACATTTAGTTTCGTTCAAAAGTGTTGGCATGACTTTTCGGTAAAGGATTTATTGGGTCATTCAAGATATCAAATAAAGGATCATTGGCACAGCTAGAGCAGGGTGCGCCATGTGCGAGAATGGGCCCGCCAAGTAGCTCGTCGGAGCACATGGGGCACCCTGCGGCGCCTTGACAAGCGACTTGCTTGTTTGAAAAAGCTTTAAAAAAATCACGGTCTCCTTCATATAGGTTTATATTCCCCAATAAAAACCTAATCGAAGAGAGACCGTGATGAGACAACAAATTCATATTACACTTTCTTTTCAGCTTTCAACAGGAAAAGTGAATTTAAACGAAATTGTTTATCAGTTGCAGAAACTTCAAAACCCTTTAATGCTGCGTATTTTGAAACAGATTTTAACCAGCTACGATGATCTGATTTCAGATCGGTTAACTCACCATGGCGGGATATTTCCGCCAAGCAAAGCCCGCAAGGGCCTGGGACGCCATGTTCGAAAAAATGATCCCAAGGATCGTTTTTGTCACGGCCGTAAAATACGAAGGCGCGGATACCGGAATCGACCCAAAGAAATTGCCACGGTCTTTGGCAAGCTGGAGCTGCCGGTCCGGGTAGCCGAGTGCCGCACCTGCGGTGCCCGATATTCACCATTGTTAAGTGCCCTGAAGATGACACCTTATAAACGCAAAGAGGCCAATTTTGAACACGAGGTCATTGAAGCCGTGATCGATACCAACTATCGGCGATTAATAGAGGGTAGATCGATCGATATTTCCCTTGGCGGCATTCATAATCTCGTCGTCGGCAGTGATATTGATCAGATGACTGACGTCCCTGTGGATATGGATGATCTCTCAGCCATCATGGCCGACGGTACCGGCTATAAACAGCAAAAAGGCAAAAAAGGCGAACTTCGGGCTGTCATCGGCGTGATGACCACCGGCAAGGTCGAGCCATTGGGGACTTTTGCCAATACCCCGTGGGCTGATATCGAAGGCATTATCAAAGAACGATTCAAGGAGACCCAATCCTCAGGAGTCCCGTTTATCTATGATGGCGAACCGGGCCTGGATGATTTCTTATCCGAGGTGGCCGAGCCGCAACGGTGTACCTGGCATGGTCCCCGCGGCCTGTATCACTCTCTATGGCAAGATGGACTTGGAAAGAAAGCCAGTCAACCCCATACTGACAATCTCAAACACCTCATCGGCATTGAACTGCCAGAAACCGATTATGAGGTGCTCGATGAGGGCGACAAGCAACAGGTTGAAGAAAAATATCAATCCAGCAAAGCCGAGATTATGGCCTTGATCGCCACCCTGAGAGAAAAAGGCTATCACCACGGAGTTTCGTATTTAGAAAATCTTTCCCATAGAATTTTTACCAACATCGAATTATGGTTGAAGACCGGCGTCATCGCGCCCAAAACCACTTCCCTGCTGGAGCGTATTTTTCGTGAAATTGGCCGTCGCATCAAACGCATCGCTTGGGGATGGTCTGATGAAACGGTTTCCAAGCTATCAAAAATGATCGTCTTGAAAAAATACTCCAAAGAAAAATGGGAACAATACTGGAAACAAAAATTAGGCATTGAGGGTAACTTCACCATCGAGATTGATCACATTGAAAGTTGCCCGTGCCAACACTTTTGAACGTTACCAAACATTTATCCTTCCCTTTTGAGGCTGAGGTGGAGCCCCTATCCAAAGGTCCATTCAATGCTGGCGATAGGATCCGAGTGCATGCAGTAGAGGGCGCTTACGATTTGTACGGGGTGATTGTGAAAGTCAGATTGGGTCGAAAGGTTTTCCATCTACCATTGGGTGAAGTCAGGGTGATGGATAAACAATCGGATAATTATAAAATTGTTGACAGTTATCGAGATTGGTTTGCGAATCATTGATAACCGGATTGAAGGAATGTTAAATGCGTATCCAAACCCATCTGAAACTGCCTGAAAAAGAGTTTGACCCGGCATACCGCGCCGTGATCGATGCATATAATGCCTTCCCCCTGCTGCATCAAACCATCGTGCAGATACTTGCGATCATCTACGAAGGGGTGGTCAGAACCCATGTGGTAAAGGCAGGCCACCGTGCCTGCCTAAAAAAAGACAGAACAAATTTACCGCGCAGCAGCCCAAACGATTGTTTACTTTGCAATGGAGCGTGGTATAAATGTGCCGCGAACACTGAATAGAAGAAAGTCCGCTTCATCGAGCAAGACTTTCACCGGCTGATGTTTGAGGAGGTTGCATCATGAACCGAAACAGCACACCCGTGAACCAGAACCACCGTTATCCCGGCGCCCGCTGGTGGTGCTTTGACTTTCATACCCATACGCCGGTTTCTTCGGACACGCCGTGGGCGAAACAAGGGCTTGACCTGACGCCCGAGCAGTGGCTGCAAAAGTTCATGGCCGCCGGGATCGACTGTGTCGCAGTCACGGACCACAATAGTGGCGCCTGGATTGATCGATTAAAAGAGGCTTACGACCGGATGCAGGCCGATCAACCGGAAGGCTTTCGTGAGCTTTACCTGTTTCCCGGGGTTGAGCTGTCTGTGAACGGCGGTTTTCACCTGCTGGCCATCTTCGATCCAAGCGCTACAACCGGCGACATCGACACCTTTTTGGGACAAGTCGATTACCAGGGAACAAAAGGCGATAGCGATGGTGTCACCCGGAAATCTCCTGTTGAAGTAATTGAGGCAGTTAAGGCGGCGGGCGGTCTGATGATCCCCGCCCATGTGGATCATCAACAAAAGGGGCTTCTCCGTCTTGACAATAGTGCGGACAGTGGGGCTGCACGAGCTGTACTTGACGTCAATACCCTGCGGCAAATCTTCAATTGTGATCATGTGTACGCCATGGAGGTGGTTGATCCTTCGGTGCCCAGGCCGGGGATTTATAACGAGTACCGCCTGTCCTGGACGGAAGTGGTCGGATCGGATTGCCACAGTTTCCAGGGCCAGGCATTACCAGGATCGCGTTACACCTGGATTAAAATGGCGGAACCGTCGCTGGAAGGTCTTAGACTTGCGCTCATGGATGGCGAAAGATTTTCCGTCAGGCGCAGCGATGATTCCGAGCCTTTCGATCCGAACGCGCTGCCGGAAAACTATCTCGAATCTGTTGAAATCCATGAGGCCCGCTACATGGGTCAAGGTCATCCGGAAGCTCTTTACTTCAGCCCCTGGTTTAACGCTCTGGTCGGCGGCCGGGGGACAGGCAAGTCAACGGTCGTGCATGCCCTGCGCCTGGCGCTGAGACGCGAAAATGAGCTCAAGGCCCTGGAAGAAGGCAGCGAGCCGCGCCGTACCTTTGAACGATTTATCCGCGAGGCGCGCTCCCGTGATGACGACGGCGCGCTCACACAGCGTACCCATATCGCGCTGACTTTTGTGCGTGATGGCGCACGCTATCGGATTCACTGGCCACAGGAAGGTTCCGGCGCCGTTGTAGAGGAGGCGGAAAATGATGACTGGCGCGAGTCGGAAAATCAGGCGGTGATTCCGGAGCGCTTTGCCGTGCGGCTGTTTAGCCAGGGCCAGATTGCGGCGCTGGCCGGCGGCAGCCAGCAGGCCTTACTCGATTTGATTGACGAGGCAGCCGGGATCGACGACGAAAAAAAAGCGTTTCAAGAGGCCCGGCAGACGTATTTGTCGCTTTACGCCCGGGCGCGTGAGCTGGCAGGCCGGCTGCAAGGACGCGATGCATTAAAGGTCCGCCTGGAAGATGTGCAACGCAAGCTGAAGAAATTTGAAGAAGCGCATCACGCTGATGTGCTCAAGGCATATCAGCACTGTTCCCGGCAGGAACGGGAAATCGCCCGTCAGTTTGATTCGGTTGACACGATGGTGAGTCGGATTCGCGAATTGTCAGAGGACCTGACACCGGAGGATGTCCCTGATCAGCTTTTTGATGCGGAAACCGAAACCGATGCAGAGGCCCTGGCCGTCCTGTCCCGCCTGCACCAGGCGATTGAATCGGCCGCGCAGGCATTGAAGGGTGCTGCGGGAGACCTGGCAAATTCCGCCAACCGGGAACGCCGGGACCTGCCGAATACCGACTGGCAACAGGCAGTGCGCAAGGCACGCACCGATTACGAAAAACTGGTCCAGGAGCTGAAAGACCAGGGTGTCGGGGATCCCAGTGAATATGGTCAACTGGTTCAGGAGCGGCAACGGCTGGAAAAACAGTGGAAGGAACTTGATTCGCTGGAGGCGCAGCGCCGCCAGGTCCTGGAGCAGGCGCAAACGCAGCACCAAACCGTGCTGGAGGCCCGACGTGTGATAAGCGAAAGACGGGAAGCCTTCCTTGACGAAACGCTGGCCGGAAACGAGTACGTTCAAATCCGCCTGAACCCCTATCGCCAGGATGGCCATGCTTTGGAACAAGATATTCGGGAATTTCTGGGCGCGGAGCATCCCAAATTCGAGAACGATATCCTGGTTGAAAAAGACGGGCGGCCGACCGGGGGCGTTGTCGCTGAATTGCTCAAACCGTTGCCTGCCGATAGCGTGCAGGCCAGCCGGCAAATGGAACAAAGAGTGGCAGACATCAAACAGCGCCTGGCAGCGGGCTGTCAGGGCCAGGGTGATTTCGGCGGGCACTTTAACAATTTTCTTGAGCGGCAAACGGGGAATCATCCGGAGTTTATGGACCATTTGATGATATGGTTTCCGGACGATGGCCTGGAAGTGAAATACAGCCGGAAGGGAGACGGACGGGATTTCAAAGCCATTGAGCAGGCTTCCGCCGGCCAGCGGGCGGCCGCCATGCTGGCTTTCCTCCTGGCCCACGGTTCGGATCCGATTGTGCTTGATCAACCCGAGGATGACCTGGACAACCATCTGATCTACAATCTTGTGGTTCGCCAGCTGCGCGAAAACAAATTGCGCCGTCAGATTATCACCGTGACCCATAACCCCAACATTGTGGTCAATGGAGACGCTGAAATGCTTCACGCCCTGGATTTCAGCGGGGGGCAATGCCGTGTGACCGTAAAAGGTTCGCTGCAGGACAAAGCCATGCGTGATGAAGTCTGCCATGTAATGGAAGGCGGCCGGGATGCATTTGACCGGCGCTATCGTCGGCTGGGACAGGAGGTATAACAGATGTTCGACAGCATAGCCAAACTCATGGAAAAAATTCACCTGGGCGAAGATTCCTTTCTTGAACTGAAAGAAGTCCGTATTTCAGGAAAACGGGTTGCCGCTCCGCACCGCGATTCGCTGGCTGACGAGCTGGCGGCGTTTGCCAACGCCAAAGGCGGGGTCTGTGTGCTGGGGGTAGACGATACCAGCCGCGAGATCCTGGGTATTGCCCTGGATAAGCTGGATCTGGTGACGGATTTTGTACGGCAGACCTGCCTGGACTCGGTAACGCCGCCGTTGAATCCCGTTATCGAAAGGCTGTCACTGCCCGCGGTAACCGGCGATGAGCTGGCTGTACTGAAGGTGGAGGTCGGTCGTAGCCTCTGGGTGCATCGCAGCCCCGGGGGCTATATGCATCGGGTGGGGGATGAGAAGCGTGAAATGACGCCGGATTTTCTCGCACGATTGTTTCAGCAACGCAGCCAGGCAAGAATCATCCGTTTTGACGAGCAGCCTGTACCCGATGCTGCACTCGATGATTTAGAGACTTCCCTTTGGCAACGGTTTGCAACACCGCGTACCCGTGATGACCGGGACGGTCTGCTGCGAAAACTGGGGATAGCAGCCCTGGATGGCGATAACCTGCGCCCGTCAGTGGCGGGTGTGCTTATGGCCGGCAAAGACCCTCGCCGATGGCTGCCAAACGCCTATATCCAAGCGGTTGCGTATCGCGGCACAGGGATTCGGCCTGCCGGAGACCAGCCCTATCAACTCGATGCCGCCGATATTACCGGCCCGCTGGATCAGCAGGTAATGGCCGCTTGCAGTTTTGTCAAAAGGAACATGAGAACTGCCGCACGCAAACAAGCCGGGAGGGAGGATGTTCCCCAGTTTGATTTGACGGCGGTGTTCGAAGCAATGGTCAACGCGGTCGCCCACCGGGACTATTCCATGCAGGATGCAAAAATACGGCTTCGATTGTTCGAGGATCGGCTGGAGATATATTCGCCCGGGACTATTCCCAACACCATGACCGTGGACAGCTTGGCCTACCGGCAGGCTGCCCGCAACGAGACGATTACAAGTCTGCTGGCAAAGTGCGGCGTCCCGGATGAAGAAGGCTTGCAGACCGGACGGTTGGCCATGATGGATAAACGCGGGGAGGGCGTTTCGATCATCCTTGAGAACAGTGAGTCCCTTTCCGGCCGTATCCCCGAGTATCGCCTGATCGATGACAGCGAGCTGTTGCTGATTATTTATGCCGCGCCGGTTGCCGCCGATAAAGAGTCGGAGGCGTAACCATGGCGGCAAAGAAAAAATACAAAAAGCCCCAGGAGCCGTTACATTGCTTTTCTGGACCTGAATGCGCTCTACTTTGAATTGCAGCGCTATAAGGCTGAACGCGCCTGGCATAACCTGGATCTTCAACGTGGGAAATTCGCCGAACTGTTGGCGGATCAAAGCTGGTACCGGCTGCTGATCCCGGAGGCTGAACTGACGTTCGATTCTTTTGAAAAGGTTCACCTTTAAATGCGTATCCAAACCCATCTGAAACTGCCTGAAAAAGAATTTGACCCGGCATACCGCGCCGTGACCGATGCATATAATGCCCTCCCCCTGCTGCATCAAACCATCGTGCAGATACTTGCAGTCATTTACGAAGGGGTGGCCAGAACCCATGTGGTAAACGCCCTGAAGAAACTGGACATAAAAGATATCGATACCGATGATTTTACGGTCAAAAGCGTAACCCCCATATTTGACGAACTGGTGGACGCCGGCCTGATCCGGAAAGAGTATAGCAAATATCAATGCAGTGCTTTTCTGGCGGAACCGCTGTGCCGGCAAATGGTCGATGCGAGCGGGCCAGGCGGGTTTTTTGATGAAATCGCCGGGGCGGTGCAAAAGGTTCTGTCCGTGAAAAGGCAGGGGGAACACTATGCGTTTTCGAGTCCAGGGCAAATGATCCGGGAATTCCGGATCGGTCTGTATACGGGCAGTGAGGAAAAAGTCTATGACATTCTGGCGGGTTTTCAGCAAAGCCGTTTTTCCTATTATCGATATCCGCATCCGGTCCGGGTGATTTTCAAAAACTCTTCGGACCTGGACTGGTTTTCCGGCAAACTCCCCCATGGGCTGCAAGCCGATATCGCCGGAATGCTTGTGAATGACCGATTGTATAATAAAGATTTTATCGATTCCCATCTGTTTTCATTTTTAAAAGATAGCTTGCCCTCAGTTGACGGAAAGACGGCAGCCAAAGCGGGGCAAGACGATCAAATCGATGTGGGGCGGATTCTACTGGTCGAACAACTGATCCTGCGGGGACAGCTCCAGGAGGCAAAGAATCGGATTGATGGTATCGACACGGCGGAAGTGGTCGCCTTCCGGGGGGCTTTGGCGTTTTTGAGCGGGCGGAATGCGGCGGCGCTTTCCCATTATGAAGAAGCGTTTATGCGTTTGAAAAAAAGCACCCGGAAACGCAAGATTTATTTCGAAACGCTCTCCGGGATTTTTTATGTTCTGGCCTTGTTGAAAAGCGGCACCCCCCAGCACATGATGCAGGGACAGAACTATACCGCCATTGCCGCGGATCGATCAACCTACCGGTTTGCCCCCGCCTATCATAAACTCAATCAGCTCATTGCGGCGCGGGATGGGAATACGGATGCCCTGGAAGCCATCAAGGAATGGGAATGGGTTCCCAAAGAAGAAGCGGTAACCCGTTTCCTTCAGGTGCTTGTGGTCTACTGGACGGATCGGAAACGGGCGGGAAAATTTAAAAAGCGGCTCCTGGAACTGCAGCGGGAGACGGAGCAGTATGGATACGACTGGCTTGCCGCGGAATTGGCGGTCCTTGTCTCCCATTTGACAAAAACCGATAAAAAATACCTTCAAAAACCGGAATCATTTTTCGATAGCAGCGGCATCAATTGCATCGTCAATTTGTTCCAGCCGGAAGATCCATGGAAAAGGGCGCTGAATGCATTGATGCAGCTGCAGAAAAAAGCCTCTGATGGGGTGGAAGCCGGAAAATCCTCACGCCTGGCTTGGTTTTTTAATTACAGCGAAAAGGGCAAATGGTGGACCCTTACCCCGAAAGAGCAGGTAAAGCAGGCCAAAGGGGGGTGGAGCAAAGGGCGTAAGATCGCCCTGAAGCGTTTGTATTGCGAAATCAACAGCTTTGATTTCCTGACGGCGCAGGACAAACGGATCTGCGGTCAAATCCAGGAATCCCGGCACCTGGTTCGGGGATATCCGGAGGTCCACTATTCTATTGGAGCCGGCGCCCTGCAGGCCCTGGTCGGCCACCCCTTGGTATTTTCGGAAGACGCCCCCGACGTCCGGGTGGAATTCGTTGAGGGCAAACCGGAATTGACGGTGCGTCAACAGTCCAATGGAAAATTTTTGATCGCCTTTACCCATGATATAAGCGGTGGTAATGACGTTCAAGTCATCCGGGAGACGCCCAACCGGTTCCAAGTGATTCCCGTCAACGAAGATATCGGCCGGATCGCAAAAATTATCGGAAAAGGGGTGGAAGTGCCCCCTGCCGGGAAAAAGGAACTGCTCAAAGCAATTGATCATGTGGCTCCTGTTGTGACCGTGCATTCCGAGATCGAAGGCGTCGGACGGAAAGCCGAAGAAACCCCCGCGGACCCCACCCCGAACATTTATCTGCGCCCCTTTGGCCCCGGGCTTAAACTGGAGATGCGGGTGCAGCCGTTTAAAGCGGACGGCCCTTGTTTTCGGCCCGGAGAAAGCGGCGAAACAGTAATTGCGGAGATCGGAGATAAAACGCTTCGCACCAAACGGGATCTGAAGCAGGAGATCGCACTTGCCGATGACGCCATGGCCGCCTGCCCCGATCTGCCCTCTCGCGGGGAATCCGAGGATGGCCGCTGGGACTGGGTGTTAAAGCAATCCGAAGATTGCCTGGAAGTACTGCTGGCTGTAAAGACCATCGAATCTTCGGTTATCGTAAAATGGCCCGAAGGGGAACGGTTTCGCATCCGTCGGCAAGCGGATATGAACCGGCTCTACCTGCGGGTCCGGAAACAGAAAGACTGGTTTGCCGTATCCGGGGAGCTGAAAGTCGATTCCGACCTGGTGCTTTCCATGGAAGAACTTTTATCCCTGCTGGAAGAAACACCGGGCCGGTTCATTCCATTAAAAGACGGCCAGTTTCTGGCATTGACCGAGGCTTTCCGGAAGCGGCTGGAGGAACTTCGCACCTATTCGAAGCCGGCCGGGAAAAACCGGTTGTTTCACCCGTTGGCCGCGCTGCCGCTGGAAGCGTGGGCGGACGATTTCGGCGGCTTTCAGAGCGATTCCCATTGGAAAGCCCAGTTGAAAAAGGTAAACGACGCCCGCTCTTTACAGCCGCAGGTCCCTTCGACATTCAAAGCCGAACTCCGGGATTATCAGATAGAAGGGTATAACTGGCTGGCCCGGCTGGCTCATTGGGGAGTGGGGGCCTGTCTGGCCGACGATATGGGGCTCGGCAAAACCATCCAGGCCCTGGCCATTGTACTGGGCCGGGCGGCCGAAGGGCCGTCCCTGGTGGTGGCCCCTACATCGGTATGCATGAACTGGGAAACCGAATCCCGGCGGTTTGCGCCCACGCTTTCGATCGTCACCCTGACCAACGGGGATCGCGAAAAGATTATGGCGGACCTGAAACCGTTTGATTTTTTATTGGTCAGCTACGGTCTGCTGCAGCAGGAAAAAGTGGCGGAGATGCTGGCCAAGGTGCGGTTTGAGACCATCGTGCTCGACGAGGCCCAGGCCATCAAGAATCTGACCACCAAACGGTCCCAGGCGGCCATGAATCTCAATGGCGGGTTCAAGCTTATCACCACCGGAACCCCCATCGAAAACCATCTGGGGGAATTGTGGAACCTCTTTCAATTCATCAATCCCGGTTTTCTGGGATCGTTTGCGGAATTCAATGAAAAATTCGCCATTCCTATCGAAAAGCATCAGGACCGGAACGTCCGAAGACGATTAAAGCGGCTGGTGCAGCCCTTTATTCTGAGGCGGACCAAGCATCAGGTGATAGAAGAGCTGCCCCAGCGCACCAACATTTTGCTGCACGTGGAATTAAGTGACGAAGAGCGCGCCTTTTATGAGGCCCTGCGGCAAAAGGCCCTGGACAATCTGGACAAGGAGGCCGGGGGCAATGCCGGCAAAAGCATGCACCTGCGGATTCTGGCCGAAATTATGAAGCTGCGGCGCGCCTGCTGCAACCCCCAACTGGTTCTGCCTGATACCGGACTGCCCAGCGCAAAGCTTTCTTTGTTCGGTGAGATTGTTTCCGAACTCCTGGAAAACGGGCATAAAGCCCTGGTATTCAGCCAGTTTACGGGGCATCTGGACCTTATCCGGCAATATGTGGCGGAAAAAGGGATTGCCTATCAGTACTTGGACGGCAGCACCCCGCAAAAAGAAAGAAAGAAGCGGGTGAATGCCTTTCAGGCCGGGGAGGGCGAGCTGTTTTTGATCAGTTTGAAAGCCGGCGGGCTGGGCTTGAACCTGACAGCGGCCGACTATGTGATTCACATGGATCCCTGGTGGAATCCGGCGGTTGAAGACCAGGCGGCCGACCGGGCGCACCGGATCGGGCAGAAACGGCCGGTCACGGTCTACAACCTGGTGGCCCGGCAGACCATTGAGGAAAAAATCGTGGCCCTGCACCGGCATAAGCGGGACCTGGCCGACAGCCTGCTCGACGGCGCGGACATGAGCGGCAAAATGTCCGCAGATGAACTGCTTCGGCTGATTCGGGATCAGTGATAATAAAACTCTGTCCCCGACACCGCACCGTGGTCTTGGGTGAATTTGAAAATCTTTTTAAACCTAATACCTAATACCCAAAACCTAATACCCAAAACCTAATACCCGCAGTTACTTAAAAAACATATTCCAGACTGACATAGAACAGCCGGTCGTCCCGGTCGATATCTTTTGGCTCGCCATAAAGCCCTGAGAGAAGGGATTCCGTATAATCTCGGCTGATAAACTGATAACCGGTCCGCATCTGTAGGGTTTTTTCAACCAAGGGCTGATTCCAGTATACCTCATAGACGCTGCCCCGCGTATTCAGTTTTTGATAGGGGTCGGTTGCCGCGATATTTAACCCCACCCAGTTCTCCGAACCGTTGAAATATTCAAGGCCGATTTTCGGGTTACGCAGTTTTTCAAATGGCAGATGATACCGAAGGCCCAGATATAGTGCCCATCCGTCCTCGGAACCTTCATTGTCGGCAGAGCCCAGATAGGGGCCGGCATTGCCGTAGATCTCCTGCTGGATGCCGTTGAGCACCTCATTTAATTCCGGCGGCATTTTATCGGAGTTGAGCGGCAGGCCGTTGACCCGAATTTTATCTCCGTTTGGCTTTGTTTTGCTGTAGGCCGCACTGGCAAAGACATCAAGCGGCCAGTCAAACAGCCGGTCATTGGAGACTTGAAGGGTGTATTTATCCACATGGCCGAGTTCATCGGGGAATTGGACATTTGGCAATGCGTTTATTGGGGTTCCTTTAAGCATCAAAAACCGGTTCAGATTGTCCCTGAAGGCGTCATCGCCGGTGGGCCGCAGGTTGTCCACCCGGAACCACTGAAGCACGCACAATGAATTATCCAGAAACGGCAGGCGGTTATTCAACTGGACGGTGTAGAAGTCAATATCTTCAAGTCCGTCCGGATCTCTTAAAAACGGGCTGGCATCAATATCATCCTCGCTTCTGGCGTAGACCAGGTTCAGGGATTTGGCAACGGACTGATTAAAATAAAAAGTGAGTGCCGCCCCGTCGGACTCGGCATTAAATGTCAGGTCCGGATAACTGGTCATGCCCGGCCGGTTGTACCGGTATTTGGTTAAATACCCGCCTGAGGTGGGCAGCCGGCCGAAAGTTAAATTAATCTTTCGATTAAGCCATGACGGGCGGTAGTCAACATAGGCCCGTTTAACCTTGAGCGCGGAGTCCGCGGGCTTGTTGGAATAGTGAAAATCAGCGGCCCTGACATCTTCCGGGGTGTTCCAGGTGCCCCAGAGTTTGTACATGGTGAGGGTGGCGTGAAATCGCACCTCCTCACTGGGATCGGCCGAGAATTTGAGATCAAAATAGTTGACAAACGCGTTATCGTATCCTTCCTGGTCCGCGTCGTTATCTTCGCGGTTCAAATCAAAATAGGAGGAACGCAGATAGGCTTCGTTTCCCAGTCGGTATTTTTCGATCAGGCCGGCATCTTTAATGGTCTGTTTGTAGACATGGGTCATATGCTGTTTGAGCGTTTTGATCTGCTCCTGCTGATCAGTGACCTGATTTTCAAGATCACCGGACTCCTTTTTCTGCCGTTTCAGCTTTTGATTCAGTTCATTGACCTGTTTTTCAAGCCGGTCTATTTCTTTTTGATCGTGATCCGCCGCTGCTGCCGGTGCAGCCATCAGGATCAGGCATAAAAAACAGGCGAAAAGGGCGAAGCGTTTGGCATATTGCATTGCTCACCTCCGAATTAAATGTGAATATTTAAATGGGTACTTACCATACCCCGATGCCTTCGGATTCCGGTTCAGCATTATCTGCATGGGTTAAAAGATATTGAAGAATTTTTTCTTTCTGCTCCGGGCTCTGCCACGGGATCTCGGCAAAAATGGCGTGTCCGTTTTTTTCAATCAGCATTCGCCATAAGTTTTTGGGCTTATCCTTTGGTGAGATGCTTTGGGGGGCATGACATTTGCGAAAGCAGATGGCGTTGTCAAAATCCTGCCGGGTGAAGCCTTCTTGGCTGTTTTTTTCCTGGGCCATGGCGACCAGTACAGCGGCAAACAGAATGCATGTGCAAAGCAGTCCGATCCGCAGCAAAGTTTCAGGAATGCGCATTTTCCCCTCCAGTGGTAAACGGCTTATAATCAACTAATCCCAGATACCGATGCCTTCTTTAATGCCATTTGCATCCCGGGCATGGCGCAGTAGATAGATAAGAATCTGATCCTTTTGTTCCGGGCTTTCCCAGGGGATCTTCCGGAAAATGGCATGACCGTTTTTTTCAATCAGAATAATCCACTGTTTTCGGGTTTTCTGGGACGGTGAAAAATCCTTTTCCGTATGGCATCGTTTAAAACAGATGGCGTTTTTAAATTCATTCTGGGGCAGGGGAGGGAGGGATTTTTCTTTTTCTTCGATTTCTTCCATCAGGGAGGGGGACAATTCGATTAATGCTTCCTCATCCAGGGGGGTCAGGGCGTTTATCGGTTTTGACGTAAAAACGGCCAAACAAACCATCATTAAAACAGCGCTGATAACAAAAGCTCTAAACTGATAGGGTTTTATCATTAATTACCTTGCCTGAAGAATTGCATCAATACGTTTAACATTAAATGGCCCTGCGCCGGGTGTCAGCTCATAGTTTCGCGCGGGTCAACAATAAATGGCGCAAAAACTTTCTTTTAGAATCTGACACATGTATCAAAAAAATTTTGGGATTTCAAAGATAAAATAAAAAAAATCATGGGTTACGAAGTTCCCCGTTGGTAATTGGATGCGGCCGGTATTAATTTATACTGAACTGGGGTATGAATGAAAAATCCATGACAGGGGGTCATTCGATGAAAGGATTCAGCGCACTTGGTATATTAACGATCAGCTTTTTGGGACTTGTTTTGATCCTATCCGGCTGCGGCAGGCCGGATACCGGTTTAACCAACGGCCGGTTTTTGCCCTGCCCGGATTCACCGAACTGTGTGTCTTCCATGGCAGAAGGCGCCAGGCACGCGATTGAGCCGATTGCCTATGAGGGAAGGCGCGAGGCGGCCAAAAAGGCGATGCGCACTGTCATTCAATCCATGAAGCGATCCCGGCTGATTGCGGATTCGGAAAATTATATTCATGCGGAGTTCCGCTCGCTCATATTCCGGTTCGTGGATGATGTGGAGCTTTTCTTCCCTGAAGATGCCAATGTGATTCATATGAAATCCGCCTCCCGGACCGGGTATTCGGATTTGGGAGTAAACCGCAAACGCCTGGAGGAAATCCGCCGGCGGTTTAAGTCTATAACCTCAAGGAGTGAATCATATGACACTTAAAAACGCTTGATAGTGACGCGCGGTTTCTCTCGGCTTTTCAATCATGGGCAAATGGCCGCAATTTTCAATCAGGGCTTTTTTGATGCGCGGCGCTTTTGCCGCCAGAATATTTGCGCCTTTGGGGTGCAGAATCCGGTCTTTATTGCCCCATATGACGAGAACCGGCCCCGGATAGTCCAGAATATGGTTTTCCACCGCATAGGGGTTTTTCAGGATATTATCCATGGCCTGTTCGAGAAAACCCCTGTCTGCCTGCATCTGTTTGGCCATATAGACGCGGATCGGACGCGGAATAAAGGGCACCTCAGCAAAGGCCATCTCCATTAATTCGCTGTAGTCTCCCCTATTTTCAAGTAAAAATGGGTTTTCACCGTTCTCTATCATTTGGAAAAGTTCGGAAGGAGGCGCACTGCTCACATGCCCCGGGGCCATCAGGCAAAGGCTTTTTACCTGCTCGGGATGCCGCGCGGCGTATGCGGTGGCAATGCCCCCGCCCATGGAATTTCCGGCCAGATGGAATGATTCGATCTCCAGGGCCGTGATAAAGTCGTGAAGCCTTGAAGCCTGAGCGGGCATTGAGTAATCCCACTGCGGATTTCTCGTCGATTCGCCAAAGCCCGGCAGATCCGGAATAATAATTTTATAATGATCGGTTAAGCGGCCAGCCAGGCGGGTGAAATTATCCTTGTTGCCGCCAAAGCCGTGGAGCAGCACCATCACCGGGCCATCGCCGCCCGTAAGGTAGGCGAATCGTATATTATTCGTGGTAAGCGACCGCTTTGCAATCCCCGCCCTGAATCGTTCAAAGGCAAGGGCGGATCGGCCCATCCAGTCCGGTGACAGATAATAGAGGGCGGCAAGCCCCAACAGCAGCAGCAGGATCAACGTCCCGATAATGGGTTTCAGGCTTTTTTGACGCAAGGCGGTTCCTTCTGATTATTCGTTGAAAGTTTAAGACCCTAAACTCTATTCTTTTGATATCCACTGAACAGCGGGTTTTTTTCTGGACACCGTGTGGCTGTAGTCGTATTTGGGGTGCCCAAGCACAAGGCTGGCATGGATTTTCCGGCCTTCGGGCAGTTCGATAGTTTGGGTTAGCTGCTTGCTGAACCGGCTGGCCAGGGTGACAAAACCGATCATGCAGGTGCCGAGGCCCAGTGCGTGGGCGTAATTCATGATGTTTGTCGCCGCGATATTGCAGTTGGCGGCGCCGAAAAACGAGCGGGCCGGGGCGTGGATTAAAATCAGGACGGGCGCATTGTGAAGGATCAGATCCCGTCCGGCATCCATCTGGGCGATGTAATCATCCATGGGGTCAATGTATTTTTCAAACAGCCGCGCCATTGCCGGGTAAAGCTTTAAGCCGCCAAACACCATTCTGCCGGGCGAGGTTTGGGCCCAGTCATAAATTTTTCGGCCAATGGCAAACACCTCTTCTGACACCTTGTTTAATCGAGCCGGATCTGTAAGCACAGTATATTCCACATGCTGGCTGTTGGTGGCGGTGGGCGAATACCCGGCCAGATCGATGATATTTTGTACAGTCTTGCGCCGTACCGGTTTTTTTAGATACTGCCGCACACTCCGGCGGGTAATAACCGTTTCCCGGCAGGCATTGGGATCAATCCGGTTTTTATCAATCGGCCGGACCTGGCTGGGGTCCAGCTTATCATGGACGATCGCTTCCGTGGGGCAGACCGCTACGCAATGGCTGCACAGGTTACACCGTTCCGGGAGAGCCGCCACCGGCTCCTCGTTTTCTATCTGCCAGACCCCGGATATGCAGTCGCTTACACACCGCATGCAAAGGTTGCATCTGTCCGCCATGCGATAAATCGCCATCGTTCCCGCCTTGTCTTTTGAGTTCTTTGTGGTTGGTGCAGGATATGCGACCGTAACCTAAATTGAGCGTTTCAAATTTTTGAAAATTTAATTTTTAAATTAATTTTAGGATATTGAATAATTTTTCAGTTCAAAAATTTGAAACCCTCCGGGATTTTCAATTTAGGCGTAATTATGTTTTCCGGTGTCGTTCTGTATCGGGGCCACAGATCCGCTAAAATATTTAATTTACTATAGCTTCCCTGATAAATAAACCCCAAATTCCGATTGAACAATACTTCTGAATGAAGGACGAAGATCATGGCTTAATAAAATCGAGTATATCGCCATCCCTGTGGCGCTCACTGGGAGTGTTGGCCAGCGCATTGGCTGTGGCCATGCCCACCGCGGTTTCAATCTTTTTCGAAGAGATGATAAAATCGAGCACTTCTGATGCCGGCCGGCCTTCCAGAGGCAAGACACCGGTAAACAGACTGCAGCGCTCGGGCATGTCCCGGTGAAACGTAAACCCCAACCCGGTCTGGCCGTTATCCAGCATGACCGCGGTGTATCCCAGACCGATCCGCACATCGGCGATGGTTCTGTCGTTTGCGGCGGATTGAAGCGGGCCTTTGATTTGACTGCGAATATCCATGGATACAGACGTCTTCCTTATTTATAATATAATCTGTTATTTCAACTTATTCTGATACTGCCAGTTTGCCGGTGAGGATTCGGCAAGCATCTGTTCACGTCTGCCTTTGGCGGTGATTTGCCCGTTTTCGAGTTTAAGCACATGCGTGATTGAATCCGGCAGCTCCGCCAGCCGATGGGTGACGTATAAAAGCTGGGCGGCTCCCTGACGGCACAGGCCATCCAAGAGATTAATGATACGGCCGCGATAGCAATTATCAAGGCCCAGGCAGGGCTCGTCAAGTATCAAGAGCTGCGGGCGCTTCACCAGCGCCCGGCAGATTAGCACCAGGCGCTGCTCCCCTTCAGAAACCGAGTGAAAAAGATGGCCCGGGAGATGATCCAGGCCCATGGCATGCATCCATTCGGCTGCGGCATCAAGCTGCTCTTGATCCGGTTTCTGGTAGAGGCCTATGGAATCAAAAAAGCCTGAGCAGACCGCCTGCAAACAAGAAAATCCACGGCTGTAGGCGCGCTGGAGTTCCGGCGCCACCCAGCCCATATGCCGTTTGATTTCCCAGATACTTTCCCCGCACCCCCGGGTTTTGCCGAATAATTTGATGTCATTGGCATAGGCCTGCGGGTTATCAGCCAATACCAGGCTGAGCAGCGTGCTTTTTCCCGCACCGTTGGGGCCCAATATGGCCCAGTGCTCACCGGTACGCATCTGCCAGGTGATATCCTTGAGCACTGTTGTGCCCTGATACCGGATAGAGACTTTTTTCATCACCACAAGCGGCGCCTCGTCTGCTTTCAAAGGTCTAAAAGGAGCGGGCAGGCGTCTGATCGGGTTATTGTTTCCGCACTGATTCCCGGCAAAAACCGCTTGCATACAGGACTTGCTGAGTACGCTGTCTTTTTTGCCTTTGGCCAGTATCTGCTTGTCAGAGATGCATAGCGCATGCGTAATGCCGGCCGGAAGATCCGCCGCTGCCGATGTGACCAGCATTATTTTCGTATCAAACGATGCCAGAAGCTTTTCCAGAACATGATCCATCGCCTTTCTGGAGGCGCTGTCCAGGCCGGCCAATGGATTTTCGAGGATGAGCAGTTTGGGGGACTGCATCAGGGCCCGGATAATTTTTATTTTCCGGAATTCCCCGTTGGACAGATGGATCATCCGCCGGTTGAGCAGGTACCGGGCGGACATCTGCTCAAGCAGCATATCCCGCCTTTCAAGTGAGGCGGGGGCATCGGTTTGATGGCCAATGATTTCATAGGGTGAGTGTTTTTGAATATTCGCCGGGTTCAGGTAGTCGCTGACCCTGGCCGAGGCTTCTGTTTCCGCACTGTGCCACCGGGCCTGATGGAAACTCTCCGTTTCATGAGTTTCAATCGCCGCGCGTAGGATTTCCCCGCGCTCCAGATACCCGCGCGCGCGGGATTTGCCGGAAGCCTGACCATCAAAGTAGTATTGGATAACTCCGTCTGCCAGGGGGACTTTTCGCTGAATGGCCTTTACCAGAAGCGATTTGCCGGCGCCTGTGGGGCCGATAACAGCCCAGTGCTGATCCGCAAGGATCTCCCAGCTTAAGTTTTTAAAAAATGGTTTTTCCCCGGTTCGGACGGTGATGTTTTTTAAAACGATAAAGGGCCTGCCGGGGGATAGCGAAACGTTTTCGGAATTTTGGCCCCGGCTGTAGATATGCTGGCGGCGGCAGACCCGGCATCGGCTGTCGCTGCACATCTGGCAGCAAAAGCAGTCCGGGCAGCTATGCTTTTTGGGCGCATCCGGGCTTTGCTCTGGTATGTAGACTTTTCCGGGAAGGCCCGGGATTTCTTTAAACGGCAATCGAAGAGCTCCTGTCAGTCTGCAAAAACCCGGTCCTGACCGCAGAAAATCATGAGTTTTTGATTTTTGGTGCAGGCTAAGGTCATGCCGACGGATCGGGCCAGATCAATGGCCAGGGCGGTAGGCCGGGAGATGCCGATCAAGACTTCCAGCCTCGCACGGGCGGCCTTCTGGACCAGCTCATAGCTGAGTCTCGAGGACATGGCCCCGAAAACGGCCTCATGGAGCCTGTCATCGATTACCGTCCGGCCGATGGCTTTGTCCAGAGCGTTGTGCCGCCCCACATCCTCGGCAAAGGAAAGGGGGGCGAGGGCCTTATCAAATATCATGGCCGCATGGGCGCCGCGGGTTTTTTTGTAAAGCGTCTGATACTCGGGCAGCATATTGATGGCGTGAAACATCGCCGCAGTTGAAAAGCGGCAGTTATTCGGGGCAGGGGTGAGGATCTGGCGGATGTCTGCGGCCATCTCCTTTCCGCAGATGCCGCAGCTGGTCTGGCTGATAAAGCCTTTGCGGTCCAGGATATCCGCGATTTTTTCCCGTCTCTCCGGGGTCAGCAAAACCGTGGCCACATTTACGCCGTCTTCGGTACAGAAGCTAAGCTCCCGTATATCCCGGGCATGATCGATAATGCCTTCAGAAAGGCAGAAACCCGCCACATGGGCCTTTTCATCTCCCGGGCTGCGCATGACGAGGGAGTAGGAGGACCCGTCGATACGAATGGAAAGCGGTTCTTCAATGATTATGGCTTCACTGACCGTCTGCCGGATATTGTCTTCATATACCGTAATCGGCTCTTCCCGATAATTTTGGCTGTCACTATTCACAGTATTCACAGGAATCATCACATTCTTTTTCAGTCAGAATATCCATGACATACAGAATCCGCCGGGCTTTTTCCCGCCGCTTTTCCGTGACCGGCTTCAGATCTGCGGTTTTTAATGCCGCAATGGCGGCGTCTCTGGATGGGATGGCGGCAAATCCCTCGCCAATCATTTTGCCGGTATCCGTATCCAGCACATGCGCATCAATTCCGTTTGTCACAATGGTGACCGGCACCGTGTAGGGCTCGATCAGGCAGGCAGCGGCAATGGCCGGCTTTTGGCGGGACACCAGCGAGCCCGGCCCGTATATCACGATGGCATACACCGTATCGTTTATGCGGATACGGAAATCAATCCGCGCATGGCCGGTGTTGCCGTCTACAGTGACCGGCAGTTCCAGGCGCGGGGTGAGTTCGTTTTTCTGATACCCCTTTTCTTCAACCAGATAGCGGACAATTTTTTGCCTGGCCTGCTCATCATGGGTCAGCGCGATGGTTTCGCCGGTTAAATAGTCCGTGGTTTCACCGAGTATGACGTAGCCTTTGCCCATATTTCTTTCCTATTGACTGTCTAAGCGGCTGATCAGATAAATCCCGTATGTTGCCCGCAAATTCGGCATGAACGCAACATAATTGCCGGTTTTATCCTCCCGGTCCGTATTAATGGTGGCCTCTTTCAGGATGTTAAACCCCACCTCTTTGGCGAATGTCCGAAAATCCTTAATGGAGAGCACCCGGATGTTGGGCGTTTCATACCACTGATAGGGCAGCTGCGGGGTGATCGGGGCATGGCCGGTAAACAAGAGCTGCAGGCGGACGAACCAATGCCCGAAATTCGGGAAGCTGACAATCACCTTCCGGCCGATCCGAAGCATTTCGTGCACCAGCGTCAGGGGTTCGTAGACCTGCTGCAGGGTCTGGCTTAAAACCGCGTAATCAAACGCATCATCCGCGTAATCGTGGATTTCTTCGTTGATATCGCCCTGAATGACCGTAAGCCCTTTGTTGATACACTCCGCCACCCGGGATTCCACAAGTTCAACCCCGGTTTCTTTAACCTGTTTCTCGTGCTTGAGATACTGCAGCAGTTCCCCCTCGCCGCAGCCCAGGCCGATCACCTTAGAGCCGGGCTTGATCCAGGAGGCGATGATTTGCAGGTCATAGCGCACCGCGGTGCTATGTAAGCTGTTCATAGACACTGTCGATAAATCCGCTGATCAGATTGGAAAGCCGTTCATTTGGAAGCAGAAACGCATCATGGCCCCATTCGGCTTCAACTTCGCAGAAACTCACGTCCAGCCCGTTTTTTTTCATGGCCTTTACCATGTCCCGGGACTGGTAGGTTGGATAGAGCCAGTCCGATGTAAAGGAGATCACCAGAAAACGGGCCAGCGCCCGGGCAAAGGCATCCACGGCTGATGTCTGATGCCCCTGCCGGGTGAGATCAAAATAGTCGGCCGCTTTGGTGATGTAAAGAAACGAATTGGCATCAAAGCGTTCAACGAATTTGGCCCCCTGGTGCCGGAGATAGCTTTCCACCTGGAAATCGCCGTCAAAATTAAAAGACAGGTCCTCCCGGTTCTGAAGCCGCCGGCCGAATTTCCGCCGCAAGGCCTCATCAGAGAGATAGGTGATATGCCCGATCATGCGGGCCACGGACAGGCCCAGGTTCGGCTGCGGGCCGTCATAGTAGTTGCCGTTATGCCAGTTCGGGTCTGCGATGATGGCCTGCCTGGCCACCTCGTTGAAGGCAATGGCCAGGGCCGAATGCCGCATGGTGGTGGCCAGGGGGATGGCGGAGTTCACCATCTCAGGGTATTGTAAGCACCATTGCAATACCTGCATGCCGCCCATGGAGCCGCCGGTCATGGAGAGTATCTCTTTTATGCCCAGGTGGTCGAGCAGCGCTTTCTGGGCCCGAACCATATCAGCGATGGTGACCATGGGAAAATCCAGCCCATAGGGTTTTCCGGTTTCCGGGTTAATGGAGGCCGGACCGGTGGAGCCCATGCACCCGCCCAGAACATTGGAGCAGATGACAAAATATTTATCCGTGTCAATTCCCTTGCCTGGCCCCACCATGTTATCCCACCAGCCGGGCTTGTCATCGTTTTCCGAATAATAGCCGGCCACATGGGAATCTCCGGTCAGCGCATGCAGCACTAAAATGACATTGCGTTTATCCGCGTTTAAATGGCCCACTGTTTCATAGGCAATGGTAATGGGCCCGAGCCGGCGGCCGCTGTCTAACACCATCTCATGGGGCGGTTCGGCAAAGGTAAAATATTTTTTTTCAACCCGGCCGACGGAGCGACCGGACTGCGCGTGGGTGATGTATTCGCTCATACACCGACTTATAGAACAAATAAGGGGGGATATCAATCCCCCCTTTTATGGTTCACGGTAAATTTATGGTTCACGGTAAATTTGTTCTATCTATTTTTCAGGCGGGCACGGTGGCCCGCCCTACGCGACAATACCGACATTTTGTAGGGTCGGCCACCGTGCCGACCAAACATGCGAACAACCCCATGGTTATTGGGTTGTTCGCCAGAACAAATTCACCGTGTTTATGGTGTTGTTGGTCTGCGGTCTTAATTTTACAGCAGCAATCGCTTAGGCCATTTCGCGGCGGTCGGACATATCCACCAGCACGCGCTCCCGGGCCTTGTCAATGCCCAGCTCTTTTCGTTTTTTGTCGATATGGGCGACCATCATGGCAGCCATTTCCTTTGGATCCGGGGAATATCCCCATTTGCCGAGGCCCTGCTGTTCCAGGCCGCTGAAGAGCAGGTCATGGAATTTGGTTTCTTCAACAATCGGGAAGGTCACGCCGAATACCGTGTATACGCCGGATGCGACAAAATAGTGCCCGATGGAGATGGCTTTTTCACTCATCCATTCCGGTGCGGCACCGGCAACCGGCAGATCCGCCATGCTTTCGCCAAGGCCGCCGGCATTCACCATTTCCGTGGCCGCAATCAGGATTCGGCTGTTATCCACGCAGGAACCCATACCGAGCACCGGGGGCATACCGACTGCTTCGCAGACCTCCCGCAGGCCGGGACCGGCCAGGTAGGCGGCCTCAGGCGTGAGCAGCCCGGCTTTGGCCAGGGATATCTGCGAACATCCGGTCTGAAGCACCAGCACGTCGTTTTTGATGAGTTCCTTGACAAGCTCCACATGCACATAATCATGCTTTACCCGTGGGTTGGTGCAGCCGACCACGCCGGCCACGCCGCGGATGCGGCCGTTTATAATGTTGTCGTTTAACGGGGTGTAGCTGCCCCGGAAGGAGCCGCCCAGCATATAATTGATGTACTCATGGGAAAACCCGTGAATCCCGGTATTGGTAATTTTGGGGATTTGAACCGGCATATTCCGGTTTTTAAACCGCGAAATCGATTTAATGACGATTTCATCAGTGGTTTCTTTGGGCGTATGCTCATGGAGCTCGATGTGCTGCGCCCCCTCTATGTGGCAGCGCGGGTTGGTGGTAAACAGATACGTTCCATAGCACTCGGCCACCTTGGCCAGTCCCTGCTTGATGCACTGGACATCCACCGCCATTGAGTCCACCGCGCCGGTGACGAGTATTGCCTCTGTGGACATAAAGTTGCCTGCATGCGGCACCCCATGCCGGGAGAGCATTTCAGCCCCGGAACAGCACATGCCGACCAGGTTGATGCCGTCCGCACCGGCCGCCTTGGCCTCCTCGATCAGGGACGGCGCATTAACTGATTCCAGCATGGATTCAAACAGATTGGGCTCATGGCCGTGGACAATGATATTGACCATGTTCTCCTTCAAAACACCCATGTTTACATCCGCTGCCACGGGCACCGGGGTTCCGAAGAGGATATCGGAAATTTCGGTGGCCACCATGGAGCCGCCCCAGCCGTCCGAAAGGGCTGTGCGGCTGCACTGGCGCGTAATGTTTTCATAGTGCTGATCAACGCCCATGTGGGTGCGGTGCATAAGTTCCATGATTTCCCGCATGGCACCCCGGGGAACGATGCCGAGTTTCCGCCATGTTTCCAGGGTCTTTGCCGGCACCCGCTTCATGAACGGGATTTCGCCATCAACCTGCGTGTAAGTCCGCTCAAGTTCTTCATAGAGTTCCCGGGCGATTTCCTCGGGGTCTTTGCCCTCCACTTCAATCCCAACGCTGCGGGCTACAGCCTCCAGCTTAATGGTGTCCTTCACCTTGTAGTCGGTAATTTTGCCGCTTACCACCTCCCGAAAAACATCCAGCATGGACATCCCGTGGTCAGTATGGGCAGCCGCGCCGGAAGCCACCATTCGGCCGAAGTTTCTTGCCATAATGGTATCAATGGTGGCCCCGCATACACCGACTTTGCTGTATGGATCTTTGGCATTCAGCCGGCATGGGCCCATTGAGCAGTGCTTACAGCATGCGGAATCCGCACCGATCGGGCACGCTTTCATGCTGGCGGCGCGATCGAAGGCCGTTTCCACGCCATCTTTTCTGGCTTTGTCCAGCATTTGGGCGGTCGCATCACAAATGGTGACGTCTTTTAAATCCAAAACCTTTTTTTCTTTTTTTTCTTTGCCTGCATCCCTGGATTTGTCTGGCATATATCCTCCTGTTATTTGCTGTTATGGTTGGCTTGAATCATCCGCACCCTAATGAAGCCCGGATGAGGTTTATTTTAATGATACATTATTCAAACTCCATGCCACAATGTAGTATAAGACTCACCACCAAAAATTCAAGCCGAAATCTTCAAAAATCGCGTCATTATGTATTTTTTAAAGAAATGGGTTGTTTGCCTGCAAGCCTCTTTGATCATCTCGGCATAATTTGAATCATATATTTGAAACATTTATGTATCAAATATGGTTTAAATGTTTCAATAACTCATCCAAAGCTGCAAAGGGGATGCCAAAAAAGATTCATACACCGGGCAGCCGGATAAGCATAATAAACCTAATCCCATACAGCCTGTTTGGCAAACCGGCATTTTAAAATCCTGGGTCCCGGGCAAACGGCCCGGGGGAAATACTTAGCGCATAAATACCCCGCGGTCGCGCTGAACGTTTTTACGGATTTGGCATGAGCTGTGCATTATTTGGGAATGTAGATGTTTGCGTAAACAGATATCAATATTAGTCTAAGGGGAAAGGGGAGCGACTTATGATGACGCAAATTGATGAGCTTAAGAAGCAGAAAAACCTGATATATTCAATAGATTGGGATATGACTCCGGAGGAGGCGGTTACTTTGTACCTGGAATGGGGCAATAACTGGGCCCACGGCTACGTCATTCGATCCAAGGATGATTTTTCCAATTATTTCGTCGTATACGCATGGGATGCAGAGCCGGTTATTTACCTGATCCGGCGAAACTCAGAAAAGGCTGAAGAGCTTGCCGAGATTGGAATGCCGGCGGATGTGAAAGAGTGGTTTCTGGACTCTATCGGCCACAACAAGGGCGTATATGCGATAGACGGCCGCGTTAAGCAATGGCTGCAGGAAGAGCTGTACGAAAATTAAATACAGCTTCGGCAAATGAGACAGCAGGGTTTAGATTATGACCGAAGAGAAGAAATATACGGCATATAACCGCCTGATTAATGAAAAAAGTCCCTACCTGATCCAGCATGCGCATCAGCCGGTAAACTGGTATGCATGGGGCAAAGAGGCCTTTGAACGGGCTCATAATGAGGATAAGCCCTTGCTGGTATCCATTGGATATTCAACCTGCCACTGGTGCCATGTAATGGCTGAAGAGTCCTTTGATGACTCGGAAATTGCGGAACTGATGAACAGGTATTTCGTGTGTATCAAGGTGGATCGTGAGGAGCGTCCGGATATCGACGCCCTGTACATCACCGCGGTTTCGTCTTTGACCGGATCGGCGGGCTGGCCCCTGAATGTATTTTTAACCCCTGAGGCAAAACCCTTTTTCGGCGGCACCTATTTTCCGCCGCAGTCCAGGCGGTATATGCCGGGCTGGCCGGATATTTTAGCTCAGGTTTATAAGGCCTGGACGGATCCGGAGCAGCGGAAAAAATTAGAGGACTCGGCGGATGCCATTGTCCGGCGCCTGAAGCAGCATTTGTCGGATCCGCCCGCTAAAGGCAGCGAAACCGATATCTCCCTGAATATGATAAAGGATGCGGCAAAGGCTTTTGCTGAAGATTATGATCCGAAAAACGGGGGATTCGGCAATGCCCCGAAATTTCCCATGCCGCCGATTTTAGAGTTTTTACTCACCTTTAATGGCTTTTTCGGAGAGAATTCCCAGGATGAAAAGCTTAATGAAAAGTCCCTTGCCATGGTCAAGTCAAGCCTGGATGCCATGGCCTATGGCGGCATCTATGATCACCTGGGCGGCGGTTTTCATCGGTATGCCACAGATGCGAACTGGCATGTGCCGCATTTCGAAAAGATGCTCTATGACAACGCCCAGCTGATATCCGTTTATATCAGCGCCTATCAGAAAACCGGTGACGCGCTTTATGCTGATGTTGCAAGGCAGAGCATCGATTATGTGCTGCGGGACATGTCCCATCCGGACGGCGGCTTTTATTCTGCCGAGGATGCGGACAGCGTGCCGCCGGATGCAGACGGTGAACATCCGGCCAAGCGCGAGGGCGCCTTTTATGTTTGGCCCTATCAAGAGGTCCGAAAGGTTCTGGAAAACAGCATGAATAAACAGGCGGCAGATCTATTCTGCTACCTGTTTGATATTCGGGAAGACGGCAATGTGAGCCAGGATCCGTTCGGTGAATTCAAGGGCCGAAATGTCCTTCATCAAATCCGTTCCATAAAAGAGGGAGCGGATTATACGGGGATAAGCGAGGCTGAGGCCCGGCAGTTGGTAGCTGATGCCCGGCAGCGGCTGTTTCAGGATCGCTTAAACAGGCCGCGGCCGCATCTGGATGACAAGATACTCGCTGCCTGGAACGGGCTTATGATCTCCGCCCTGGCGCGGGCGGCAACGGTTTTTGATTCGCCGGAGGATCTGGCAGCCGCTGAAAAATCCGTTAATTTCATCTACAATAATATGTACGTCCCGGAGTCCGGGCAGCTTTACCGCCGCTGGCGGGAAGGGGAGGCCGGGATCAAGGCGCTGGCTGATGACTATGCATTTTTAATCAACGGGCTGATTGATCTTTATGAAGCCGGCTCCCAGCCCTGGCTTTTGGAGTGGGCAACAGCGCTCATGCATCGGTTTTTATCCGATTTCGTGGATACCGCTACCGGGCTGGTTTACTTAACCCCCCAATCCTATGATCCGCATATCGCCTTTCAGGTAAAGGATCTCATCGACAATGTGACCCCATCGGCCGCATCCGGTGCCGCGCTTGGATTGGTAAGATTGTCTAGAATGACCGGCAGCCAAATATTTGAGACAGCAGTTGAAAATATTTTCAGGCATGCCGGTGGGGAAATCAGCCGTTTCCCGAAAATGGCGCCCTGTCTGCTGGTGGCGGTTATGGTATCCATGTCCGATAATTCGTGTAATTCATGAGACATGTCTGTTGCTGCTGTTTTTACCTGAAAAATTGCTCTATGCGTTTGAAACAGCGTTTAAATACATTATTATAATTAAAAGGAGGATTTGACGCATGGCAAAAAAAGATCGGTACCAAGTCCAAACGACATGTCCCCAATGCGGCTGCAGCGCGGTTTCCCATCTGAGCCGCGAAGAGATGTTGGAACGATTCGGCGATGTGCCGAATGTCGAGATGGAATGCACTGAATGCATGAAAAAATATACGGCGGAAATGAAGGATGCCTGCCCGGAGTGGGATCAGGAATGTAAAATGCAGGGATCGTGAGAGCACATCAGAGTGGCATCTGTTTTGCGTTATGTTAAACAGATACCGACGCGTTTGTTAACCGAAACAGAAAAATGAAGAAGAAGGAGGAGATTATGGACGTAAGAGATTTTTGCAATGGTATGGAAGCAGAGCTGACGGCATGGAAAGCCAAGCTGTTCGACGTGGTATCCCGGGCGGATCAGTTAGGTACGGGGGAAAAAGAAAAGGTCTGGGCCAATTTCAATGACATGAAAATGATCATTCAGGATTTGGAAGATAAAGTTGCCGAGTTAAAACATGAGTGTCCATCTGAATGGAGCCCGCAAAAGAAAGAAATCGAGGATGCGCATGTAGATATGCGGAGCAAATACAGCGATACGCTCGATTATATCGGCCAGGCAGCCCCGTATTCCGTACCCGGTTAATGGGTTGGCGAATGGATTAATAGATTAAAGAGCTTTCAAAAAAACGGCCTTCGGGCCGTTTTTTTGGAGTTCAGGTGTAATATCTTTTGAGTTTTTCCGGCGGCACCCCCAGGTAGTAGGCGCTTGACAGCACCCAGTTTCTCAGGGTGCAGGCAAGTACCCCCTCTTTTTCCCAGCGCCTGGCGGATGTATGAACTTTTTGCCGAATAATTTTGATTTTGCTGCCGGATTCCTTAATCCGCTGCATCAGATTAATATCTTCCATGATTGAAAGAGGCCGGTATCCGCCTAACTCCCGGAACAACGGGTGCTTGATAAAAATCGCCTGGTCCCCATAGGGTATCCGCGTCAGGCGCGAGCGCCAGGACGCCATCCGTTCAATTATCCGAAACGCGGGGCCAGGGGCATCAATTCCCAGTTCGAACGCACCGGCGGCAATATTTCGGTCTTTGACTGCCTGGCGAATCCGCGCAAGGGCACCTTCGGGCAGTCGTGTGTCTGCATGGAGGAATAAAAGGATTTCTCCCCGCGCAATATCTGCGCCGGCATTCATCTGGCGGCCGCGGCCCTTAGGAGCGGCAAGGGTTTTTATCGCGGGGTGTCCGCTTATTCCCCGAATGGTTGTTTTTTGCGGATCACCGTCCACCACAATGATTTCCGCCGCGGCATCATCATTTAGCTTTCTTAGCGTATCAAGCGTCTCACAAATAGTCTTTTCTTCTTGAAACACCGGGATGATAATGGATATGTCAGGCGTTTTCATAGCGGGGCTCTGGTATTGACATGCGATAACCCCAGTTCATTTATGAACCGGGTGGTTTCGGCTGCTACATGGCCGCTGGCATTTTTTTGCCGCTGGATAAAATCCATTAGATCCGTATACGTGTCAATATCCCACCACCGGGCCAAATAATGAACAGAGGTGTTATTGACTTCAAATAGTTGCGCGGTGTCGGAAAATACATGCGCAGTGCCCCACGCAATATCCGTGAACACCCCGGGGACAAATCCCTCCCGGTTGAAGCCAATCAGGTAATAGCCGCCGTCATGGCTTGGGCCGAGGACGGCTTCATTGATTAAAAGCGTATTAAATGCCTCATGGATAAAAGAGGCCGGCAGGTCCGGAAAATCCGCGCCTATAAGCAGGACCCGGCTGAAATGATTTGAAAACCCATGCTTGAAAGCAGCCGCCATTCGTTCGCCCAAGCCCCCATCCGCCTGGGGGACAAACTCATAGGCGCTGCCCAGCCATTGTTTCATTTGAAGCTCCGCATCAGATGGCGTAAAATGCACATGAATTGAATAATCGGTTTTGCCAAGCATTTGCAGAAGGTCGGCAACAAACGCCCGGTACAGGCCGGCTGCCGCTTTGGGACCGATATCCGCCGCCAGCCGGGTCTTGACCTGCCCTTCCACCGGGGCTTTGGCAAGGACAATGACGCATTCTTTCGAAGTTTGCATATAGATTTGCTTTTCTGCAGATGGCCTTTTATTATATAGTAGTAGATTAATTCTTAACATTACGACAAGTTAATTCCAATACAAGGGAGCTGGCAATAAATTTCGCTGAATTGCCGGCAACCCCGAGAAAGGAGCGTTTTGAATGGAGTTTCGGGATGTTGTCTACGGTCGGCGGGCGGTGAATTTTTTTGATCCGGACAAGGATGTGCCGGCGGAGCTTTTGCGGGAAATGGTTGAATTGGCTGCTCAGGCGCCCTCGGGCTTCAATCTGCAGCCGTGGAGCTTGATGGTGCTCCGGGATAAAGAAGAAAAGCTGCGGCTTCAGCAGCATGCATGGAACCAGCCCAAGGTCAGCGAGGCCCCTGTGACTTTGATCGTGCTGGCTGATACCGCCGGATGGAAACCGGGGCATCCGTTTGTTGAAAAAAATTTCAGCGAGCTGGTAAAGGCCGGCTTGATGGACGAAGGAAAGCGCGGATGGTTTGACGGGGTCTGTGAATCGATTTACGGCGCCTCAGAGGCCCGGCAGGTGGCCTATGCGTGCAAGAATACCGGGTTTTTTGCCATGGCCCTGATGTTGGCCGCCAAAAGTCTGGGGCTTGACACGCACCCCATGGATGGTTTTGATATGGCCAAGGTTCATAAGGAATTCAATATACCGGAAAGTTATTGGATTCCGCTGCTGCTGGCGGTGGGGTATTTCCGGTCGGACAAGACCCTGATACCGCCGAAATGGCGGAAATCCTACGATGAAATTGTGGTTTCATTCGAATAAACCGTTAAACGACAAGGAGAAGCGCACGATGACGACACCGGATGTTTATATTTACACGTTAAGCACGTGCAGCCACTGCAAATCGACCAAGAAATTTCTCAATGAATGCAATGTGGAATATGACTTTGTGGATGTGGATCTGCTTGACAGCGAGGAAAGAAAGGCAATTCTTGAGGATATCAAAAAGTTAAATCCCAAGTGCTCGTTTCCGACTATCAAAATCGGCGATCAGGTTGTCGTCGGGTTCAAGGAAAAACAAATCAAGGAGGCCCTCGGCTTATCATGAATGCAGAACAGCTATACGAACAGTTGAGAAAAGTCCAGGAACCCAAGGGTTATTATTTTAACAAGGACACAGACCTTGTCATGGATCTGCTGAACTCGCTTTTGGTCAACAAGGAGAGATACGGATACATGGTCTGCCCCTGCCGGCTGGCCGCCGGGGATAAGGAAAAGGACAAGGACATCATGTGCCCCTGCGTCTACCGTGAACCGGATGTCAAGGAATACGGCTCCTGCTACTGCGGTTTGTATGTATCCAGGGAGTGGAACGCGGAGAAAATTCCGCATGAATATGTGCCGGAGCGGCGTCCGCCGGAAAAGTTCGAGTTTTAGGGGTTGGCCACCGTGAAAGATGTAATACCACTGCAGGCAAGCATTGATATCGGTGACAGCGAGATCGGCTATCTTTACTACCCGGGCGAGGGCGAGCCCCTGGTCATGCTGCATGCCACGGGCTTTAATCCCTGGCTCTGGCATCCCATAGCCCGGGCGTTGAGTGGTAAATATCAAATTTACTGCCCGTATTTCTGCGATCATCGGGAGACAGACCCGGAGCAGGGCGGATTCAGCTGGCTGCTGCTGGCCGAGGATCTGGCGAAATTTTTAAATGCGCTGAGCCTGGATTCCCCTTACCTTGTGGGCCATTCCATGGGCGGGGCGGTGATTACGCTGGGCTGCGGCAAATTGGGTATCAACGCCCGCCGCATCATTTTGATTGAGCCGATCTTTCTGCCCCGGGAGTTCTATAATATTGAGATCCGGGTGGATGAGCATCCTCTGGCCGGCAAGTCCATCAAGCGCAGAAACGGATGGGAGGATACCAAAGAGGCGAGGCAATACCTGCGATCCAAGCCGCTTTTTCAGAACTGGACCGATGAAATGCTGGAGCTCTATGTCCGGTATGGCATGATAGGCTCGGATGCGGGCGGTCTTGAGCTGGCCTGCCACCCGCGACGGGAGGCGGCGCTTTTCATGGGCGGCATGAGCTACAATCCCTGGCCGGTGATGCCGCACGTCATCTGCCCGGTGCTGGTGCTGGAGGGCGAGCATACGGAAAATAAAGGTATAATCGATTTTCAAAAGGCGGCGGCCATGTTTGCAAACGGCACCTACCAATTGGTGGAAGACGCGGGCCATTTAATCCCTATGGAAAAACCGGAGCTTACCCTGTCGATGATCCGGGATTTTTTTGCCAAAGGCTGAAGAAAATCTGTCCGGAGGAACGCTCTCACTCATGTCTGCATTTGACAACACAAAAGATCTTAAGGTGCCGTTCAGCGGCGCTTACTGGGTATTTCCCGATTCGTTTCTGGCCGGATGCCACCCCTGCTTCTATGCCGCAGAGGATTGCGCCGAGCTTCTTTCCCGAATCGTTGATCACGGCATCCGCCATTTTATAGATTTGACCGAAGCCGAAGAGTGGATTCCGGGCATGAGCGTATTGGCGGATTATTCCGCTAAGCTCACCGAAATATCCGAGGTATTAAATTTAGAGATTCGGTATTCCCGGAAGCCCATCATCGACCGGTCCATACCCATGCGAAACGGCATGGTCCGGATTCTTGATCTCATTGATGAGTCTATCGCAAACGGCCTCCCGGTCTATGTTCACTGTATGGGCGGCATCGGCAGAACGGGGACGGTGGTGGGCTGTTATCTGGCCCGGCACGGTTATGCCGCCGGCCATGATTTGATTGCCCGGATTGCGGAATTAAGGAACCAGATCGATTTTATCGACCTGCCGTCTCCGGAAAGCCGGCCGCAGGTTGAGATGGTCGTATCATGGCAAAAAGGCGAGTAAAAAAGGAGGGTGTAATGGAAGCGATAAACATGGTTTATATGACCGCCGGCAGCAAGGACGAAGCCTTTGCCCTGGGCAAGGAACTGGTGGCCAATAAACTGGCGGCCTGCGTAAATGTCATCGACAACATGCAGTCGATTTTTGAATGGGAGGGCGAAGTCCAGCATGATACAGAAGTCGTGCTGATCGCCAAAACCACTGCCGCCCGCACTCCGGAACTGATTGAAATGGTTCAGAACAAGCACAGCTACGACTGCCCCTGCGTGGTCTGCCTGCCGGTCAGCAACGGCAATCCGGAATTCCTGGAGTGGATCGGCGAATCGGTAAGCCCGGCATAAAGGTGGGCGCATCCAGCCTTTTAAGTAACTTCACGGATTTTAGGTTTTGGGTATTAGGTATTAGGTTAATGAAATCAAGAATTTATGGTCGGCACGGTGGCCGACCCTACGATGGATCGGGTTTTTCCCCATTCGTAGGGCGGGCCACCGTGCCCGCCTGAAAAATAGTACGAATCAGTAGGGCGGATAAGCGACAGCGCATCCGCCAAATGCCTTTGAGTTCACAGTTCACAGTTCACAGTTCACGGTTCACGGTTCACGGTTCACGGTTCACGGTTCACAGTTCACGGTTCAATGTTATACAAACCTCAGTGCCTCAGTGCCTTTTTTTACCAAAGCCACCAAAATTGATCTTGCCAAATTATGATGAAGATCCTATATTTAATGTTTTGAGCTTATGCTTATATCATTCATTTCATGTTTTTTATAAAAGATCGACCTTTGGCGGCCCAACAGGATTTTCAGGAAGCCGTCAAGCGGTGTTTTTAAAAGGAGGAAGCAACTCATGTCAATGAATACACTGATTATCGGTGCGGTTGCGGTCGGTTCCAAGGCGGCCTGCCGATTTAAGCGATTAAAACCGGATGCCAATGTCACCCTGATCGATGCGGATGAATATATTTCCTACGGGGGCTGCGGCATTCCGTATTATATTTCCGGGGATGTGAGCGATGAAAGTCAGCTGCGCTCCACCAGCTTCCACATGGTACGGGATGAAAAATTCTTTAAAGAAGACAAAGGCGTTGATGCCATGCCCGGCACCCGGGCACTTAAAATTGACCGGGAGAACAAGACGGTCCGGATCCGCAAAAAGGACGGAACCGAATCGGACATGCCCTACGACAAACTTGTTTTAGGCACCGGCACCCGTCCGAAGAATCTGAATCTTCCCGGCCAGGGCTTAAAGAACATATACCGGGTCGGCAATCTCCATGACGCCATGCAGATAAAGGAGATGATCGTCTCCGGTCAGGCGGAAAAGGCGGTGGTGATCGGCGGCGGCTTTATCGGTCTGGAAATGGCGGAAGCCCTTTCAGATATGTGGGAGATTGAAACCTCGGTGGTGGAATACTGTGATCAGATCATGCCGGGATTTGTCAGCGGCAACATGGCCAAGATGGCCCAGAACCGGATGGAAGATAACGGGGTCACCTTTTATCTGTCTGAATCCGTAGAAGCCATCGAAGGCGAGGAAAAGGTTGAAGCGGTTAAGACCAACAAGCGGACGCTTGAGGCGGATCTGGTGATTATGGCCGTTGGCATTGAGCCCAATACCGATCTGGCCAAAGATGCCGGGCTTGACGTGTCGCCCCAGGGATTTCTGGTGGTCAATGACCGGCTCCAAACCTCGGACCCGGATATTTATGCAGGCGGCGACTGCGTGCAGATTCCGCATTTAATTACCGGAAAACCCGGGTTTTTCCCGCTGGGTTCCATGGCTAACCGCGAAGGACGCGTCATCGGTACTAACATGGCCGGGGGAGACAAGCGCTTTCAGGGCGGTGTCGGCAGTTTCGTGGTCAAGCTTTTTGACGGCGCCCTGGCCGGAGCCGGAATTACCATTGAAACCGCCCTTAAAGAAGGCTTTGACGCGGGCAGCGTCCATGTGGCCCAGTTCGATCGCGCCCATTTTTATCCGGAAAAAGAAATCATATACCTTGAGCTGGTATTCGATAAGCAGACCCGTCGCGTCCTGGGCATCCAGGGATTCGGCAGCGTGGAAAGCGGCATGTTCGCCCGGGTCAATGCCGTGGCGACCATCCTTCAATACAACCCCACGGTGGACGATATCAGTAATCTGGAATTGGCGTACTCTCCGCCGTTCGCCTCAGCCATGGATATCGTCAATGCGGTGGGCAATGCGGCGGAAAACTTTATTGAGGGCCGATTCAAGCCGCTTAACCCGGATGAATTCACGGAATGCTGGCTGGATGACGACAAAAACGGCTGCATGTTCCTGGACTGCCGGGCCAAGGCCGATGCTGAACCGTTTGAGGAGAAATACCCGGATGTCTGGAAGAGCATTCCCCATGATGAACTGCGCCGGCGGATGGATGAGGTCCCTAAGGACAAGAAACTGATCCTGGTCTGCAATACCGGCGTGCGATCCTATGAAGCCCAGCTCGATCTGGCATCCGAGGGTATCGAGGATACGGTGAGTGTCGCCCCCGGCATCGCCGGCCTCAAAGAGTGCGGCATGAAATTCTGAAATTCAGGCGCCCGGCTTCTGGGCCAGCAGGCAGGCCCAGCCGTGAAAATGGGGCCGACCGTGGGAATGATCCGGCTCCACGGTTTCATGGTAGGTGATTACTGAAAAATCTTTAAAAACGGCTTTCAGTTCCTCTTTGGCAAAGTAATGGGCAATGCCCGCGGCGGTTTCGCTTACATCGAAGAGGACCTGATCATTCCCGCCGCGTTTTTTGAGCTTGTAGCCAGGATCGGACACGGTAAACACATTGGCATAAAGGATGCCTCCCGGTTTAAGCGCTGATTTGATGCCGTTTATGGCGCGCCGCCGCAGTTCGCCCTCCAGGTGGTCCAGAATGGTGGCGGCCACAATAATATCGGTCGAGGCCGGGGCCGGATCAACCTCGGCGATATCCGCCGTTTGCGCGATTATCGGCAGATTTTGCGCTTCAGCCATTTTTTCAAGCTTTTCAACGCCGGTGCGGGATCGGTCCACACCCAGCACGCGGCATCCCTTTTTTGCCAGATAAAGAGCGTAACGCCCCTCGCCGCAGCCCAGATCGATGGCTGTCTGTCCGGATAGGTCCTTGTTTTGAAAATACTCAGAAAATTCCGGCCGCACGTCCAGGCCATAGTAACAGCCCCTGCCGCTGTAAACCGAGTTGAATGTCTGCTTCCGCCTGGAATCCATATTTGATTTCCCCTGATCCTGTGTTATTAATCCCATTAATTTTGAGACATAACACAATACGGCGCTTTTTGCTACCACGACTATTAAATACTCAGGGCTAATTTGTTCTGTATCCAAATCGAAATCGCTATCGGGATCGGGATCGAAAAAAATATGACCCTTGGACACGAAAAACTGGACGTCTATCGCCTTTCAATAGGCTACGTTGCATGGGTTTACGAGAAGGCCGACAGCCTGAACGGAGTCCATCGGCCCGCCCGGGATCAATGGCTTCGGGCCAGATCCAAATCGAAATCGAAATCGCTATCGGGATCGGGATCGAAAAAAATATGACCCTTGGACACGAAAAACTGGACATCTATCGCCTTTCAATAGGCTACGTTGCATGGGTTTACGAGAAGGCCGACAGCCTGAACGGAGTTTATCGGCCCGCCCGGGATCAATGGCTTCGGGCCAGCCAGTCGATACCGCTCAATATCGCCGAAGGTAATGGCAAGACCGCGGAAGCCGACCGAAGGCGTTATTTCGAAATCGTTCGTGGCTCCGCGTTTGAGTGCGCGGCGATTCAAGATGTGCTGGTTGTCGGCAAGGCGCTGGACAAGATGGAAAGCCGGAACCGCAAGGATGAACTCGACCGTATGGCCGCGATGCTCAGCCGTCTCGGCGGAAGAGGATACCAAGTTCGAGAGGATCAGGAAGTCTACAGCATCGATTTCGATCCCGATAGCGATTTCGATCCCGATTTCGATCCCGATAGCGCAGAAAACGAATCCCAACCTTAGCGTTAACAGGACCGGGGGTATGAATTTTGCGGTTAGAACAAATTAGCCGTGATTAAATACTCATTGATATTGACTTAGAAAAAGCAATTGGTTATGGAGGACACATTTAACAGCCATTGAATTCGAGGTCTTATGATACAATATCTGCCCGTTATGATGAAGGCTGCGGTATCAGCCGGCATTGCGGCCCTGGACGTCTATAACAAGGATTTTTCAGTGATCGAGAAATCGGATCACTCGCCGCTCACCTTGGCGGACACCCGGGCCCACGAAATTATCAGCCAGGCCCTGGAGCCAACCGATATCCCGGTTTTAAGCGAAGAAGGAAAAGACATCGCCTATAAAGACCGGAAGGACTGGGAGCGGCTCTGGATTGTTGATCCCCTGGACGGGACCAAGGAGTTTGTTAAAAGAAACGGGGAGTTTACCATCAATATCGCCCTGGTGGAAAACCATATGGCCGTAATGGGCGTTATCTATGTGCCGGTTTTATCCCTTTTGTATTTCGGCGTATTTGGCCGGGGCGCATATCGGGTGAAGATCGAGACGCCGGAAGCCGTCAAAACCGATACGGATGTGGACCGCCTGATTGAAACGGCAGCACGGCTTGAGGTGGAAATTGACCCCGCCGGGACGTATAAAATCGTCGGCAGCCGCTCGCACCTGACCCCTGAGGTGGAGGCCTTTGTGGAGGAGAAGAAGCGGATTCACGGGGATGTGGCGTTTGTCTCCGCCGGCAGCTCTCTCAAATTCTGCCAGATCGCGGAAGGCAAGGCGGATATTTATCCCCGGCTCGGGCCCACCATGGAATGGGACACCGCAGCCGGCCAGGTGATCGCGGAAACCGCCGGCGCCCGGATCTATCGTCATGATACGGGAGAGCCTTTGCGGTATAATAAGGAAGATTTGAAAAACCCATGGTTTATTGTAAGCAACGGACGCGATGAATAAAGAGAAATTTCCCTATGAGTGATACCATTTACGATGCACACGGCGGCAGTCTGGTGGATTTGCGGGTTGATGAGGAGCGGGCCGAGCTTCTCAAGGAAATCGCCCAGGATCTGCCGGATGTTAGTTTAAACGACCGTCAGCTATGCGACCTGGAGCTGCTGGCCATCGGCGGCTTCTCTCCGCTTGAAGGATTCATGGTGCGGGCCGATTACGAGTCGGTCCTTGACCGGATGCGGCTTCAGGATCAGACCTTGTGGCCGATGCCCATCTGCCTGGATGTCAGCGAATCCATCGCCTCCAATTTGGAGGCCGGCCAATCTGTTGCCCTGCGTGATCCGGAGGGCTTTATGCTGGCTGTGATGCATGTGGAGGACATCTGGCCGGTGGATCGGAAAAAGGAAGCTGACCGAATTTTTGAAACCCGGGATCCCTCCCACCCGGGCGTTGCCTATCTGTTTAGCAAAGCCGGGGACTATTACCTGGGCGGGCGCCTGGAGGTGGTGAGTCTCCCGCTTCATTTTGATTTCAAGCAGCTCCGCATGCCGCCCACCGAGGTTCGGCATTTTTTTGCCAAGCTCGGATGGCAGCGGGTGGTGGGCTTCCAGACCCGAAACCCACTGCACCGGCCCCAGTTCGAGATGACCACCAAGGCCATGCGTCAGGCCCGGGCCAATCTGCTGCTGCTTCCGGTGGTGGGCATGACGCGGCCCGGCGATTTTGATCATTACACACGGGTGCGCTGCTACCGGGCGGTGGCCAATCATTATCCCCCGGACTCCCATGTCTTGTCTCTGCTTCCGCTCGCCATGCGGCTTTCCGGTCCGCGGGATGCGGTTTTAGACAGCATTATTGCCAGAAATTACGGGTGCACGCATTTTATTGTCGGCCATGACCATGCCAGCCCGGGGCCGGACAAAAACGGCAACCCTTTTTATGAATGTGACCGCGCCAGGTGCGTGGCCACGGAATTCAGTGAAGAAATCGGGGTGGAAATCATTCCGTTTGAAGAAATGGTCTATCTTCCCTTCGAGGACGAATACCGGTCCGTGGATCGCGTGCCCGAGGGCAGCCAGAGGATTTCCTTAAACGGCACGGATATCCGCAAAAGAATCCGGGAAGGCCGGCGGATTCCGGAATGGGCCACATTCCCGGAGGTGATCACCGAGCTGCAGAAGGCCTATCCCCCGCCGCGGCGCCAGGGGTTTACCGTGTTTTTAACCGGACTGTCCGGTGCCGGCAAATCGACCATTGCCAAAGTGATTTACTCCAAATTTTTAGAAATCGGGGATCGGCCGGTAACCCTCTTGGACGGCGATATCGTGCGCCGCAATCTCTCCAGCGAGCTCTCCTTCAGCAAAGAGCACCGGGATATAAACGTTCTGCGCATCGGGTTTGTGGCCAGCGAAATCACCAAGAACCGGGGCATCGCCATTTGCGCGCCCATCGCCCCCTACCAGTATACCCGGGATGAAATCCGGCGGGTAATCGAGGAATACGGCGGGTTCATCGAGGTGCATGTGTCCACCCCCATCGAGGAATGCGAGAAGCGGGATCGCAAAGGGATGTATGCCAAGGCCCGGGCCGGCCTGATCAAGGGATTTACCGGGGTGGATGACCCCTATGAAACCCCGGCGCTTCCGGAAATCCGGGTGGATACCACGGATATGACGCCGGTTGAGGCGGCACAGGAAATTCTGCTCTTTTTGGGAAAGAAAGGCTATATTTAGTATGGATAGACAGGCGACAACGATTGCGGTGATCGGATTGGGCTATGTGGGGCTGCCCGTAGCAGTTACTTTCGGCCGGCAGTATGCCACAATCGGCTATGATTTAAAGGAAAAGCTGATTGAGAGCTGTAAACAGTATGTCGATCCCATGGGCGAGCTGACCGAGGCGCAGATGCGGGCAGCGGAACAGCTCGAATATACGTCTGATCCCCAGCGGATAAGGGAGGCGGACGTCATCATTGTGGCCGTTCCCACGCCCATTGATCAAGCCCGGCAGCCGGATCTGCGGCCGCTCATCGGGGCTACCGAGACCGCGGGCCGGCATATGAAAAAGGGCGCGACCGTGGTTTTTGAATCCACCGTTTATCCGGGCACCACCGAGGAGGTCTGCGTCCCCATTCTGGAAGAGCAGTCCGGATTCAACTGGAAAATCGATTTTCATGTGGGCTATTCGCCCGAGCGGATCAACCCCGGGGATAAAGATCACACCCTGGAAACGATCACCAAAGTGGTTTCCGGTGACAGTGACGAGACCCTGGAGCTGGTCGTGGATTTGTATGGATCAATCGTTACGGCGGGAACTTATGCGGCCACCTGCATTAAGGAGGCTGAGGCGGCCAAGGTGATTGAAAACACCCAGCGGGATTTAAACATCGCCCTGATGAACGAGCTGTCCGTGATATTTGACAAACTGGGCATTGATACCACGAATGTGTTAAAAGCCGCCGGCACCAAATGGAATTTTCTTCCCTTCCGCCCCGGCCTGGTGGGCGGGCACTGCATCGGGGTGGACCCCTATTATCTCACTTTCCGGGCCGAAATTGCCGGATACCACCCGGAAGTCATTCTGGCCGGCCGCCGCATCAATGACAACATGGGCAAATATATCGCGGAGAAGACCGTCAAACTGATGACCCAAATCTGCGGTAACATTAAAAAGGCGCGGATTGCTATACTGGGCCTCACGTTCAAGGAGGACTGTTCGGATTTGCGGAATACCGGGGTGACCGGTATCGTGGAGGAACTGGAATCCTACGGCATCATCCCCATGGTCCACGACCCCCTGGCGGATGCGGAAGAGGCCCGGGCCGCCTACGGGATCGTCCTCTCCCCCTGGGATGTGCTTAAAGGCCTGGATGCGGTGATCCTGGCGGTGGGGCATACAGCCTATAAAGAGATGCGCATCCGGGAATATGCGGATCTCTTAAATGCCGAAGGCTGCCTGATCGACGTCAAGGCCATCCTTGACCCCGGGGAGTTGAAAAAGAACGGCATTCAGTTCTGGCGGTTATGATATGGGTTAATAATAAATCCGTATCCCGCCGCGGACCTTTTTATAAAAAATGATTTCCGCCTCGATACCATCCTGCAGTTCCGGTTTGGTGATATAGGAGACAGGCTTAATGGAGACCGGCTTTGTCCCGATATAGCCGTCAATCCCCCGGGATTCCTCGGCAGGCTCGGCCAGGCGCCAGGTGTCATTCGTATCTTCTGCCAGCTCCTTTAGGATGCTTTTTTGGAACCGAATGCCGGTATATGTTTTGGCGAGCACCAGCTCTCTAATCCATTGATGCACCATTTCCCGGTCGATTTCCGCCATGGCGGCCCGCATCTTTTTGATCATTGCATAGGTCTTATCGGTTGCGGTTTCTATGGCATCCGGGTGTTTTTCCAAATACCATTTCACCCATCCGTCATACGTATCACCGGGGAACTCCTGAATCAGATCCGACATCTGGCCCACGTAGCGCGCCCGCGTGGCTTGCGAGTTCCGGTTGGCAATGTTTAAGAGCTGGGTGGTGTACTTGGGATAGGTTTCCACTTTTCCCACCACATCCCTCATGATTTCATCAAAACCCAGCTTGCAGGTTTCCATTTCGGATAAAGCCGCGGATTCCGATTCTGCGGCAACGTTGCCGGGCACACATAACATGCATATAACAATTACCAAAACAGCCATACCGGTCCGGATTCGTAGCAAAACTCCTCCTATTCATTTAAGGATTAAAATAAGAATGAGATAGTTATCCTTTAAGTCCCCCTTTAAAAGGGGGATTTAGGGGGATTTACTCCCTGCGTCATAAAATCCTCCCCAACCCTCCTTTTACAAAGGAGGGAGAAACACAATGGCAGCGTCAGGAAAAGCTCATAATCAGGGCGGGCATTAAAGCTTTATCGTCGCTGCCTTAAATTCCGCGGTCATCTTCCCGATCATTACCGGCAGATCCGGGCTGTTCAGGTTTTCTTCGATCATGCGTTCAAATGCGCTGCCGATCACTACGCCGTCGGCAAAATCGGATATGGCGCGCACATCCTCCGGCGTGGAAATCCCAAAGCCTACGCATATGGGCAGATCCGTGACCGAGCGCAGCGTGTCCGTATGAACGCGGATATTCGTGGTATCCAGGCCGTCGCTGCCGGTTACCCCGGTTTTGGATACCAGGTATAAAAATCCCGAGGCGTTCCGGGTGATCATGGCCATGCGCGCCTTGGGTGTAGTGGGCGCCACCAGGCGGATAAAGGCAAATTCTTCGGGTTTCCATTGGCCGATCAGTTCATCCGCCTCTTCAGAGGGCAGATCCACCACCAGCAGACCGTCCGCCCCGGCTTCCAGGGCATCCCGGTAAAATTCATCAATTCCGTAGGCCATAATGGGGTTGTAGTAGCTGAACAGGATGACCGGCACGGCATTGGTCTTCCGCAGCTCCCGAGTCATTTCCAGGACGTCTTTTAAGTGGACGCCCGCTTTTAATGCCCTTGTGGAGGAGCGCTGGATCACCGGCCCGTCCGCCGTGGGATCGGAAAAGGGAACGCCCAGTTCCAGAATATCCACCCCGCTGTCGCACATGGCTTTGATGATCGTCTGCGAGGTTTTGATGTCCGGGTCCCCGGCTGTGACAAAGCCGACGAGGGCGGTTTGGTGGTTTTCTTTTAGTTCATTGAATTTGTTTTGAATACGATTCATAAACGAAGTGTCCTCCCGGTCATTCCGAGGAGCGCAAGCGACGAGGAATCTTAATTTAAAGATTTCTCGCTGCCGCTCGAAATGACAGTTAACTGCAATTGATTAATTTTTAATCGTTTTTCATTTAAATCAACAAATGATACATGCCATAGCCATTCGATTAAGATTAAGAGCAAGATCAAGATTAAGACGGATCGGTGACAATCCCCAGATCCTTATCCCCCCGGCCGGAGAGGTTTACGAGGATGATATCCCCGGGCGCCCGGTTTTGGGCTGCCTGCATGGCCGCGGCCAGGGCATGGGAACTTTCCAGCGCCGGAATGATGCCCTCTTTTTTGCATAATAAATGAAATGCCGCAAGGGCCTCATCATCTTCCACCGCAACATAGCAAACCCGTTTGAAATCCTTTAAAAGGGCATGCTCCGGGCCGACCCCCGGATAATCAAGGCCGGCTGAGACGGAATGGGCTTCCTTGATCTGTCCGTATTCATCCTGCAAGAGATAGGACTTGGCGCCGTGCAGCACCCCGAGGTTTCCGGCGCAAAGGGTGGCGGCATGCTTGCCACTGGCAATGCCCGTACCGGCGGCTTCCGCGCCGAGCATCTCCACCGAAGCATCATTTAAAAACGGATAAAAAAGCCCCATGGCATTACTGCCCCCGCCCACGCAGGCCACCAACAGATTCGGCAGGCGGCCGGTTTCCTCAAGCATCTGCTGCCTGGACTCTTCGCCGATAACCTTTTGGAACTCTCGGACCATCTCGGGGTAGGGGTGCGGGCCGGCCACCGAGCCGATCACATAATAGGTGTCCCGGACCTCCGATACCCAGTAGCGGATGGCCTCGTTCATGGCATCCTTCAAGGTGCCGGTGCCGGAATCAACGGGCACCACCTCGGCGCCTAAAAGTTTCATGCGCTTGACATTCGGCGCCTGCCGCTCAATGTCTTCAACCCCCATGAAGATCTTGCAGTCCATACCGAAATAGGCCGCGGTGGTGGCGGTGGCCACCCCGTGCTGGCCGGCCCCGGTCTCTGCGATGATCTTTTGTTTGCCCATCCACCGCGCCAAAAGGGTCTGGCCCAGGGTGTTGTTGATTTTGTGGGCGCCGGTGTGGGTGAGGTCTTCGCGCTTTAGATAGATTTTCGCCCCGTTTAAATGCCGGCTCAATCGCTCCGCATAAAAAAGCGGGGTGGGCCGGCCGGTGTAGTTTTTCAGCAGTTCCTTGAATTCGGCCTGAAACGCGGGATCCGGAACAAACCGGCGGAATGCGTCTTCTAACTCGATTAGGGCCGGCATCAAAGTTTCAGCCACATATCTGCCCCCATAGGGGCCGAAATGGCCGTTAGGATCGGGAAACCGGCCGGTTTCATATTTTTCTTCGTATTTATCGCCCATCTGCATTGAAAATCCTCCTTATGGGGTATTGGCAGTTGTATTTTTGTACGGCGTGAATAAATGCCCGAACTTTTGCCATGTCTTTTTTGCCCGGGCCGGCTTCCACACCTGAGCTCACATCCACGGCATGCGGTTTGGCGTTGCAAATGGCAGAAGCAACGTTTTCCGGGTTCAAGCCGCCGGCCAGGATAAACGGGTGATTGTCCCCGAAACCGTTCGCCTCGCGCCAGTTCCAGGCCATAGCGTTGCCGCCCGGCAATTTGCCTTGGGCGCACTCGATTAAATACGCATCCGCGGCATATTGGTCCGCTTCGGCAATTGAGGGGCTGCCTTTTGTATAAAGCGCCTTGATCACCATTAGCCCCTTGTTTTTCAATTTCTCCACCACTTCCGGCGGCTCCTGGCCGTGGAGTTGTACGCCGGTGAGCCCGCTTTGCCCGGCGGTTTTTGCAATCGTATCCGCTGTTTCATTCACAAATATGCCAATCGTTTGTATTCTCTCCGGAAGCGCCCGGCTGATTTCAAGCGCCTGATCCGGCGTAACACATCGCCGGCTTTTGGGGAAAAATACCAGCCCGATCGCCTGAACCCCTAGTTTGGCAATTTCAGCCGCCGTCTCCGGCTCGGTTATTCCGCAAATTTTTATTCCGCAAATATTGTCCGCTTTATTCATCTTTTTTTCGTCTTGCTCTTAATTTTAATTTTACTCGAAAGCAGCCCATTATGCGCCACCCCCCACCCAATCCCTCCCCCGTGCCGGGGGAGGGGTAAGGACTTTAGGCTGGGTTTACCTCTCTCCACGCAGTGGGGAGGGATTGGGCGGGGCGGTCAGCTCCCGCAAAAACGCCTCCGGATCATCCGCCCTTACCAAATGTTCGCCGATCAGAAAATTGCAGATCCCGCAGGCCATATTTTTTTCAATATCACCCCTTGTCCGGATGCCGCTGGCCGCCACCGGTATCTGGCCCGGCGCCAGCCCCGCAGCCGCATTAATGGCGATTTGGATATCCGTCTCAAGCGTCCTTAGATTCCGGTTATTGATCCCGATCAACCGGGCGCGGCTCTCGACAACCATTTCCAGATCCCTGGGGCTGTGGATTTCCACCAGGGCATCCACGCCAGCGGATTCGCAGATTTCAAGATATTCATCAAGCTGTGCCGGTCCCAGGAGCGCAACAATCAAAAGCACCGCATCCGCGCCGGCAGCAGCGGATTCATAAATTTGATAGGGCTCAAATATAAAATCCTTCCGCAGCACCGGGAGACTTACGGCCGCCCGTGCCGCCTGAAGATCCGCGATGCTGCCCTTAAACCAGCGGGATTCCGTTAAAACCGAAACGGCCGCCGCTCCGCCGCGCTCGTAGGCTGCCGCCAGCAGTGCGGCGTCAAGGTCCGACCGGATATCGCCTTTAGACGGCGAGGCCCGCTTGACTTCAGCGATAATATGCACATCTCCGGCAGAGCCGGGCTTAAGCCGGTCAATAAACGGGCGCCGGTCTTGTCGGGCTTCCGCCTCCCGTCTTAAGCTTTCTTCGGTCCGGGTTTTTCTGGCCGCCTGGATATCGGCCTTTTTCTGTTCAAAGACCTTTTTTAGAAAATCCTCGTGCATCAGGTGTTCTCCCGGGTAAATGCGATCAGCGCGTCAAGCTTATCCCGGGCTGCACCTGAATCAATGGCGTGTTCCGCAACCGTAATCCCGTCAGAAAGTTTTTCCGCCTTGCCGGCCGCCACCAGTGCGGCTGCCGCGTTTATAAGCACCACATCCCGGCAAGGTCCCTTTTCGCCGCCCAAAATTTTTAGCGTGATATCCGCATTTTCTGCCGGGTCCCCGCCGGCAAGCGCTTCAGGTTCCGCCGGCTCCCTGAAAAACTGCTCCGGTGAGATGTCATAGGTCTGGATGCGGCCGTCATTTAACTCGGAAATCCGGGTTGGCGCGCATACGGAGATTTCATCCAACCCGTCATGGCCGTGAACCACGAAGACCCGCCTGGATCCGAGTTTTTGCATGGCCCGGGCAAACATTTCCGTGAGCTCCGGCGCGTAAACCCCCAGAATTTGGCAGTTGGCCGCCGCCGGGTTGGTGAGCGGGCCCAGCATGTTAAAAATGCTGCGGATCGCCACCTCCTTTCTGGCGGTGGCGGCGTAGCGCATGGCCCCGTGATACTTGGGTGCAAAAAGAAATCCAATGCCGATGTCCGTGACCGCCTCTTCAACAAGCTCCGGATCAAGATCCAGGTTCATGCCCAGAACTTCCAAAAGATCCGCGCTTCCGCACTGGCTTGAGATAGACCGGTTGCCGTGCTTGGCCACCGTGACCCCGCAGCCCGCCACCACGAATGCCGTGGTGGTTGAAATGTTAAATGTCTTGGCACCGTCACCGCCCGTGCCGCATGTATCCACAATGGTTGAGGCCGGTGTTTCGATCCGAATCGCTTTTCTCCGCATGGCAGTGGCCGCCCCGGCCAGTTCCTCGTATGTCTCGCCCTTGGTGGCAAGGGCGGCCATAAAAGCGCCGATCTGGGCGTCGGTGAGACTGCCGGAAAAGATTTCATTAATTATCTGCGCGGTTTCAGACGCGTCCAGATCCTCCTGCCGGGTAATTTTTCTTAATTTTTCAGTGAACATGACGGGTCTTCTCCTCCTTATGCGAATTCATGGGACATATTGACAAAGTTTCTGAGAATCCGTTTGCCGATGGTGGTCATGATCGATTCCGGGTGAAACTGGATGCCTTCGGTTAAGTGCTCCCGGTGGCGAAGCCCCATGATTTCGCCGTCCTCGGATTCGGCGGTGACTTCCAGACAATCCGGGAGATCGGACCGCGAGACGGCCAGGGAATGATAGCGCATGGCGGTAAAGGGCTTATTGATGTTTTTGAACAAGCCGCTGCCGTCGGCTGTGATGGTTGATGTCTTGCCGTGCATGATCCGCCGGGCGGAAATGATTTTCCCGCCGAATGCCGCGGCAATGGCCTGGTGCCCCAGGCAGACCCCTAAAATCGGCACTTTTCCGGAAAATTCGCGGATTACCGGGATGGAAAGCCCGGCGGCCTCGGGAACCCCGGGGCCCGGCGAGATCACTATCCCGTCAATTGAATCGGCATCCAGATCCGCCAGGGCAAACCGATCATTTCGGTGCACCCGGACCTCCGCATCCAGCTGGCGCAGGTACTGCACCAGGTTATAGGTAAATGAATCATAGTTGTCGATCATGACAATCATCGGTTCTCTCCTGTTTGATTGTGCCGGTTGATGAGTTCAAGGGCCCGCTGGATGGCCATGGCCTTGTTTACCGTCTCAACGCGTTCTTTTTCCGGATCTGAATCATAAACAATGCCCGCGCCGGCATTAACCGTGAGCTTGTCGTCTTCGATGCAGGCCGTTCGGATGGTGATGGCCAGATCCATGTTTCCGGAAAAGGAGATGTAGCCCACCGCCCCGCCATAGGGGCCGCGCGGGTATGCCTCCATTTCCGAGATAATCTCCATTGCCCGCACTTTCGGCGCGCCGGAGAGGGTACCGGCCGGGAAACTGGCGGCCAGCAGATCCCAGGCATCGTATTCCGGCCTAAGGTCACAAGTGATATTGGAGACCATGTGCATCACATGGGAATAGCGCTCGATAAACATCAAATCCGTGACCTGGACGGTGCCGGTTTCCGCCACCCGGCCCAGGTCATTTCTTCCGAGGTCAACGAGCATCAGATGCTCGGCCCGCTCTTTTTCATCTTTTAAAAGTTCGTCTGCCAGGGCCCGGTCCGCCTGTTCGGTTTTTCCGCGCTGGCGCGTGCCGGCAATCGGGCGAAGCGTGGCCACGCCGTTTTCAAGGCGCACCATGGTCTCGGGTGAGGACCCGACAAGGGCCATATGATCGAGTTTTAGAAAAAACAGGTAAGGGGAGGGGTTGATGTAGCGCTGGACCCGGTATAGCGACATAAGATCCGCCGGCGCCGCTGACACAAAGGGCTGGGAGACCACGGTCTGGATGACCTCGCCGGCGGTAATGTATTGGATGATTTTTTCCACCTTAGACCGGAATTCCGCCTCCGTATAAACCGGCTTTAAATCCAATGGGGTCTGACCGGCCGGCGACGGCAAATCCGTATAAGGCTTTGAAATCGCCTGATCCAGCCGGTCAATCCGCCCGATCGTCTGCGCATAAGCTTTTTCGGCATCCGCCTCGTCCGCGGTAAAGGCAATCGCGATAATCTGCAGGGTATTGCGGACATTGTCAAAAATCAGCACCTCATCCGGCATCACAAAATGCGCCAGGGGCTTGTCCGCCGGCCACTGGTTGGGGATTTCCTCGAAAAAGGAGACCGCTTCATAGGTGAGATAACCCACCAGCCCGCCCCAGAACCGGGGCAGGCCGGCGATATTTGCCGGCTTATAGCGGGCCATGAATTGGCGGAGAATGGCAAACGGGTCGTTTTTGTGCGCGATCTCTTCGGTGCCGCCGTTTTTCCGGATTTCCACCACCTCCCGGAATATTTTGACATGGGTTCGGGCGGAGGTGCTTAAAAAGCTAAACCGACCCCAGCGCTCTCCGCCCTCCACACTTTCCAGAAGCAGGGCCGGCCCGGTCTTGTCGTCGATTTTTTCAAGCACCGACACCGGTGTGTCCCGGTCGGCCAATATCTCCCGGCAGATGGGCACCACATTGTAAGCCTGGTAGAGCTGTTTGAAATTGTTCTTGTCCGGAAACTGCTGCAGTTCCATCATTTGCTCCTTATCGTCTATATCGTCTTAATCTTACTCTTAATCTTAATCTGAAACTCCGTCAAAACGTCTCGGAAATCCAATATTTACTTCGCCATCAAAAAAGGCCGTTGGGAGTTTCTTTTTCCCCACGGCCTTTAAAAATAAAAAAACCGGGGGCTTGGTCCGCCCCCGGTTTATTCAGTTATTTAGTCTTTTTAGTATGTTAGCTTAGATCAAAGACAGCCGTTGGCAGACCCGTTGATTTGAATCCACCACCACCAGCCACCGTTGTTGGAGATTTCTATTGTATGTATGCTCTTGGCTGTCATTCTTTTAAATAATCCTCAATTATGTTTAGTGTGTAAAGAATACAGATATTATTTGTCAAGCAATTTTTTATTTCAAGCTGACCAGGCCAAATAAATGCCGTTTTCTGATTTTGTCGCCTGTATAGGGTTTTCAAATTCTATGGTATGGCCTTCGGTGCGGTCAAAAACACCTGCCAGGATCCCGAGAAAGGCATCAGCGGGCGGGTCATTGGACCACAAGGCAAATAAGCCGCCGGGTTTTAGAAATGATTTCAGACGCGCCATGCCGGAAGCGGTGTAAAGGTCGCCGTGGCTGGTGTTTAAAAGATAATCCGGGGTATGATCGATATCCAGTAAAATGGCATCGAATTGATGGCCGGAGGTATCCGGATCAAACCCCGGCCCCCGGGCAAGGGCAAAAAAGTCGGCCTCATAATATATGCACCGCGGATCATTATTTAAAAAATCAGCGTTGGGTATGAGGCCCTGCCGGTGCCAGTCAATTACCGGGGCCAGCGCTTCAATGACGATCATGCGCCTGACCTGCTCAAATTTAAGCGCTGCCGCAGCCGTGTAGCCAAGCCCCAGACCCCCGACAACGATATCCCATCCGCTGCCGCCTATCTTTTCCAGCCCGATCTCTGCCAGCGCCACCTCGGAGGCGTGAAAAAGACTCGACATCAGATATTCATCTCCGAGCTTGACCTCGTAAACTGTCTGTCCGTCCAGGGAAATTATTTGGCGTCTCCGGAGGATCAGCTCACCCATAGCCGTTTTTCGGTAATCCAGTTCTTCAAAAAGAGGGGGCATAAAAACCTGACCTGTTTCAGTCCTTCTTAATCCGTCTTAATCTTACTCTAACCATTCGTAAGAATGCTGAATTCCGGCGCAGCAATTACTTTAATTCAAAAGAGTGCCTGCACCTGACAAACCCATCAGGGTTTATAACTCAATATAATGTCATGTCCAATAAATTCAATTCGGGCCTGCCAGTCACTTGCCAGCCATTGAAAGATGGGTCTGTAAAAGAAGCAGATGTGCGTGAGGTCGTTTTTGTAATGCCAGTTTTTAAAGGCCTGGCGGTCGATCACAAGATATTTTTTGACAACGATTAAAATGCGAATAGTTTTAATCAATACAAGGGAAAATCAAAATTGATTTTCTCAATACACTAAGCCAAAAGTGAAGGGGAGGGAGAAATGGACAAAAAGGATCTGAAAAAGCTCCTTGCCAGTGTGGGCATTGCCGGCTTGATCGGCATGGGTGGTATTTCTGTGCCCGGGGCGCATGCCGGCAGCGGCTGAGGGGCCAAAGAAGGTGCCGGCGGCACCGAGCGCCATGAAAAACACACAGGCGGCAGCGGGTGAGGCGGTTCCCGAGGCGGCGCAGGTAGCGCAGAAGAGGAACAGCACAAACACCAGCAGATGGAGCAGCATGAGGCGGATCAGGAAAAGGCCGAAGAGAAGGCCAAAGAGGCTGTAGAAGAAGAGAAGAAGCGGTTGAGAAAAAATCCGGAAAAAGCGGGTGAGGCGGATAACATCAAACATGCAGGATGCATGATCCGAATCGGCCCCATCATTGGTTTCCGGGTATCTTTTTCTTTAAAATCGACCAACACCTAATTTACCCCTAAATCCCCTCTTTTCCCGGGGGATTTAGGGAGTTTTTATTTGGATGCGAAATACCCATGCCGGAACTGTCTTTTGCAGGATGCCCCAGAGAAGCTTATCCGGTTTGCCTTTATCTGGTACCGGAGCTTGAAAAACGGCTTGAAGACGGGCAAACCCTGTCCGGACTTCTGACAAATGAACCGAAAGCCTGCGGTCCTTACCCATTTTTGCCTGATCTGGCAAAAATTGAGGAGGCAAAATGGCGGCTGCATTCAACTCAGCCGTCTATGCCGGAGCATTTAGATAAGCGGCAGGTCAACCCGGCGCTTGAGCTGATTCCGGTGGCGTGGTCGGGCCTCCCGGCTTTTATTTCGGATCGCACCCGCCCGCCCCATCCCGGCGCCACTTACGTACTGGTAATGATAAAGCCAGGCAAATCAAACGTTCAGGTTCGGGAGACCGATGCCAGGGATCTCCTGGCCCTTAAAATAATGGCCGAGGACATGGATTCCCGGTCAGCGGCGGCTGAAGGCGGCGTTTCGGTGGGTACCATTGACGAGCTCCTCTATTTTGCCGAAAAGCGCGGCCTGGTGCTCGCTCCGCCTTCACGCATCCGCCGTCCGCCGGATTTCCCCAAAGGCCGGATAACTGATCCCGACGTTTTTACATCCCCCACCTTCACCCTGCAGTGGCACGTCACGCAGGCCTGCGACTTAAACTGCCGGCATTGCTACGATCGAAGTGACCGAAGTGACATGACCCTGACCCAGGCCCTGGCGGTATTGGATGACCTCTATGATTTTTGCACAACGCATAATGTGTTCGGACAGGTTTCCTTTACCGGCGGCAATCCATTGCTTTATCCGCATTTTGACCGGCTTTACGGCGAAGCGGCAGACCGGGGGTTTATGACCGCCGTCCTCGGCAATCCCATGCCGCGGGCGAGAATTGAAAGCCTGATGAATATTCAGAAACTTGAATTTTACCAGGTCAGCCTCGAGGGGACAACAGCGCACAACGACTATATACGGGGAAACGGCCATTTTGACGGGACACTGAAGTTTCTGGCAGAACTGGGGGCTCTCGGTGTCTACCGCATGGTGATGCTGACGCTTACCCGGGATAACATGGCCCAGGTGCTTGAGCTTGCCGATCATTTAAAGGATCGGACTGAGCTTTTCACATTCAACCGGCTCGCTCCCGTGGGGCAGGGCGCACAGTTGGCTGCCGTGGATCCGGCGGATTTCCCCGAATTTCTGAAAAGCTATTATTCAGTCGCCCAAACCCATCCATTCATGTCCTTAAAGGACAACCTCTTTAACCTGCTTTGCTGGCAGCAGGGAAAGCAGGTCGGCGGGGGCTGTACGGGCCACGGATGTGGCGCGGCATTCAACTTCGTCTCCCTTCTGCCGGACGGCGAAGTCCACGCCTGCCGAAAGCTGCCCTCGCTTATCGGCAATATCTATGAAAAGCCCTTAAACGACATCTATCACGGGGATTTCGCCCGCCGCTATCGCGCCGGTTCGAGCGCCTGCAAAGACTGTGAAATCCGGCCGGTCTGCGGCGCCTGCCTGGCGGTGGGCTATGGCTTTGGCAACGATATTTTCAATGACCCGGATCCCTACTGCTTCCGCTTGTATGCGTGAAAAATCCTCCTGATCCTCATTTGGTGTCTAATTGTTTATTTATCCCGTACGATCAAAATATAATAGGGGAATCGATCCGGCCCTTCAACAAAGGCTACCTTTTTTTTCATGGGATTCATTTTAGCCACATATACATCCCCGCTTTTCTGCTGATAACTGCTTAACGTCAGGTATTCGCCCCTTTTGATATCAAACGCGGAGAACGGAAACGGATCGCCAAGGCTTTCCAGTTCAGACTTAGTCGGCAGGCGCCAGTCAGTATGCCCCCCAAGATTTGATTTTTCCGCATAGGTCCACGCATGGGACAGGTCTTTTTTAAGGGTGGACGCCTCTTTGGACCACATCAGATCCGTTCCATTGTCAGTGACCGTGCCGTCGCCGTTATCAACAAATCTGTCAGCCGCCCATCCCGAGCCGGCCAGACAAAAAACCGCTGCCGCTACAAGGAGCAATGTAAAAAATCGACGTATGCCGGAACGGTTTGCATGGCGGGGCTGAATTCGCATTTTTATACCTCCTCTCAATTGTTGAACCGTTTGCTTAATGCGCTTATTGCCTATTTTATAGCTTAAGTTTCAGAAGCAAAATAATATAAAACTCCCTGTCTGCTACCTATTCCTCCATTCTACATTGGGTTTCTTTTCCAGAAACGCCTTGATGCCGATTTGCGCATCTTCCGCCAGGTTGTTTAATGCGATGGTGTGCTTGGCAAAATGAAGCGCTTTGTCATCTGTCTGGTCCATCTGGGTGTAAAAGCCCTGTTTGCCGAAACTCAGCGCAAAGCGGCTTGCTTCGCTGATTTTTTGGGCCAGCGCATCCGTTTCTGCGGTCAAGTCTTCCAATGGCACCACCCGATTGACCAGGCCGAGTTCCTTAGCCTCCTGCGCCGGAAATTCACGGCCGGTCAAAAGCATTTCCATGGCCATTTTGCGGCCAATGGCCCTTGAGATGGCAACCATCGGGGTGGTGCAGAAAAGGCCGATTTTAACTCCGGGTGTGGAAAACCGGGCATCTTCGCTCGCCACCACCAGATCGCACCAGGCCGCCAGCTGGCATCCGGCAGCCGTGGCAATGCCCTGGACTTGAGCAATCACCGGCTGCGGGATTTCATGGATGAGCTGCATCATTTTGGTGCACTGATCAAAAATGGTCTTATACTCTTTCACGCCTGAATCCACCATTTCGGATAAGTTGTGCCCGGCACAGAAATGCTTGCCCGCCGCCCGGATGATGACGACCTTCACCGATTCGTCTGCTGCCACATTTGACAAGGCATCAATCATCTCTTCGATCAGGTTTTTGGACAGGGCGTTTATGGTTTTCGGGCTGTTTAAGGTAAGCACGCCGATCGGTCCCTGGGTTTCAAAAAGGATTTCCTGATAGGTCATTTTTTCTCTCCATGCTGTTTATGCGGTATTTGTAAACATTATTTTACAATAGCACCGAAGGCCCTGCCGTGGCAAACCTAAACAAAAAATTAAGCATACGACGAGATCCTGATTATTCATTGCTCCAGTGAATTGAGCGATAACTATAAAAATGCGCTCAAGGTACAGGAGGAGTTCCAGAATCACCAGTGCCGGGTGGAGATCATAGATTCCCGTTCATGCAGCATGGGCTACGGGCTGGCCGTGGTTGAGGCGGCCAAGGCGTTTAAAAAGGGGATGGAATTCGGCAGCGTGGTCTACGAGGTCAACCGCATGCTGAGGCAGACCACTTCCTACCTCACCATTCCCACGCTCAAATACCTGCGGAAAAGAAAAAAAATCGGCGGATTTAAATCCATGCTCGGCCTGACATTAGGAGCCAAGCCGGTTCTGGGGCTTGAGGATGGCAGGCTTGAGGTAAAGACGAAGCTCTTCGGCAAACAGCCCAACATGATTTTGTCCATGCTTGATATGATCAAGACGGATATCGGCAAAAAGCCCATTACGCTGGCCATTGTGCACGGACGGGACAAGAGCGTGGTCAAAAGCCTGAAAGAGGTTTTTCAGCACAATTTTAACTGCCGGGAGATCCATCAGGCCTATTTCGGCCCGTCAATTACCATCAACGCCGGCCCGGATGCCATCGGCGTGATGTACACGAAATACGACAGGTAACCGGCTGATCCCTTCTTCCCCCGGGAGAAGGTCATCTATCCCGAAAGCGCCGCCACCAGTTCCCGGCAGAAATCCGGAATATCGGCTACCACGCGGCCCCACACCAGATTGTCCTCCCGAAAGGCGGATGCATCCACCCACGTGGCGCCGGCGTTTTCCATGTCATCCTTGATACCGACGCTGCCGGTGGCCTGTTTGCCTTTGCAGATGCCGGCGCTCGCCGCCACCCAGCCGGCATGACAGATAAAGCCCAGGATTTTTCCCTCATTGTTCATGGCCCGGATCAGCTTTAAGATATTCGGATCCCGCCGCAGCTTGTCCGGCGCCCAGCCGCCCGGCACGATCAGCGCATCAAATTCGTCAGCCGTAACCCCTTTTGCATCCGCATCGCTGGTGGCCTCTAATCCGCCGCTTTTGCTGGGATAGGTCTCGCCCGCCCGGGTGCCAATGACTTTAACGCTCGCCCCTTCTTCCTTCATTCGCATATAGGGCACCCAGAATTCCAGGTCCTCGAATCCGGGGCCCACGAAAATGCCGATGGTCTTGTCTTTAAGCCGCATTGCCGCCTCCTTACGACCCTCTTTTAAAAAATAAACCCAACATCCTTGCCTGCTGAAGCCCTTACATGCGATAAATCGTGGGTTTCTCATCCATGTCGATATCAATGCAGATCATATCGCCGGTTTTAAAGCCCAGGCGATTGAACTCTTTTACGATCTGATCCTGTTTTTCAGATTTCCAGTACACGAACCACACGGGGTTTCGCACGGAGTCGATCCCGTAAGCATCGTGCGTGCAGAGTTTCAGGTGCATCCGGTCCTTGGCGATAATGGTATCGGCTTCGGAGAGAAAATAGTCGATTTTGTACTGATTCTCATAGAGCGCTTCGCTCAATTGTTTCTGGAGTTCGGGCATATCATCCAGATAATGGTTGGCGATTTGGAAAAGATCGTTGGGGATTTTGATGGAAAGCCCCAGGACGGCGAATCTCTCATGTTTCAGCGCAAATTCCGTCAGTTCGGCCTCGTAGTCTGAAATGACCTTCAGGACGTCCTCTATGCTGCGCTGCCCGCCGCCCCATCCGTGAAGCAAATCTTCGCACCGGTCAATGATTTCCAGATAAAAAGATTTATGATCCATGACATAGATGATCCGCTCCCGGTAGTTTCTTCGCTTGCGGATTCGGCGGATGCCGTCCAGTCTCAGGCTCCGCCGGCTGATGTTTTCATCCAGAAGCTCTACCTTTGAGATGTCTTTTGCCTGGACCACATAAATGTCGCTTCGGGAAACGATGAATTCAATCTCGCACGGAAAGCCGAGCCGTTCCTGAATGTCCTCCGAGAGCTGGAGCAGTTTCATGTCATGGGGGGTCTCGGTGATATAGGATTCGGAATAAATTTTATGGGCGTACTCGTTTGTATACCCGAATTCCCAGCGCGGTCCCATCTTTTTGGCCATAACCTTTGTGCCCTCGATAAAGGGCATGATAATGACCCCCATGTCATTGGGATCGATGTCAGGAGAGTTATTGAATTTCTGCTGCCGCTTGATTTGAAGCTTTTTTGTGGTATTGGCAAGCTCGATGATCCGCTTCCGCGCGTACTTGATGCCCGGGATGTCCGCGTTGATTTCAATAGAGTCGAATGTACCGCTTTTAAAAAAGGATTCAAGCGGGTGGGCGCTTCTGACGATAACCTTGAAGCCTTGTGCGCTGTTTCTGAAAAATTCATCCAGGCGGCCAAAGTTTTCATTCTTGAAATCCTCGGCCGTCAGATAGACATAATCCGGAACATCAAACCCCTCTTTTTTTAATACTTCCAAAAGCCTGATTTTCTCAGGCAAAGACTGATCCATTGGTATTCCTTATAGCTCCTGCTTTAAAACGGAATCCGATTCCATTAGCTTCTGAGCCTGGCTGCGATATCCCCGGCGATTTCGGCGATGCCCAGCTCTTTTAGCTTTTCTTCCGCCGGGATGCCCTTGTCCCGGCTCCAGCCTCTTTGCGCCCAGTACTGGGGCAGGCATTCGTCAAAAAGCTTTGCAGTGTCGCCGCCGAAAGCGGTTTTGCCCTTGTATGGGCCGGTGGGCAAGGGCTCTTTAAACCATCGGGCGGGAAACATGTCCGGGCTGTCCCATTCTTTTCTGGGATCTTTAATGTTCTGGGACCGGAGATTAAAGAGCCTGGAAAGGGCATAGGCCCGCTCGCCGACTTTGAGAAAATCTTTTTTGTCAAAATCGCTCCAGCCGGTCACCGCCTTGACCAGTTCCACGTTGCCTTCGTCGCCCCAGAAGCCGCTGGCAAAAAGACAATAGACCATGGAATTGACGGCGGCATTGAAATTCTGGCCGTTTACCGCCCCTTCATAGTCGATCGGGTCTTTCATAAAAGCCTTGGAGCCGCCGCCGGTATGTTCGCAGGGCCGGACCACAGTGACGTAATCCAGGGCATTGCGGTCATGGTTGCTCCTGGCGCCGTGGGCGGGCTGTGCATACCGTTTGCCGGTCATGCTGTAGTACATGATCTCATCGTTTTCCTTTTTGCGGCTGAGATACCTGGCCGTCTCATAGGTGCCTTTGGCCAGAACCGCTCCGATGCCGTCCCCGGAAACCGTCTTTTCCAAAACGGCTTTAACGGATGTTAAATCCCCCCATTTTATATCAATGCCGTCCAGATCCGCGGGTTCGATCAGATCCCTTTGCCGCAGTTCCATGAGCAGGCCCAGCAATGCGCCGCCTTCAATAAAATCCATGCCGGTATTGTCAGAAAACCACGTGGTATACTGGGTTTTGGCCGCATTTTCCGTCATATCCTTGAAGGTGCCGCCATAGGGATCGCCCGGGTCCGTGCCTTCGGCTTCCAGGTAGCCGATGTTGCCGCCGACCATGCCCATGGCTTCCCAATCCGGCATATCGGTGATGGTCTCATCCATCATCTCGTCGTCACTGCTGATCCGGGCGGGATAGAGACAATGCAGGGCGCAGCCCGGGCAGGCCTGTTTGCGGACAAAGCTTAGCTGGTCCACAAAGGGGCCGGACAATGCCTTTACGGTTCTTGGATCCGCCCAGGATTCCCACTGCCAGTTCCGGATGGGGTATCCGCCCATTACATTGCTTTCCTTGGCGCTGATTCCGGCAGTGCCGTAGGTTCGCCAGAAATGGCTGGTCTTCTCGCGCTTTTGGATATTGGCCATGATCTGTGTAAATTTCTTTTTATCAGCGAATTTCTGGCCCCGGGTGCCCCTGACGACAATGCCCTTCAAATTTTTCGCACCGGCCACCGCACCGGAGCCGTAACGGCCGTGAGCCCTGGCGCCTTCCGTGACCATGTTGGCAAACCAGACTTTGTTTTCTCCGGCCGGTCCGATCACCCACGTGCTGGCCAGCCGTTTGCCGCCGATTCCCTGATTTTTGGGCGGCCTGAGCTTCGCCCATTTTTTCGTCAGGTCGGATTCTGTGAGGGTGCTGCCTGAGGTCTCTATGGGGGCAAGCACGCTTTTCCGCATCGCCATCTCTGACTCTTCGGTCCCCATGCCCCAGAATTCCGTGGCATCCCGGATTTCGATATCATCGTCTATTACGGCGATATATACGGGCTTATCCGATTTGCCCACGACCTGGATGCCGTCCCAGCCGGCAAATTTCAGGTTGGCGCCGCCCTGGCCGCCGCATAGGGTAATACAGTTGAATCCGTACGGGCTTTTCGTCACAATGGCGGTTCGCGGGTTCGGGGCGATGCCGGTAACCGGACCCACAAGAAGCTGCAGCATGTTTTCAGGCCCCAGCGGATCTTTATCCGGTTCTGCAAGGCCCTCCTTGAAAAGGTAATACATACCCAGGGCCCATCCGCCCAGGTATTTTCGGTATACTTCTTCCGGCGGCTCGACGGTGGTCACCGAACCGGCGGAAAGATCGATTCTGGCAATTTTTCCCGTGAATCCGTAATATACACTCATTATAACGCCCTTTCCTTGTTAAACATTTTCTTATACAGGAGTTCAGCGGCATGGTCCGGACTGTTGGCATAGTAGCGGCCGTTGACCTGTACCGGAATAAACTGCAGGGCATCTTCCGGACAGGCTTTTACGCACTCCGGGTCCCCGCCGCAGCGGGTGCATACCTGCGCCTTGCCCTCGACGGGATCAAAGGATATGCCGCTTCCGAACTGGTCTTCGCAGACTTCCAGGCACCGCCCGCAATTGTCGATGCCAAGACACAGTCCACGGTCCACGGTCATATATCCCATGCCGGTATAGCCTTCTTTGCCTTCTCCTTTTTTGACCCGGTGAAGGGCGCCGGTCGGGCAAACCGCCTCGCACGGGTGCTGCTCGGTGCCTTCCGCCCATTTGATCAGTTCGCAGTACTGGCAGACATTGACAAAATCCACAAACTGGAAGCGCATGGGCCGTATCCGGGCAAACTCCAGGTTGATGGTATGCCGGGCCTGTTCGGGGGCGATTTGCTGCATGTACTTGTCAGCGCATGCCATGGCGCAGGACATGCAGCCGGTACACCTGGCGGGATCAAATATGATCGTGTAGCCCGGCTGCGTCCCTGAATTGCCGGCTTGTTCCGCCGCCGAGGCCATATCCATAAAAATGCCTCCGGCAGAAACCGAAATCCCCAGGGCGGTCAGCATCCTGATAAATTCCCGGCGATTTATGACCCCCTTTTGGAATTTGGTTTTCAGTTCCGAAATTTGCTCCTCCTGGTTGGCATCTGCGTTGGAATCAGCCATAATAACCTCCATCTGCGATTTATTAATAAAAAGGGGCAGGGAAATACCTTATTTGTATTAATCTAATCCCCAATTCATTGCTTTTCAAAATAAGTGGTTGTTGCCGTCAATAGGGTAGGCCCCCGTGCCGACCTTACATGAGAATAGCCCCATGGCGAAGCCATTGCTCTGCTCATTAAATTAGAACCCCCAAGTATTTTTTGAAGAATCTTTCGTCTTTTCATAGTTCATCTCTTATAGGCCGAACGACGGGCATCAGCAGCCGCGGCTTTTTGCGGTCTGCTGAATGCCCTGGTTCTGCAAATTAATTATATTCTGTCATAATGCTCTGGCTTTGAATCCGGCACTTTTTTAAGCACTTTCTCAAATTTCTTTATACTTCCCTTTTTAGCTCTTGCCTCAATATATTCTTCGGTTAATAGGGCGGCCATTTTTTCAGCTGCTGCTGACGCAACAAACTGATTGATAGAGATACCTTCCCTTTTGGCAAGAAGCCTAATCTGTTCGTGTAGCGAGTTTGGGATTCGTAAACTTAAAGTGCTCATTTTAGTCCTCCTATTTCAATAAGAAATTCCTTCGGATCGTAAACGTTTAATCCAAATCTCTTGGCATGTTTAAAATGTTTTTTGTTATATGTGATAATCGCATCGCAATCTCCGGCTACCGCGACTTCCAAAATAAGATCGTCAGATGGATCAGGCAAGCAAGGTCGCCAAAGAAAAAAAATGTCTTGCTTGTTCCCAATATGGCAAAGAAAGTCAATAACATCACCGATGTCTTTTTCAGATATCGATGCCGGTAGTTGGCCTCTCATCAGTACGGATTCATATTCAATAATCAGAGGGACGGATATCGCAATTGAAAACTTTTTACTCGGCAAAAGTGAGAGCAGACGAAACGAGGCCCCTTTCCGAGAGTTTAAACCCGTGAAAATAACATTTGTATCTAAAACAATTTTCATGTGGTATTACATACCATACCAATAAATGACGGTCAAGTCTTTTTGCAGAACGACATGATCACTTGGCCCTAAGGCCGCCAGGCCTTTGGGATCAGGTGCATCATTTTTGTTCTGTGTCATTTTTTTGTGTTTCAGTATTATCCGTTCTCTAATATTGCTATTAGCACACCACAGCAACCTACAAAGAGGAAATAGAGTGGAATATGCCAACCTGACCAACGAATTTGTTTTTTATACTTTTCTACAATAGGGTCATTAAAATTGTGAACCGGTTTTTTTCCATACCGCCGATTTGATAGCATCCGCCGAGCCGTTATATTTCAATATAAGCTATTAAATTTTTTTGGATGATTTTATCCAAATAGCTCAATTGAAAAGCAGGAGGCTATATGAAAATCGGATTTATCGGTATGGGTATTATGGGCCGGCGGATGGCGGCCAACCTGGCCAATGCCGGCTATGATCTGCGGGTCTATAACCGGACAAAGATTAAACCGCTCCCGTTCATGTGTTTGAAGAACGCCCAGTGGATGGAATCGGCAAAGGATGTGGCGGCGGCCTCGGATGTGGTTTTTACCATGCTGTCAACCCCGGCGGTGGTTTATGAAGTGGCTGCCGGGGCAGAGGGGTTTCTGGGCGCCATGTCAGCGGGCTCCCTATGGGTGGACAGCAGCACGGTGAACCCCGCGTTTTCCAGAAAAATGGCCGCACTTTGCAAGGAGCAAAACATCCGTTTCCTGGATGCACCGGTGGCCGGCTCCAAGCAGCCGGCAGAGCAGGGGGAACTCGTTTTTCTGGTGGGCGGGGATGGAGCGGCTGTACAGGAATGTGCACCGCTTTTTGAGATCATGGGAAAAAAATACATTCATGCCGGGGAAAACGGCATGGGCACGTCCTTTAAAATGGTATTTAATCTGCTTTTGGGTGAGGCCATGATGGCCTTTTCCGAGGGGCTTGTGCTTGGCGAATCCCTTGGGCTCTCCCGGGAGAAGATGCTGGATGTGCTGCTGCAGTCCCCGGTGGCCGCCCCTTTTCTGCAGGGAAAGCGAAAGAAGCTTGAGGACGGGGATTACGAGCCCGAGTTTCCGCTGCAGTGGATGCAGAAAGATCTTCATCTGGCCGCCCAAAGCGCGTTTGAGCAAAATCAAGCGCTCCCGGCATTAAACGGGATCAAGGAGATCTATGCCCTGGCCAAACAGAATGGCTGGGCGGAAGCTGATTTTTCAGGTATCTATGAATTTCTGCGGCAGAAGAGGGATGGGGATTAGGGTGTTAAAAACTTTTCTCAACCAAAACCGTGGCGTGAACATAGGTCTGCGTGTGCCCGTTATCATGGGCAAGTTTGCGAAAGGTGGTGCCAGATTTGATGTTTGGGGGGATTTCCAGAACAAGGCTTTTCTCAAATTGGACGGCGCCGGCACCGCCACATGCCGGGCAGAACAGCCGGGCCAGCAGGCCGCCGTGGCCGCAATGGGGGCAGGGGATGGATATGGGCACGGCAATTGAGAACTGACCGCCGGCCCGGGCCTCCTCAGGCGATAGAATCAATTCCAGCCGCCGCTCCTGCAGGTTTTTTGGAGCCCCCCGGCCCCAATCATACATGCTGTCCGTGGTGTCCTGCAGCGGGGATCGGCCCGGTTTGCGCCCGGAGAAGCCGGAAGGCCGGGAGGTATCTACGGGTATGCTGCGGCCCGAGCCTTTCTGTTTGATCTTTCGGTCATACTCGGCGCGTTTGGCATCATCGGACAGTGTGTCATAGGCCTCTTTGGCTTCCATGAATTTTTTTTTGTTTTCGGTTGAGTCGCACTTGTCCGGATGATGCGCTTTGGCTTTTTCCCGGTATGCCTGCTTGACCCGGTCTTTGCTCGCCGCTTTGGGCAGCCCCAGTATGATGTAGTAGTCTTTTATCATGAAAATCCCCCTTTTGTCCCCCTTTTGAAAAGGGGGACTTAAAGGAATTCTCACCATTTTAATTTAAACGCGGGTGTTTAGCCGGCCTTAACTTCAATTTTTCTGGGCTGGGCTTTTTCCGCCTTGGGCAGCCGCAGGTGCAGTACGCCCTCAGCTAAGTTGGCTTCGATTTTATCCTGATCAATGATTTCGGATAAAGTAAACTGCCGGTAATATTGGCCCACCTCGTACTCGATCATCAGGTCCTCTTCATCCGGATTCTCAAACGGCTCGATATCGCCGGAAAGCGTCAGCACTCCTTCATTTAGATCAATATTGAGGTTTTCAGATGTAACCCCCGGAAGATCCGCCAAAAGGGTAATCTCCTTATCTGTTTCAAAAATATCCACTGCCGGGGTAAACACCGGGACGGGCCGCGTCTGCTCCGCCTGACCGACTTCCTGTTTTTCTTTTACCTGCATTTCCCTGTTTTTTGTATCAGCCATATTGCTCCCCTCCTTTCTTTTTGCCGTGATTCGGTTGGCTTACTTGATTTCGATTTGTCTCGGCTTGGCGGATTCAGCCTTGGGAATTGTAATGGTCAGCATGCCGTCGGCCAGGTTCGCCGAGATTTTATCACTATCGACCTTACCGGGGAGGGTGATCGCTCTTGAAAAGCGGCCGAAATCGCGCTCCCTGCGATGGAACCGGGCATTTTCATTTTCTTCGGGTATTTTCCGTTCACCGTTGATGGAGATGTTGTTATCCGTCGCATTAATTTCCAGGTCATCGCTTTTAACTCCCGGCAGCTCGGCTCTCAGATAATAGTTGATGTCGTCTTCGGTTAGGTTCAATAGCGGGAATACGCCTCTGCCAGGCCCGCGAAAGGGCTGGGATTCGGTCTCTCCCATCATGCGGTCCAGCTGCCGCCGCATGCGATCGAGTTCGTCAAAATGGCTGCGCCATCCGAATGCGGGCCAGTCAAAAAAACGTCGGGTAATCATAGTGCATGCCTCCTTTCAGTTTGCAGGTTATTTTCGCTCACATCCACGTGCGGCCACCATTGGCTTCGGTTAAACGGGTGGAACGCGGATAAGAACGGTTCATCAAAAAACCGGTCAAAAGAGCTTGCAAGGTCTTTGCGAGAGGCGGGCTGGTCTTTTTTTCGTTTCCACGGGACCAGGTTAACCATGTCAATCACCTCCTTTATAATCCGCCTGTCTGCCTCAACCGGAAAATAAGCAGATAAAAATGGCAAACCTAGATAAATATACAATTAAATCAAATTATTAACTGATTTTTGATATTAATAAAGTAATCACAAAGCTTTTAGTGTCAAGAGGCGGGTGGGTTTTTTTGAGGTGTCAATTGGAAGACTTATCGCTTCTAAGTAACTTCACGGGTATTCGGTTTTGGGTGTTAGGTATTATGTTAATGAAATCAAGAATTTATGGTCGGCACGGTGGCCGACCCTACGATGGATCGGGGTTTTTCCCCATTCGTAGGGCGGGCCACCGTGCCCGCCTGAAAAATAGATAGAACAAATTTACCGTGCCTCAGTGCCTTTAAAGTTATTGATAGGCTCGGTCCCGGGCAAACTCGTGCTCGCACTCGGAAAAATAAAACCCGAGTACGAGCACGAGTACGAGTACGCGTACGAGTACGCGTACGAATAGTGGACCGTGCTGGGTTTAACAGGAAGCTTTGGCCAGGCGGGCTCAGGCAAAGGAGAAGTTTATTTTGACGTCTTCGCGGTGTTCGGGTTCGATCTGCCAGACTTCCCGGGGCTCCAGCCGCATCATGTTGGCAATAAAGACATCGGGGAACTGCTCGATGCGAATGTTGAACATATTGACGCTTTCATTATAGAACTCCCGGCGGTCGGCGATTTGGTTTTCAAGCTCGGATATTCGGGACTGCAGCTGCCTGAAGCCGCGGTCCGCTTTCAGGTCCGGGTAATTCTCCACCACCGCGAAAAGGGAGCGCAGGGCGCTGGTAATGGCGTTGTTGGCATCGTGGACTTCCTTCTGGGAGCCGGCATTGTCGAGCTGTGACCGGGCTTTGGTAACATTTTCCAGAGTGGCGCGTTCGTGTTTCATGTAGCCTTCGCAGACGCTGACCAGTTTGGGGATTTCATCGTAGCGCTGTTTGAGCAGGACATCAATGTTGCTCCAGTTTTTGGTGATATTGTGTTTTAACTGGATCAGGCCGTTAAAGATAATGACGCCGTAAACAATAACGGCAATGATAATGGCCAGCAGAATTAAAAGGATAATGGTGGCTGCCATAGCTTCGTCCTTTCCTTTTTAGTTATAATAAAGGGTATAAGGTTTAGGGTCTAAAGTTTAAGGTTAAGAAGTTCAGGGTTCAGGGTTCACAACAGCATGCCAATGCCGCAGGCAAATGCCAGGGCGCCGCAGGCGAAAAACAGCCAGGACCGGATGGCGAATTTTCTTAGCAGGCCTTTTTCCGAGTCCGCCACGATAAACGGCAGCACGCCGAATTTCGGTTTTTCAATCACCACGGTCTCGTAAGAGCCCCTGCCGGCGGTCAAAGACTCCGCATATACGCTGTGCTCGATATCCTCCCGGGCCGCATCCCACTCCTCGGCATCAATATGGCCGTCCCCGTCCTGATCATAGCGGGCCATTTGCGAAGGGTCCTGCTTGACCGATCGCACCTTGTCCATCAAGCGCTCCCTGTGGGTTTTGCCGTGCCGCTGCAAGTGGGCCGAGCCCAGCACATAGACTTTAGCGCCGATGGCAATTAGGTCTTCGATGACCCGGGTATTGGGATCATCAAGCCTGATGGCCAAATCCGGGATAAACCGGCCCCGGACGGTCTGTCTGGACCGGGAGAGCGAATAATAGGCGCCCTTGGGATTGACAAGTACCCGGCCGGTGTCGTCTTCAATATAGAACGGCAGCTTACCTGAGCTGACGGTGCGCGTCAGCCGCCACTGATGCGCGTTATCGATGCGCTGATATTTGTAATAGCGGCATATGAAAAAAATGCAGCGGGTCAGGGTATGGGTTGTCCGCAGATCGTAGTAGGGCCGGGTCCGGCCGGTCAGTTCGGTCATGCCCATGGCGTGGGATCGAATTTTTGAGGTGGGGGTGTTTTCCACCACGCGCTTATAATATAGCAGCAGCAGGGAGTAGCAGAAGATAGCAGCCCCGCATGCGGTGACGAGTATTCCCACCACCACCTGCCAGAGCCCGGGATGGCTGGTGATCGTTTCAATGCCGGCGGCACCGAAAAAAAATAGCGCCGCCATGCCGATGACCGATATGATTACCTCTGCTGTGGAGCCCTGGATCAGGCCAAGAAACCGGGACTGCTCAACCGGGGGCGGCGGCTCCAGGCCGTCGGTGGCTTCTTCATCTGCGCCCTCCGTATCATCCCATGTTTCCTCGCGCACCGCTTCTTCGCTTTTTAAAGCGGGATCCGGCGCAGCAAACAGTCCGTTTCTGTGGGCGGCCAGCATGTAATGGGAATAGACACCGAGCCGTCGCTCAATGGCGGTACTGCCCCCATCCCAGTCTGGTTTTGCTCCGGGAAGGGCGGCAATGCCGAAATAATAATCCACGGCATGATGGTTTGACAGGCGGATGGCCTCATCCACCAGGGTACGGAAGTTCACGGCCACACTGGGAGAAAGCTTGTCATTTAACCCTAAAAAAGTAAATGCCGTGGAATCGATAAAGACGCCCGTGGCCGGATTCTCCTTTATGTCGTAGAAAACTGCGGCCGCACTTGACATGGAGATTTTCCTGAGCACCTCTTCAAAAGGCTTTTCCTGAACCTGGCTGGTGTAGGCGATGGTGGTCATGATCTGCTTGACCGCTTTGCCGGAAATATCCGTGAGGATAATCAGCAGCTCGCTTGTCTCATCCACCCGGAAGACGGGCTCCTCTTCGGCGGTCTGAAATTCCATGAAATCCTCTGCCAGGTAAATCCGCTTGGCCTGGGGCGGCAGCTCGGGGATGGCGATATCCGATTTGGCCACTACCGCGGCCGGGATGCCGAAGTCCGCCATGTCCGCGATGCATGCATCAAAGGCATCAGAGGAAACTTTGGGCCGCAAAAGTCCGAATCCGGGCCCGGCCAGCCGGTAGCGCAGGTCGCTTTGATCAACACCGGAGGCGGTCTCTAATATTTGAAGCATGTCGCCCGGATCTTTGGGCATCTTCGAGAGCCGGCGGAACAGGATAAACCGATCCTTTGCCGGCGCTTCTTCTGGAGCCGAGGCGTCCGGTTTTTGATCCGGCTGTTGTCCCGGGGTCAGCATTTCGGTCGGGTTTATCATTGTTATAGTCTTCAGGTCAGTTGGACAGTCACGCAGGGAATAGCACGTAACCTTCTCCCAGAGGGAGAAGGTGATAAATGGAAACCTTAAGTTAATAATATTAACTTTTACATAGCATAAAAGGATGCACGGAAAAACCGATATTTTAGGGATAAACCCCGGTCAGCATCCGCCAGAAATGTTTCAGGGTCTCCGGATCAATCTGGTCAAAATATTTGAGTTGAGAGCGCTTTTCCGGATTTTGCGGGTGAACCACAAGCCCCCATAGGGGCTCAATCTCATGGGGCAACATGGAGTATCTGAGATCGCCGATGATCAGGGGCTCTTTGGTGTAGGCAAATACATACCCGTCGGCAAAATGGGAAAATCCCAGAATATTTCGGCAGACCGCTGTTTCCCCTGAACCTGAGGCGCATTCATCGGCCGGAAATTTTTGGACAACTGGGCCGGCATATACACGGTGCGGTCCAAGGAGGCCAAGCCGAAGCCCATTTACATGGAACCGGCCATTGCTCTCATATATTCCCCGCCACAGGATCAGGTTGCCGATGGTCGGCATCACGCGGAGGTGCTCGATTTGATGGCCCCGTCGGTCGGCTGTATCCTTTAGCACCCGGGTCGCTGAATTTTTTGCTGCCACCCCGATCATCAGGTAGCAGAGCGCTAAAATCAGACCGATACCGGCATATCGCCGGGCCTTTTTCCGAAATGCAATAACAATTGAAACCAGGAGAATCAGCGAATAGGCCGGATCAATAATCGCAATGTTGTCCCAGGCCACCCGGTAATTTGAAAACGGCCAGTAAAGGTAGGTGCCGTAGCTGGTGCAGGCATCCAGCAGGCCGCCGGTGGCATATCCCAGGGTGGCAAACAAATAGGTTTTCAGAAATCCAAGCCGCCGTCGCAGGAGGAGCCAGGTTATGACCGCGGCAATCAGGCCGCCAATGGGAATAAAAATCAGGGAATGTGTGAAATGCCGGTGGATCAGCAGGTTAAACAGCGGGTCGTTGGGCGCATGAATGAATATATCCGCATCCGGCAGCATCCCGCCGATAAGGCCGGCCACCGTGGCTTGCCGGATGGTCTTTTTATCTGCCGGCGTTTGAGCGGCAATTATACCGGTCAAACCCTGGGTGAAGGGGTCCATAGAAGCGATTCCATCCTGTGGCTAACAATATCATTGCTATTCGAGCGCCGGGTCATTTATCGAGCGTCAGCGAGAAATGTTATTTTTTGCCTTTAAAAGATTTCTCGCCGCATGCGCGCCTCGAAACGACAGCCGGCCGACTCTTAGATTGAGCGCAAGCCGGTTGCATCGCTTATGTACACGCTTCGGCAGGGTAGGGCAATGATTTTAAGCACGGTAAATTTCTTCCGTCTTTTTTTAGGCAGGCACGGTGTCCTGCCCTACGGCGACATGCCTCGTAGAGGCGGCCACCGTGCCGACTCATCTGTCCGTTAACAGGACTGTGGTTATGGGCTTTTCGGTTAGAACGAATTTGCCCCGGGATTTTAAACCTAAATTGAACGTTCCCAAATTTTTAAAAAGTATATTTTTATATTTTTTTTGAGCGGATAGAAAATTTTTTTGCGATCTCAAAAATTATTTCTTGATTTTTATTTTTGGAAAAAATAAATTGTCCTCAGATAATAAATAAAAATGAGGAACATTCAATTTCTGCCCAGCCAATGACAAAAACAGAATATAAACGACAGGCCATTCTCGACTCAGCTACCCGGGTGATCTCCGAAAAGGGGTTTGCCGAGGCCACCGTGTCCGAGATCGCAAGCGGTGCGGGCATGGCCGGATCCGGCATCTATACCTATTTTAAAAGCAAGGAAGATCTGCTTTTTGCCATTATCGACAATTTCCTCTCTGCCTGCCGGGACGGGCTTAAAGACCATCTGGCCGGCATCCAGGGAGCGGAAAACAAACTCAGAAAGGCCATCTGGTTTCACTGTAAGGTCTATTCGGGCAATAAAAAAGAGATCAAGATCATCCTCGAATCCCGCTCCTACCCGCGGTTTTATTCCTCGGCCGCCTATAAGACCCTTCGGGCGTATGCCGGTCTGATCACCGATATTATCCGGGAGGGCATGACGGAAGGGGCTTTCAGCGGTTTGGCCTCACCCACCATACTGCGGGATATGATTCTTGGCACGGTGGATCATATCGCCATCAACTGGACCATCAAGGATTCGCCCAATTCCCTGGATCATGCGGAAATGATCGCGGATTTGATGTTGAATGCGGTGAAAAACAGCCGCAAGAAACCGGTTCGTCAATCCAATAAAAAGGATGCCAAGGAAAAGCGGGTGATTAATTCCGCGATTGCCCTTTTTGCCGAAAACGGCTTCAACGACACCAGCATGCTGGAAATCGCGCGCCGGGCGGGTGTCGCCGAGGGAACGGTCTACGAATATTTCAAAAACAAGCAGAACCTTCTGATCAGCATTCCCAATGAAAAACTGGGCGAGCTCTATGACCATATCAGCGGCAACACCCTGGAGAATGAAATCCGCGAGATTATTGCCAAGCTTTTCCGCTTCTACAACGATGAGAAGAATTATACCACCATCCTGGTGCTGATGCTGCGGACCAACAAGGAGTTCTACCGTTCCGAGGGAATACAGATTATTGAAAAGATTTTTCGGGTCATCCGGGACGTGATCGCCCGGGGGCAGGCGGAGCAAATTTTTAAACCGGATCTGGATATGGATCTGTGCCAGGATCTTTTGTTCGGAACGATCGACCACATCACCATCCCCTGGATCATATTCAATCGGGACTATGATCTGCTCAAGGTGGGAGATGAGGTCTCGCGGTTGTTTATCAATGCGATTCGGGCGTGAGCAAAATCGAGGTGTGTTCATTATTTGTTTTTTCCGCGATTTTTCAGGCAGGGGAGAAATCAGTTGGCAGTATTCATTGGACTTATGATATTTCATGCTTAAATGGAATTCAACCAGGCGGGTGGAAGGAATGAGGCGAATTCAAATCGACTTTTTTCCCGCCCGGGTGTTTGAAATTCCCAATGATTAAATAAGGAGGTCTGTTTTGGATTTTGACCTGAATAAACAGCAGGAGATGATTCGCAAAGAGGTCCGCAAGTTTGCCGAAAAGGCAATCGCGCCGGTGGCGATGGAACTCGATGAAGCCGAGGAATTCTCTCCTGAATTGACCAAAAAAATGGGGGGAATCGGGCTGTTCGGCATGTTCGTGGATGAAGCCTACGGGGGGCAGCACCTCGATTATATCTCCTACATCATCGGCGTTGAGGAGATCGCCCGGGTGGACGGCTCCCAGGCAGCCACCATCGCGGCGGGCAACTCATTGGGCATCGGCCCGATTTATTATTTCGGCAGTGAAGAACAGAAGAAGAAATACCTGCCGAAATTGTGCACCGGCGAAGCCTTGTGGGGATTCGGCCTGACCGAACCGACCGCCGGATCGGATGCCGGGGGCAGCAAAACCACCGCGGTTAAAGACGGCAATGAGTGGGTGATCAACGGTTCAAAGATTTTTATCACCAATGCCGCCTGCGAGATGTCCATGGGGGTGACCGTACAGGCCATTACCGGTCAAAGGGATGACGGCCGGCCCGAATACACCTGTTTTCTGGTCGAACACGGCACGCCGGGGTTTAAGGCCGTCGCTATGCATAAAAAAATGATGTGGCGGGCCTCCAACACGGCTGAGCTCTATTTTGACGATGTGCGGGTGCCGCATGAAAATGTGCTGGGCGCGCAGGGAAACGGGTTCCATCAGATGCTGCAGACCCTGGATGGCGGCCGGCTTTCCATCGGCGCCATGGGGCTTGGCGGCGCCCAGGGCGCCTATGAGGCGGCGCTCAAATATGCCAAAAGCCGGGAGCAGTTCGGGAAACCCATATCCAAATATCAGGCGGTCGGTTTTAAGCTGGCGGACGCGGCCATTGAGCTCGAATGCGCCCGAAATCTGCTTTATAAGGCCTGCTGGCTGAAGGACAAGGATCGTTCGTTTCAAAAGGTCGCTGCCATGGCCAAAGTGTACTGCTCCGAACTCATGGGCCGGGTAGCCAATAACGCGGTTCAGATCTTCGGCGGCTACGGCCTGATGAAGGAATACAATGTCGAGCGGTTTTTCCGGGACCAGAAGCTCTTAGACATCGGCGAAGGCACCTCGGAAATCCAGCGGCTGGTGATTTCACGCTATATCGGATGCTAGAAAAAAGTGTTCAGTGTCCAGGTTTTAGTGTTCAGGTGGAAATCACCTTAAACCCTAAACCTTAGACCTTAGACCTTAAACCTCATCATAATGGAGGCCCTCCATGACGGAAAACGTGCTGCAAATGGAAACAGCGGACCAGGTGGCGGTAATCACCCTGAACCGGCCGGAGGTCATGAATTCGATTAATTTTGAGCTACTTAAAACCCTGCAGGATGTGATCTGGCAGATCCGGTTTCAAAAGGATATCCGGGCGGTCATTATTGCCGGGGCCGGGGAGAAAGCCTTCTGCGCGGGGGCTGACTTAAAGGAGCGGGCCGGCATGACCCAGGAAGAGGTCAAAAAATATATTTATACCATCCGGACCCTGTTTACCGAGATCGAGTCCCTGAACAAACCGGTCATTGCCGCGGTAAACGGGGTGGCACTGGGCGGCGGAACAGAACTGCTCCTTGCCTGCGACATCCGGATCGCATCTATGAATGCCACCATGGGGCTTACTGAGACTCGGCTTGCCATTATTCCAGGTGCCGGCGGCACCCAGCGCCTGCCGCGCTTGATCGGCCGGGGAAAAGCAAAGGAGCTGATTTTAAGCGGCCGCCGGGTGGATGCCAAGGAGGCCCACGCGATTGGCCTTGTTAATTCGATTTGCGAGCCGGAACTGTTGATGGATGAGGCCCGGAAAATGGCGGCCATGATCTGCGAGGGCGGGCCGATTGCCATTGAGCAGGCAAAATATGCCATTGATGCGGGCCTTGAGACCGACTTGCACACCGGGCTTAGCATCGAGTCCAATGCCTATTGGATTACGATCCCCACCGAGGACCGGACCGAGGGCCTGGCCGCGTTTCGGGATAAAAGAAAGCCGGTATATAAAGGAAAATGATTTCAAAACCCCATCTAACATCCAATAACGGCGTTGCGGTCTTCTTCAAAATGCTCACATACTTCCATGTATGCTGCGCTTTTTCATCAGACCGCGCCTTGTTCTTGGATGCGATCTGAGGTTTTGAAAGCATTTTTACGTATGGAGCGTGAGCAGTTACTTTAAACCTTAGACCCTATACCCTATTCAAAGGACATATCATGAGCGAAGAGGCAGGAAAAAATCGTAAGCACTGGGAGTCCGAGGAAGCCAAGCTGGATGAGCGGATCAACGAGACGCTTTGGCCCGGCGGAGAAAAAGCCGTGGAAAAGCTTCGCAAGCAGGGCAAGCGTCCGGTGCGTGAAATAATCCAGATGCTGATTGATCCGGGCACCAAGTTTTTTGAATTGAGCCAGATCGCCGGGTTTGGCATGAACTATCCCGGTGTGCCGGATGTGCCATGCGGCGGGGTGGTGACCGGCATCGGCAGGATCCGCGGCAACTGGACCATGATATTTGCCAATGACTCCCGGGTAAAGGCGGGCACCTATTTCCCCATTACCCTTAAAAAGCATATGCGGGCCCAGGCCATTGCCGAGGCAAACGGGCTAAACTGCGTCTATATCGCGGATTCCGGCGGTGCGTTTCTGCCCATGCAGGCGGATGTGTTTCCGGATGACCAGCATTTCGGGTCCATGTTCTATAACATGGCCCGGATGTCAGCCAAGGGCTTAAAGCAGGTGACGCTTTCCACGGGCGGCAATACCGCGGGCGGGGCATATATCGTTTTCATGGCCTGTGAGGCCGTGATGATCGACAAGTTCTCCTATTCCTTCCTGGGCGGGCCGCCCCTGGTGAAGATGGCCACCGGCGAGGTCATCACCGCAGAGGAACTGGGCGGCGCCAAAGTGCACACCCAGGTGTCCGGCGGGGCGGATCATTTCTGCAAATCCCAGGATGAGGCCATTGACAAGGTCCGTGAGATCCTCTCCCTCGAGGCCCCGCAGACCCTTCACATCCACCGCTATGAAGAGCGCCCGCCCAAGGTACCGGCGGATAAGATCTATGATTTGATGCCCACTTCGGCCAGCCAGGGCATTGACGCCCGCGCGATTCTGGAAACCTTTGCAGATGACAGCTACTTTAGCGAATACAAAAAAAACTACATGATAGGAAAGGCGGATAACATCCTCACCGGTAAAATCCGCTTAAAGGGCTTTCCGGTGGGCGTGATCGCGGCCAACCGGATCGGCATTATTTTTGAGGAAGCCGCCCGGAAGGTTGCTGAATGGGTTGTCCGGTGCAGCTATGAGAAAATTCCGATTCTGTTTATGCAGAATTCGCCCGGCTATATGGTGGGCTCGGATGCTGAAAGAGCCGGTATCGGCAAATACGGTGCGGATATGGTCCGGGCGGTTTCCTGCGCACAGGTGCCGAGGATTCAGCTGGTCATCGGCCCGGACAACGGAGCGGCCAACTACGGGATGTGCGGCCGGGCGTATCGTCCGAATTTTCTCTTCACCACCATGCGGGGCCGGACGTCGGTGATGAGCGGCCGGGCCGCCGGAGGGGTATTGTTGTCGATCGAGGAGCGAAAACGCGAGGCCCAGGGTAAACCCATGAGCCAGGAGGAGAAGGATGCGTTTCACCAGAAAATGGTAGATAAATACGACGGCGAGGCGCATCCGTTTTTCTGCGGCGCTCGCCTGTTAAACGACCGGGTACTTAAATTTTCTGAAATTCGCGAGTGGCTTAGCATGGCGCTTGAGGTCAGCCTGATCAAGCCCATTGGCGAGCCGTCTTTCGGCAATTTCAGATTCTAACAAACCAAATAAAAAAACAAAAAGTAGGAGGCCAGACATGACCGAATATGATCTTTGGAAAGTTTTTCCACGCATGCCGAAAAAGGTGACCATCGGTGACATTACCATAAGGGATGGGTTTCAGCATTTGGAGAAATTTATCTCCACGCGGGCGAAAATTTATTATGCGGAACAGCTCATTTTTGCGGGCTGCCGCTACATCGAGGTGACCAATCTGGGCAATCCGTACCTGCTGCCTCAGTTCAGCGATGCCGAAGAGGTGCTCTCCCATCTTCGGAGTGAGCAATTCAAGCGGCGCTGCGCCAAAAGAAATATCAATTTTGACGATATCTGCGTAACCGCCGTGACCATTCGCGAACCGGCTGTGGATCGGGCCATTGAGCTCAAGGAAAAGGGGATCGGCCCGGACCGGGTGCTGATGATGGTCTCCACTGAGGAGGAGCACCACTTTGCCAATTCCGGCGTCACGCTGCCTATGTACTGGAAGGAGGCCGAGCGCAGCATTAAAAAGTGCCGCGATGCCGGTATTAAGATGTGCGGCACGGTCAGCACCATCTGGGGCAGTCCCATTGCCGGTGCCACGGAATTAAAGGATGCCGTGGAGTTCACCAAACGCTGGCTGGAGATCGGCGCATCTGACATCGAGCACGCCGATCATGACGGCAGCGCTTCCGCCGCGGAGGTGTACCGGTATTTTGCCATGATTTTAGATGAAATCCCGGATACCAGCGTCCACATCGCCCATTTCCATGAGACCAAACGCGTAGGCGCAGCTTCCATTCTGGCCGCGCTTCAGGCCGGCATCAACAATTTCGAGGCGACCATGGGCGGCATGGGCGGGCAGCCCGCCAACTTCCTGGATGACTGCCCGGTGCCCGGGACCGGTGAATACTATTATGAAGATCCCCGCTACGTGGGGCTTACCTGTTTCGAGGACATGCTGGTTCAGATCGATGAGATGGGGATTGAGCACGGCTATGACGTGGATCACGTGCTCAAGCTGGGCCGCCTGATGGAAAAGACCGCGGGCCATCGGCTGCGCAGCGAGGCGGTGATCAACGGCCGCACCCTTAAGGAGGGGCATATGAAGTTTGCCCGCCCGGGCTTAAAGCCGCTCAAAGAAAAGCAGGGGGAAGAACCGAAGCAGCTCCTGCCCAAGGAATGGGGCGACAATGCCGTGCTGCCGGAAAAATATCAACCTAAATAAAGGCAGGCACGGTGGCCTGCCCTGCGGCTGCTTAATTAATTCTCTACCGACCGTTGGCAATGTCATTTCGAGCGGCAGCGAGAAATCTTTTATCTTAAGATTCCTCGTCGCTGCCGCTCCTCGGAATGACATCAGCGGAAAGTAGCAGACCTTCTGTTTTCTGGAGGCATGTCAAAAAATTTAAATCTAAGGGGATGCCGATTATGTCAAAGATCTTATGGCAACCGAGCGAAGAACAGATCAAACAGACCAACATGTACCGGTTTATCCAGTACGTAAACGGCCGGTATAATCTGTCCATATCCAATTATCCCGAGCTCTACCAGTGGTCCGTGGACCAAATCCCGGATTTCTGGGCAGCCATGTGGGACTTTGCCGATATCATCCACTCCCAGCCCTATGAGCAGGTGGTGGATGATCTGAACAAAATGCCGGGGGCCGAATGGTTCGTCGGCGCCCGGCTCAATTTTGCCGAAAATCTGCTCCGCTACCGGGATGATGAGCTGGCCATCATTTTTAAGGGCGAAAACCAGGAACCCGTGCGGCTGACCTATGCAGCTCTCTATGATGAGGTGGCGCGCATGGCCGCCTCATTGAAGGAAATAGGGGTCCGGCCGGGCGAGCGGGTGGTGGGCTACATGCCCAATATGCCGCAGACCATTATCGCCATGCTGGCAGCCACCAGCCTGGGCGCCAGCTGGTCTTCCTGCTCACCGGATTTCGGGTTCAAGGGGGTGATGGACCGGTTCGGCCAGATTGCCCCGCGAGTCCTGGTATCCGCAGACGGATACTTTTTCAAGGGCAAACGCATTGATTCCCTTGACCGGGTGGGGGATATCGTCAAGCAGATCCCCTCCATCGAGCGGGTGGTGATTGTGCCGTATACCCAGAGCGCGCCGGATATCTCAGGTATAGACAAAGCCATGCTGATGGATGATTTCAAATCTTCTGAATCCGGGCTTTCAATCGATTTTGCGCAGCTTCCGGCCAATCATCCCCTGTACATCATGTACTCTTCCGGCACAACGGGGCTGCCCAAATGCATGGTGCAGGGCAGCGCGGGGATTCTGATCAATCAGTTAAAGGAGCATATCCTGCACACCGACGTCAAACGCCGGGATGTGGTGTTTTATTTCACGACCTGCGGATGGATGATGTGGAACTGGCTGACCTGCGCCTTAGGCACCGGGGCCACCATCGTGCTCTATGACGGCAATCCTTTTTATCCGGATGAGGGGGCGCTCTGGGAGATGGCACAGAATGAGAAGCTCACGGTATTCGGCACCAGCGCCGGCTACATTTCCGCCCTTCGAGACACGGGCCTTCGGCCCGGAGATAAATATGACCTGCGCCATCTGCGGGCCCTTTTATCCACCGGCTCGCCCCTTTCCGAAGAAGGCTTTGCGTATGTCTATGATGCGGTAAAGTCCGATCTTCAACTGGCCTCGATTTCCGGCGGCACGGATTTAAACGGCTGCTTTGCGCTGGGTAACCCCATCGGACCGGTCTACGCCGGTGAGCTCCAGTGCCGGGGATTGGGCATGAAGGTAGAGGCGTTTGACCAAAACGGCAAGCCGGTGTTAGACGAGCAGGGTGAGCTGGTTTGCACCGCGCCTTTTCCCTCTATGCCGCTCTATTTCTGGAATGATCCGGACAATCAGAAATACCATGACGCCTATTTCAGCGTATATTCCGGGGTATGGCGCCACGGAGACTATATTGAGATAAACGATCACGGCGGGGTTAAAATCTACGGCCGCTCGGATGCCACCCTAAATCCCGGCGGCGTGCGCATCGGTACTGCGGAGATCTACCGCCAGATGGAGATGATCGATGAAATCGAGGACAGCATCGTGGTCGGCCAGAGCTGGGAAAATGATGTGCGGGTGATTCTTTTTGTGAAAATGGGGGACGGGCACCAGCTTACCGATGAGCTCAAGCAGCATATCAAGAAGGTGATCCGCAGCGAGGCCTCCCCGCGGCATGTGCCGGCCAAAATTATCGAAGTGCCGGATATTCCGTACACCCTGAACATGAAAAAGGTGGAGCTGGCTGTTAAGAAGACGATTGAAAACAAGCCGGTTAAAAACAAGGATGCGCTCAAAAATCCCGGGGCCTTGGATTATTATCAGGATATGGAAGAGCTTAAGACATAAGAACGTTCGTATTATAGCGCCTGTTTCATTGCCATTGTGAGACGGGCCTTTGCTCTTGTCATTCCGAGGAGCGAAAGCGACGAGGAATCTTGTTTAAAAGATTTCTCGCTGCCGCTCGAAATGACAGTCGAAAGCGAGTAAATAAAAATTTTGGATGGACAAGGAGCAATCATGCCGGGTAACGTTAATTCATTAGATGAGCTGTCCAATGAGGATTTGGCCCGCTACGTGATCAATCTTTTTCACCGGATCATCATGCACTATGCCTTCTGGTTTACTGAAGTGCGGCACCAGCTGCGCATGGACCGGGCTTTGGATGTGCTGGATGAGGCATCCAGCAAGAGTTTTAACATTCAAATGAAACGGCTTTCCAAAACTTTAGGGTTTGACATGGCGGCAGACGATCTGCCCGCCCCGCTCGCCGAAATGCCGCGGGAAAAACTGATGGCGCTCTTAAATACCGTATCCGTCAACTGGCTGGTCAATGACGGGGTCTGGTTTCAGTCGGTTGAGTTCGAGCACGGGATGAATGACGCCAAACGGTGCAATGATTCCTGCTGGACCCAGTTTTCGCCGTTTGAGGCCTGGACCATCAAACGCTTCTTTAACATGGCCGAGCGCCCCGGCCTGGAGGGGTTGAAAAAGGCCCTGGGGTTCCGCCTCTATGCCAATATCAACCAGCAGTCTTTTGCCGAGGAGAAGCCGGACAGTTTTGTTTTTCAGATGAACGACTGCCGGGTCCAATCGGCGAGAAAACGGAAGGGGCTTGAGGATTATCCCTGCAAAACCGCCGGCCTGGTGGAATATACCTATTTTGCCCGCTCCATCGATGATCGGATTAAAACCGAATGCATCGGCTGCCCCCCGGACCCGCATCCGGAAGAGTGGTACTGCGCATGGCGGTTTTATATTGATCAATAATAATAATAGAGGAACTCGTATAAGCGATTTGTCGTCTTACTCTTACTCTTACTCTATACAGGGCGTCATTCAATGCCGTTAATTTAACCTAATAGGTTTAAGAGAGGAAATGGGCTAAATTGTCATTTCGAGCGCCAGCGAGAAATCTTTTAATGGCATGATTCTTAAGATTTCTCGTCGCTGCCGCTCCTCGAAATGACAGGGGCGGAAAGCTAAGGTTAATGCCATTGAGGCTAATTTTTTCGAATAACTCATTTTGAGCGATACTTATATCACCATGAAGTTCACGAAGCGCACAAAGAAAAATAACTTAAAGTAAAAACCTTCGTGATTTTCGTTTTCTTCGTGGTTGTAAAGGAAAGACAATGGAGCACGAAGAGATTCTGCATCGGTGTTTTCGGTGCGGGTTTTGCAAACTGCCCAGCGACTACTCGGATATTAACTGCCCGGCTTATCTGCGCTACCGGTTTGAGTCATTTTCCCCCGGCGGCCGCATGTGGCTGTTAAGGGCCTGGCTGGACAATGAGATTGAAGCGGATGCGAGGCTCCAGGAGGTCTTTTTTTCCTGCGCCACCTGCAATAATTGCGTGGAACACTGCATTTTTAGCAAATTCAAGGATCAAATACTAAGCGCCTTTATTGCCGCCAAGGAGGAAATGATCGAGCAGGGCACGGTGCCCCCGCCGGTGAGGGATTATCTGACTGCATTATTTGAGCACGGCAACCCCTATAAGATGCCCCGTAAAAAGCGGGGCGACTGGGCGCAGGCGGTAGGCCTTAAAGCCTATAAAGATCAGGAATACCTTTTTTATGCGGGAGATGTGGGCGCATTCGATGCGCGGGGAAGCGAAATTGCGCGGTCTGCGGCCGGCCTCCTTGACCACCTGGGGCTCTCATTCGGCATCTTAGGGCCGCAGGAAGGCTCGGATGGAAATGATGCCAAGGCCCTGGGCGAATCAGAGCTCTTCCGGCATCTGGCGGAACAGAACATTAAAACCTTTCATAAACTGGGTGTTCAAAAGATTGTCACCCTCTCGCCCCACGGCTACAACGCCTTAAAAAATGACTATCCGGAACTGGACGGGGAGTTTCAGGTGTTCCACTATACGCAGGTGCTGGCCCGTCTGTTATCTGAAACCAAGCAGCAGGACGGGCCCGCGGCTGAATCGTCCCGGCGGGTGACCTTCCATGACCCCTGCTACCTGGGCCGCCATAATCAGGAATACGTAAGTGCCCGGCAGGTTCTGGCAGCTCTGCCCGGCATTGAACTGGTGGAGATGCCCCGCAGCCAATCAGACGCCCTGTGCTGCGGCGGCGGAGGCGGCAATTTTTTTACGGATCTGGTCTCAAGCGGACCCGAGACATCGGCCAAGGTGCGGGTGAGGGAGGCGGCTGATACCGGGGCGGAGATATTGGTGACGGCCTGCCCGATATGTACGCTGATGTTTGAAGACGCGGTGAAATCCCAGAACCTCGAGGGTCGCCTTCAGGTCCGGGAGATTTCTGAGCTGGTGACAGAGGAGCTTCTATGAGTATTTATGAGGCACTAACGAATATTGTCGGGGCTGAGCGGGTATCCAACAATCCCACCGACCTCTACCTCTATTCCCGGGATTCCGGCGCGCAGCCGCCTGGACAGGCGGAATATGCGGTGCTGCCGAAAACGGCGGAAGAGATTCAGCAGATCGTCCAGCTCGCCAATCGCGAGAATATCCCGATTACCCCTCTGGGCGGGGGGCTTACCCTCTCCGGCCTGGTGGTGCCCCGGCGCGGCGGAATCGTCCTTGATATGAAGCGGATGGACCAGATTCTGGAAGTGGACGAGATGAACCGCTACGCCTTGATTGAGGCCGGGGTCTCGCAGGGGAAATTAAGGGAGTATCTGAAAAAACACCATCCCCGCCTGCAGCATTCCACCCCGGAGGCGCCGCCCACGGCCACGGTGACAGGAAACGCCCTGATCCACGGCCACGGGCATATCTCCCCCAGATACGGGATCAATTCGGATATGATCGCCGGCCTGGAGGTGGTGCTCCCGACGGGCGAGATCGCCCGCATCGGCTCCTGTGCGCTGGATCAGAAGTGGTTTACCAAAGGCCCCATGCCCGAACTTGCCGGCCTTTTTGTCGGGTGGTACGGCACCACCGGGATTGTCACAAAACTCTCGCTCAAGCTTTTTCCAAAGCCCGAGTTCCGCGAGGTGATGGCGTTTCAAACCGATGATATCGATCTTTTGCCCGAGGCCATATTCGAGGTCATGCATCTGGATCTGGCCGAGGATTTTTTCCTGATCACCCAGGAAAAGCCGGACTGGATGAACCATGCCTTTCTGGTGGTGATTGTCTCCGGCCACTTCAGGGAAGAGGTCGAGTTTAAGAAAAAGGTCTATAAAGAGCTGTTTGCGACGTTTAAGGGCAAAAAAACGATTCAATTCGTGGAAAATCTGCATCCGGCCCTTGAAAAGCGGTTTCTGGACGTGCCGCCCCTGGCGGCTTTGGCCGCGGATTTCAGGGAGGGCGGGGGTTTTCAGTACACCGGGGCCATTCTGCCGGTGGACAAAGTGCCGGAAGCCTGGCGAAAGGGATTCGAGATCGCCCATAAATACGGAATGGTCTGTTCCTACGTCCATCAGGTGCTGCAGGGCAACAGCATCATGTTCGGATTTAACTATTCATTTAACCGGGCGGATGAGACCGATATTGAAAAAACAAGAAATGCGCTGGCGGATTCCAACCGGGCGACCCTGGAGATGGGCGGTATGATCTGGAAAGGGGAAAAATCCGCCCAGCAGATGGTGCTGGAAAAGATGAATCCGAATACCGCCGAGCTGATCCAGCGGGTCAAAGGGCTTCTGGATCCCAAGGGAATTATGAACCCGGGCAATTGGGAAATAGGTATTGGGTAATGGGTATTGGGTATTGGGTTTTCTTCTAACACCTAATACCTAATACCTAATACCTAACACCTAACACCTATAACCCCTTCCTAAATTTCTGGATATTAAGGAAATCAAAATGGGATATCAGGAGATTATATTTAAAAACCGTGACGGTGTGGCCATCCTCACGCTTAACCGGCCGGATATCCGAAACGCCATCACCGGCGAGGCGATTATTTCCGAGGTCGAGGATGCGGTGGGCCGGGTCAATGCGGATATGACCTGCCGGGTGCTGATTATTACGGCGGCCGACCCTGCATTTTCCGCCGGCGGCAACGTCAAGGACATGGCGGCCAAAAAGGGCATGTTTGCGGGCACGCCCGCCCAGGTGATGGAAGGCTACCGGAAAAATATTCAGCGGATTCCGCTGGCGGTCTATGGCTGTGCGGTGCCCACGATTGCCGCGGTAAACGGCCCGGCCATCGGCGCGGGCTGCGATCTGTCATTGATGTGCGATATGCGCGTGGCGTCTGAAAAGGCCAAATTCGGAGAAACTTTTGTCTCTGTGGGGTTGATTCCGGGTGACGGCGGGGCCTATTTTCTGCCCCGGGTGGTGGGCATGGCCCGGGCCTGCGAGCTTACATTTACCGGCGAGGTGATTGCGGCGGACCGGGCCCTTGAAATGGGCCTTGTCAATTATGTGGCGCCCCATGAAGCGCTTATGGACAAGGCCCGCGAGCTCGCGGACCGGATCGCGGAGAAGCCGCCTGAGGCGCTTCGCATGGCCAAACGCCTGCTCTATGCCGGACAGGACATGACGCTTCGGCACCTGCTGGATCAGTCCGCCGCCTATCAGGCGCTCTGTCATCATACCGATGACCACATGGAAGCCTTAAACGCCATGTTTGAAAAGCGTACGCCGGATTTTAAGGGAAAATAACAACGGAGACTTGCCATGAACACCTTGAAATGGAGTTTGATGCTGGCCATCGGGATAATTTTAGCGGCTGTGCCGGCGGCATTTGGAGACGTCACTGAAAATTTAAGCGATGAAACCCAGAGCTGCCTGGCTTGCCATCGCAGCATGACGCCCAATATCTATGAAAACTGGGCCAGAAGCCGCATGTCCCGCATCACCCCGGCAGAGGCCAACAAGAAGCCCGAGCTTGAGCGCCGCGTGTCCTATCAGAATCTTTCTGAAAAATATCAAAACGTCGTGGTCGGCTGTGCGGAATGCCATACCATGCGGCCGGACAAACACAAGGACACATTCGATCATCAGGGCGCCAGGGTGCACACCGTGGTAACACCGGATGACTGCGCGGCCTGCCATCCGGTTGAACGCGAAGAGTATTCCGGAAACTTGATGTCAGAAGCCCACGGGAATCTGGAGAACAATCCGGTTTATGCGGATTTGGTAAAATCCACCAACGGGCCTTTGACGTTTGAGAATATGACGCTTTCCCATGGTACGCCGGACGCCCGGACCAGCGCCGATTCCTGCCTGTTCTGCCATGGGACGCGCTTAACCGTGGAAAAGTTTGAAACCCGCTATACCGATATCGGTCCCATGAAATTTCCTAAGATTTCCGGATGGCCGAATCAGGGGGTGGGGCGGATCAACCCGGACGACAGCAAGGGGTCCTGTTCCGCCTGTCATACAAGACATGAGTTTGCCATTGAAATGGCCAGAAAACCCTATACCTGCTCAGAGTGTCATAAAGGACCGGATGTTCCGGCATACAAGGTCTATAAGGTAAGCAAGCACGCCAATATTGTGGACTCCCTGGCGCATGGCAAAGACTGGGACTTTAATTCCGTCCCCTGGACCGCGGGAGAGGATTTTACCGCGCCCACGTGCGCCACCTGTCATGTGAGCCTGGTGACAACCCCGGACGGCCGAGTGCAGGCGAAGCGTACCCATCAAATGAATGACCGGATGGCGTGGCGGATTTTCGGGTTGATTTATGCGCATGCCCATCCCAAATCCGCAGACACCACCATCATTAAAAATAAGGACGGCCTGCCGCTGCCCACCGCCTTGGACGGAACCCCGGCGGCCGAATACCTGATTTCAGAAAAAGAGCAGGAAAAGCGGAATAATACCATGAAAGGGGTCTGTCAGTCCTGCCATACCCGGGGCTGGGTGAACGGCCATTTCGAGCGGTTTGAACACACCATTGAAACCACCAACCATCAAACCGGTGTAGCTACTCAGATTATGGCCAAGGCGTGGGATCAAAAAGCCGCGGATCAGAATGACAGCCTGTTTAATGAGTCCATTGAGCGGCGCTGGGTGGAACAGTGGTTGTTTTACGGAAACTCCACGCGGTTTGCCTCGGCCATGATGGGCGCGGATTACGGGGTGTTTGCCAGCGGCCGGTGGTATCAGTCAAAGAATCCGCATGATATGCTGGAGCTTTTGAAGGTGAAGCTGAAACAGGCGGAGGATAAGGAGAGTAAATAGACTGACCCTTTTAATCTCGCAGAGGCGCAGAGACCGCAAAGATTTTTGGGCCATAAACCCTCGGCGCTCTTTGCGCGCTTGGCGAGGGCGTCTAAGTAATTTGACAGTATTTTTATTTATTCCAAAACGTTGTGCTGCTGTCATTCCGAGGAGCACCAGCGACGAGGAATCTTATTGCAAAGATTTCTCGCTGCCGCTCGAAATGACAGTATGGACGGATTTTCAGGGCTTTTTTGAGTTACTTTCTGCAAAAATGCCGTGTTGTCGGCATAAACCGCTTTTTTAGAGTAAGATTAAGATTAAGAGTAAGAGTAAGACGAAGGGGAGGGTTTAATGCAGATCAAGCAATTCAGATACGGGGCGGATAATCTGGGATACTTGGTCTATGGCGAAAAATCCGCTGCAGCGATAGACGGCGGGGCGGCAGCGGCGATTCTCTCTTTTTTAGAGGAACAAAATTTGACCCTCGCCCATGTGACCAACACCCACTCACATATGGATCATCTGCTTGGCAATCAGGCGCTGCTTGACCAGAGCGATGCAAGTTATTTGGATTTTGATGCGCTAATGGCAAGCCCCGAAATTGAGATTGACGGGGAATCCCTTGGCTTGATGCACACACCCGGGCACACCCGGGATTCGGTATGCTTTTATTTTGACCATGTACTGATCTCCGGGGACACGCTGTTTAACGGCAAAGTGGGGCGCTGTTTCACCGGCGATGTGGACGGATTCTTTCAGTCCATCCAGAAGATTTTGGCATTTTCGGATGACACCCGGGTTTATGCCGGCCATGATTATGTTGAGGAGTACATGGGATTTGCCAGGGCGCTGGAGCCGGATAACTCCCAAATTGATAGGTATTTGGCCGAATATGACCCGGCCCATGTCTGTACAACGCTTGGCGAAGAGAAACAGGTGGACCCGTTTCTGCGGTTCAATGATGAAAAGATAATTAACATATTGCAGCAAAAGGGGCTTTCCACGGAAACAGAACTGGACCGGTGGCGCTCTTTGATTTCCCTGATGTAGAGGAAAAGCCCGCCGACGGGGTCGGCGGGCGGTATAAGCATTTTGAACCGGGGCCCGGACTGACGTATCTGGCGGATCAACCCATCTATCCGGACTGAAACAACGGCTGTCAATCGCCACGGACACATACGGCTCGATTTACGCGCCTTTAATCGCTCTTACCGCTTCAACCAGTTTCGGCATGGCTGTGCCGGCATTCATGGGAATATAGGCGTCGGAGACCCGCGAAAACGGATTTTCATTGGGATTTACCACAATGACCGGAGCCCCGGCATCTTTGGCTTCAAACGGAAGATACGCCGCCGGATATACCACGCCGGAGGTGCCGATGGCGAGCATGGCGTCGCACTGGCGGGCCGCATCAAAAGCTCGGGGGATGTCCTTTACCATTTCCCCGAACATTACCACATCCGGCCGCATGAGTGCCTCGCAATGATCGCATTTCGGCATTATCGTGGCCATGGTGGAGAGGTTGTATTCCCGCAGTTCCTGGATTCTGGTTTTGATTTCAGCGATCAGTTCCCGCCGCTGCCGGGTCTTTAGTTTGCCGCAGCTGATGCAGCTGAGCCGGAACCCGTTGCCGTGCACCTCCACCACGTCGGTATTGCCCGCTTCCTGATGCAGATTATCGATATTTTGGGTGATCACGGTCTTTAGGATGCCCATCTCCTCAAGCGCGCCTAATGCCATATGGGCCGGATTCGGGTTTGACTGCTCAAAGGCTTCCAGAAGCTCGATAAAAAACGGAATCAGTTTCCGGCCATTGCGGTCCAGGGTGTTTAGAAGCCCGGCGGTGGTGCCGACCTCTGCGGGGTTTAGTTTGTCCCAGACGCCGCCCGGATCTCTGAATGTTGCGATACCGCTTTCAGCCGAGATCCCGGCCCCGCAGGATGCTGCGGCCTGCTTGGCATTGGCTATAATTTCGGCGGCTTTTTGGATTTCATGTTCAACCGTCATAAAATTTGCCTCCAAACGGGGTAAATATTTATCCTTGATTTTTCCATTCTTTATATATTTTTAGATCCTTTTCCATGAGGTATAGGCATAAAAGGGCAAGCATCGCATCGTCAATCTGTCCGTAGCCGGGAATAAAATCGGGGATGATGTCAAACGGGAAAAGGATATAGAGAATAGCGAAAACCAGGAGCCCGATCGACCATAAAGGGATTTTCCGGTACCTGCCAGTCGCTATATCTTTGATCATGGCCCAAAGCAGGCGGGCATCCGAGGCAAAGCGTTGAATAAGCGTGAGCAGGTTTAATCGGCCGGGCACATTGCGACGCATCAAATCTCATCCCTCAAAAATTACTTATCAATCAGATATAAATATAGCAGTTTGTAAAGGCGGGTGCAAGATGATCCCAACAGATGATCACGGCTAATTTGTTCTAACCGCAAAATCCATACCCCCGGTCCTGTTAAAGCTAAGGTTGGGATTCGTTTTCTTCGCTATCGGGATCGAAATCGGGATCGAAATCGGAATCGGAATCGAAATCGACACTGTAGACTTCCTGGTCCTCTCGAACTTGGTATCCTCTTCCGCCGAGACGGCTGAGCATCGCGGCCATACGGTCGAGTTCATCCTTGCGGTTCCGGCTTTCCATCTTGTCCAGCGCCTTGCCGACAACCAGCACATCTTAAATCGCCGCGCACTCAAGCGCGGAGCCACGAGCGATTTCGAAATAACGCCTTCGGTCGGCTTCCGCGGTCTTGCCATTACCTTCGGCGATATTGAGCGGTATCGACTGGCTGGCCCGAAGCCATTGATCCCGGGCGGGCCGATGGACTCCATTAAGGCTGTCGGCCTTCTCGTAAACCCATGCAACGTAGCCTATTGAAAGGCGATAGACGTCCAGTTTTTCGTGTTTAAGGGTCATATTTTTTCGATTTCGATCCCGATCCCGATAGCGATTTCGATTTCGATTTGGATACAGAACAAATTAGCCGTGAACAGATGATTCCAAGTCAGAATTACGGGTTCTATGCATGCCTCTGGGAGGAGGTAAACATCAATTCCGGTCCGGCTTTATTTAAAATGACCGCTTCGTCGATTACGCATTCAGCCACGTTTTTATAGCCGGGCAGGTCATACATAATATCCAGCATGCAGGCTTCCATAATCGCGCGCAGCCCCCTGGCCCCGGCCTTGCGTCTGATCGCGGCCGCAGCAATGGCCTGCAGGGCATCTTCGGTGAATTTGAGCGTCACCCCTTCAATTTCGAAGAGTTTTTGATACTGCTTAATCAAGGCGTTTTTGGGCTCTTGCAGGATTCGTATCAACGCGGCTTCGGGGAGTTCATGGAGCGGGGCGATGACCGGGAGGCGGCCGATAAATTCGGGGATAAACCCATACTTCAGGAAATCTTCGGTCTGGACCATGGGCAGCACATCGTCCTTTGCCCCTTGATTCGCCCTTTTCGCATTAACCCCGAATCCGATGGTTCTCGATCCCAGGCGATGCTGGATCAGCTTTTCAATACCGCTGAACGTGCCGCCGCAAATAAAGAGAATATCCGTGGTATCAATCTGGATAAAATCCTGCTGCGGATGTTTGCGGCCGCCTTTGGGCGGCACCCGGGTAACTGTGCCCTCCAGTATTTTGAGTAAGGCCTGCTGAACCCCTTCTCCGGAGACATCCCGTCCGGAACTGGTGTCAAATCGCCGGGCGATTTTGTCGATCTCATCGATGTACACGATCCCCTTGCGGGCCCGTTCGATATCATAGTCGGCATTTTGCAGCATATACAGGATAATATTTTCAACATCCTCCCCGACGTAGCCGGCCTCCGTCAGGGTGGTGGCATCGGCAATGGCAAACGGGACGTTCAGCATCCGGGCAAGGGTCTGGGCCAAAAGCGTTTTGCCGGTGCCGGTGGGGCCAATGAGCAGAATATTGCTTTTCTGGATTTCCACATCCCTGGTATTCGGTTTGGCCGCAAGGCGCTTATAGTGGTTATAAACAGCGACGGAAAGAATTTTTTTGGCCGGTTCCTGACCGATGACATAGGCATCCAGCTGCCGCGCGATTTCAGAGGGCCGGGCGATGGCCTGCAAGTAACTCGTATCACTGGCCAATTCCCTTTCAATAATTTTTTTGCAGCTTTCCACACACCGATTGCATATGTAGACAGACGGCCCGGCGATCATTTTGTTGACTTCGGTTTGGGGCTTGCCGCAAAAAGAGCAGATCAAATGATAAAAATCATTTTTTCGGGGCATGGCTTGCTCTCCACCTGAAAAGTGGAATAATTATTAGGCAGCTGGATTGTCAGTTTCGCCTCTAAAATTAAAATACGCCTTTTCATCAGGGGTGGCAATTAACTTTTACTTCAATTTGTGTTTTGGGACCTATGGTCAGGTTTTTTAATTTTTTCGCTGCCGGTCATGAGGGAGAGAATTCGTTCTTGTATTCAAATCCCAGCCGTATTAATTGGTAGATGTTTAATCATCAAAAAGGTTTACCCTGAGGTTTCTTTTAGGAATAGCTCATGCGGCGCGTTAATCTCCCAATTTTTTGGATGCTTGTTCTTGTCTTTTTGGGCGGCATCGCAGCTCCGGCGCCTGTCATTTGGGCTGACGCGGGCCTGGATTCGGATGCCCGGATTCTGATTCTTAACTCCTATCACCCCCAGTACAACTGGACCGATCAAATCGTCCGCGCCATCACCCGGGAATTTGAAGATGTACTGCCGCGCGAGAACATCGACATCGAATATATGGACAGCCGCAAGCGCGAGGATGCGGCCTATTATGAGCGGCTCTACCAGTTGTACGAATTAAAATATCAGAGTGAGGAGACCGCGCGCGATGTGATCATCACAACCGATGACAATGCCTTTGATTTTTTGTCCAAATACCGGCAGGAGTTGTTTCCGGGCGTCCCTGTGGTGTTTTGCGGTATCAATTTTTTTGACCGGGTAAAAGATCAACCGGAGCGGTGGTTTACCGGCATTGTTGAATCCGACGCCATTTCCGAAAATATCCGCTTGATCGAGAAAATCCATCCGCAGTCCGAACGTGTGGTGGTGATTGCCGATACCACGAAGCTGGGGCAGTCACTTTCCATGGTCACCCGGGGGCTGATGGATCAATCGGCGGATATCGGCCCGGAGGTTGAATTGTGGAATCAATTCTCCCTTGATGAACTATACACCCGGCTCGGCCGGCTTTCCTCAGATACCATTGTCTTTTTAAATATTCTGCAAACCGATAAAAACGGCCGCTATTTTTCCTATACGGATGATTTGCCGCATTTGAGCCGTATCTGCCCCGTGCCGGTTTACGGGCAGTGGGGGGTTGAACTGGGCTACGGGATTGTCGGCGGCGTTTTAAACGATGCCGGCCGGCATGGGAGAAATGCCGCAAAGCTCGCCAAAAGAATTTTAAAGGGCGAAAATCCGGCGGAAATTCCCATTCAGTCCGCGGTCTACAATCCGGAATTTGATCATGCGCAGCTCAAACGGTTTGGTATCAAAAAATCTCAGCTGCCGCCGGACAGCCGGATCATCAACCAGCCGGTCAGTTTTTACGAGACCCATAGAGAAGTGATTCTCGCCACCAGCGCCATCATCGCCGGCCTTGTGATCGTGGTGCTTACACTGCTGGTCAACATTCGGCGGCGGCGCCACAGCGAATCCGCCCTGCGGGTGAGTGAGGAGCGGTATCGCCGGTTTTTTGAAGAGGATTTGACCGCTGATTTTATCGCCACCCCGGAGGGCAGCCTGATTGACTGCAATCCGGCCTTTGCCCGCCTGTTCGGATTCCGCTCCATTATTGAGGCGATTCAGTCCCGCCTGCCGGAGCTTTTTGCCAGCCCGGCCGATTATGAAACCTGTATGACCATGCTCCGCGGGCAGGGCCATATCGAGGGCTACGAGGTTGAATTAATCGGCAAGAAAGGCACCCGCATCCATGTTATCGCCAATTTAAGCGCCAGCCGGGGCGGGGACGGCACCCTGAATCAGATCAAAGGCTATCTGTTTGACATTACAGAGCGAAAACAACTTGAACAGCAGCTTTTACAGTCCCAGAAGCTGGAAGCCTTAGGCCGGCTGGCCGGAGGCGTGGCCCATGATTTTAACAACCTGATCACCACCATTCTTGGCTACAGTGAAATTGCGCTGCTGAAGCTGCCGGAATCCCAGGAATACCGCAAAAATTTTGAGTTGATCTTTGATGCCGGCAGCCGGGCCGCAAAACTGACCCGGCAGCTCCTGGCATTTTCGCGCAAACAGGTCATGGAGTTTAAAACCCTGGCCATCGAAGATATTGTCAAAAATCTTTCCGCCATGCTCCAGTCCCTGGTCAATGAAAATGTGAGCCTGCGTTTTGATATCGATCCATCGACCCGGTATATTCAGGCGGATGCCGGTCAGCTTGAGCAGATCCTGCTGAATCTGGCGGTCAATGCCAATGATGCCATGCCAAAAGGCGGCACATTGACCATAGAGGTGCGGGATATTTACCTGGATGCATCCTCGGTCGGTATGAGCCAGGACATGGTGCCGGGCGTCTATGTCCTGCTGCGGGTTTCGGATACGGGAATCGGCATGACGCCGGAGGTACGGCAGCATATTTTTGAACCCTTTTTTACCACCAAAGATGACGGCACCGGCCTGGGATTATCCACCATACACGGAATTGTGAAACAGCATAAGGGCTATATTTTTATTTATAGCGAACATGGCAAGGGCACGGCATTTAATATTTATTTTCCGGCTGTTCAGGCGGAGGCCCCTGAAAAAGACCGGGAGGTGGAGGCCTCGCTTGCCGCCGGAACGGAGACGATCCTGGTGGTTGAAGATGACCCGTCAGTCAGCAATCTGATCAAAGACAGCCTGGCCCCGCTCGGGTATTCGGTTTTAACCGCTTTCAGCGGGCAGCAGGCCCTTGATATCGGCCGCACGCATTCGGAGCCGATCGATTTGCTGCTGACCGATGTCATGATGCCCGGGATGAACGGCCGGGAACTGGCCGCACGCTTCCGGGAATTGCATCCCGAAACCCCGGTGGTTTTCATGTCCGGGTTCTCGGATCAAAAGGCATTTGATGGGGATGAAAGTATGCCGGATGTTGATTTTATCAGCAAACCCCTGGTGCCGAGCCGGCTTACCGCCAGGATCCGGGAGGTGCTGGACCGGATGTAATGGACGGGCACCCCCCGGTTAAATAAGATTTGCGTAGCCGGCTTATTCGGCGTTTCTGGCCGGCGGTGCCATAAACTCCGGGCCCACAGGGTCCTTGATATTTTTTTCCAGGATGCCATCGATTTCCCGGAAATCATCCTCTGTTAACTGCCAGCCGAACATGCCGGGCAGGGGATCCATCTCATCCGGCCGCCGGCCGCCCCATAGGGCCACGCTGGCGCCCTTATCCAAGACAAAGCGCACCGCCAGATGGATGACTTCCCTGGCGTGGTTGGCCTCGGCAAATGCCCGGAGATCCTCGACCGCGGCCAGGTATTGATCAAACCGCGGCGGCTTGAATTTGGGGTCAACATTTCGCAGGTCATCGCCCGGAAATTTGCGCTCCCGGTGCATTTTGCCGCTTAACAGGCCCCGGCAAAGGGCGCCGTAGGTCAGGGTGGCAATGCCGTTTTCCAGGCAATAGGGCAGCACATCCTGTTCGATCGCGCGTTCGAAGAGGTTGTAAGGGGGCTGGCAGACGCCCAGCGCGGCGCCTTTTCTGAATGCATCCATCTGCTCCGGGGCGTAGTTGCTGACCCCGGCCACCTTGATTTTGCCCTCCGTCTGAAGCTGCGCCAGGGTGCCTGCGGTCTCCTCAAAAGGCACATTCGGGTCCGGCCAGTGGACCTGATAGATATCGATCACATCGGTCTTAAGCCGCCTCAGGCTGTCCTCGATTTCCTTTCGGATCCTTTCCGGGCTTGAATTTCGCCATACGGCGTTTTGTTGTTCCGGCCATTCCAGGGCGGTTTTGGTGGCGATCACGATCTCATCGCGCTGGCCGTATTCTTTTAAGGCTTTGCCGACAATTGCTTCGGAGGTGCCAAAGCCGTAAACCGGGGCGGTGTCAATGATGTTGATGCCTTTATCCAGGGCCGTATGGATAGTTTTAATTGATTCCGCCTCATCCGTGCCGCCCCACATCCAGCCGCCGATGGCCCATGTGCCTAACGCCACGCGGGTGACTTCCTTGTCCAGTCCGGGAATCTGCGTGTATTCCATTTTAGATGCCTCCTTATAAGTTCATGGGGTTTAGGTTTTGGGTATTTCAAGGTTTCAGTGTTCAGGTTTCAGGTTTCAGTACGAGTAGGGTGGATAAGCGATAGCGCATCCGCCAAATATTTCTATTTTTGTAAAATATATAATCATAATCTTGGTTTCGTCAAAATATGGGCGGCTATTCGGATGGAACAAATTTGTCGTGGCGGGGATCACGGCTAATTTGTTCTAACCGCAAAACCCATAACCACGGTCCTGTTAACGGACAATTAGTCGGCACGGTGGCCGACTCTACGACGCATGTGGCCGTAGGGCAGGCCACCGTGCCTGCCTAAGAAAAGACAGAACAAATTTGCCCTGTGCCGGGGATACTGGCATTTGACAGCCCATGCTGGAATTGGTATGGCATAAACGATGATAGCTCCATTTTAACTGCCAAGTCAGGGGATAAAAACTTATGAAGCGTTGTTACGTTCTGGTTGTATGCCTGTTAAGTGCCGCGATGATCAGCGGATGCAGTACCCGCTGGGTGCAGTCGCCGGTAGTGGATGAAAAAAAATTGACGGTCAGTCTTGAGCACCGGGTGGTAAAGGGAGAGATCGCCCAAAAGCAGTTTAACCACCCGTATGATATGGATTCCCGGGACTTAAAGATTCTTCTGGCCCGGCTGGATTATCTTGAAGCGCCGGCCTTCTATGGTGATCCGGAGACAAGGCCGGTGTTTCAGAAAGAAGAGATCGAGCGGCTGGTGCCTGCTCTAACTGCAGCCCTGGACCGGGCCGCGCCGCATCAGCGGGTGCGGTTTGTTTCATACAACCGCGGGGGCGGGCTGTTTTTTAGAAAAGACCGGAAGACCCGGGGCGTGCTTTTTGTTAAGCCGGGCAATCGCCTGAACCTGGCCTTCAGCTATGTGAATCATGAGATCCGGGAAGGAGAGCTGCAGCGGTTTTCAAAAACCGAAAAGACACTGAATCCCCTGGAAATCAAATCCTCGGACACCCCGATCGCCGCACCGGACTATGCAGGGCACAAGCGGACGGAAGATGGTGAAAAATATCCCATGTGGCTTGTCGCGGATATTGAAAAGATTGAGCAGGCGAGAATGCAGGAAGAAAATGCCGCAGAGCCCGGAAAGGCGGGTGAATCCGGGGCGCCTGCGCAATCCCCGGCCGCTGAATCCTTATCAGAGACTGAACCATCATCCGACAGGTCAGTACCGGAGCAGACAGCGCCCGCAGTTCAACCTGAAACCTCTGCCAAAACTCCGGACGATTCCTGGAAATCCCGCAAGGCAGATATCAAGGAGCGCCTCGAGTATTTAAAAGAGCTCTATGAGTCGGATCTGATCGATGCGCAGGAGTATGAGGCCCAGAAAAAGAAGCTGCTTGAGCAGCTGGAGTTAAAATAAGCCTTGCGCCGGTATTATTCCTGGACCATCAGATTCAGGGTCTCGATGTATTCCGGATCTTCCGTATCAATGATGGCAATGATGTGCTTGTGCATGCGGCGCTTGTGCTCCCCGAAGATGCCGCGTTTTTTGTCAAAGGAGCGGGCAAAAGTCATGGTTTCGGCCATCAGGTGTTCGGCATTGTCGCAGGCCTTTTCAATTACATGATGGGCCTCAAGCTCGGGTGCGGTGGCCCGGCGGCCGGTCAGCTTGAGTTCATTGAATTTATACTGGGGAATCGCCTTTTCGACAAACGCATCCATGCCCGGCAGAAAGGGAATCCCCAGATCCACCTCGGGAAAACAGAAAAATCCGCGGTCTGACTTCATGAACCGGAAGTCGCAGGCGCAGGACAGGATAGCACCGTTTCCAAAGGCATGGCCGTTAATCGCGGCAATGGTGGGCACGGGCGCGAGCAGCAGTTTTTTAAATACCGCGTCCATCCCGTACATAAAGTCTTTGATCAGCTGGGAATCCTCGGCGGCAAAGCGCTCCCCCAGCCATTGGACGTCAATGCCGTTGGAAAAGAACTTTTCATCCGCGCTGGTCAGTACTATGGCTTTGATATCTTCGTCAGCCATTGCCTCATCAATAACGCCATTCATTGCCTCAGCAAATGCCAGGTTCTGAAGGTTCTGGCTGTTGTTCATTTTTATAATGGCCACGGTTTTATCTTTTTCCCAGAATGCGACTGCCATGATATCCTCCGTTTTTCACTTGCGCTTAAAGATGTGGGATCTTTGCCCTTATATATGCTAAAATTTAAATTTAGGTAAAAATAGTTTGCAAACCGGATTTTTGTCGAATATGGCAAAAAGCCGGTGTGATTGCAACCAAAAGCTGATTCAAACCCTGACAGTAGCCCTCGCGAACAGGAGATGCGATGATTTTTGCCTACGTAACGCTTGTGTTTATTTTTTTGGGTATTGTTTTATGGGGAGTAGCGGCGTTTGTGGACAGTCGCGCCCGGCGGATGAAAAGCGCGCACCGCCGAAAATACCAGACGGCCGCCCGCTGCCTGGGTATTGCAGCCAAGATCAGCCTGCTGCTCTGCGCTTTGTCTTTTGTTGTCGCCTATATCATGATCCAGGGCGCGCAGGGATAACCCGCTGAATATGGGGATTTTAATGTTAAACGCCGCCGCTGTTTTACTGACAGTTGTTTTTCTTTATATCTTCTTTATTGAACGCTTCATCATCCGGGTCAATTATTATCAGATCCTGGTTCCCCATCTGCCGAAGGCTTTTGCGGGTTTTCGCATGGTCCAGCTCTCCGATCTTCACTATGGGCTGCTGCAGCCGCTTTTAACCGCTAAATATGCCGTCTGGCGCGCCAACCGTTTAAATGGGGATATTATCGTATGCACGGGCGATTATGTGCTGGAGACAAACAGCCATAAACGCATTGACCGCATCTGGCACATACTGGCCCGGCTTTATGCGCCTGAAGGCGTATACTCAGTGCTGGGCAACCATGATCACTGGGCGGACACGGCCCGCTCTATTGAATGGCTGGATCAAACCGGTCAGAACCTTAGAGGGCAGAAAAAGGTATTTGAGCGTGCCGGTGAAAAACTGTGGCTTGCTGGTGGCGGCGATCTCTGGGAGGACCATATGGATTTTGATGAGCTTCTATCCGGGATTCCGGAAAATGATTGTCGAATTGTGCTTGCCCATAACCCGGACAGCGCGGATACGGCGTTTAATCAGCGGATTGACCTGATGATCGCCGGCCATACCCATGGCGGACAATTTGTGCTGCCTCTTTTCGGGCCGCCCTCGAATCCGGTGGAAAATAAAACCTATACCAGCGGTCTTAAAAAGTCGAAAAGCGGCGGGCGGGTGTTTATTTCCAAAGGGATCGGCTGGGGGACGATACCGGTAAGACTGGCCTGTTTCCCGGAAATCGCCGTACTTGAGCTTTTCCCGGATGAGGCGTCTGACTGAAGGCGCCCGCCTGCCTGCCATGGTTCTTTCCGGACTATCCGCCGCATTTTTATCGGATGAAACAGTTGAAATGCGGATTATGGTTTTTATACTTTATTTATAAGCGATTGCCAAAAAGCCATTTTCATAATCAATGGCAGGGGCCGACTGAGCCACGGTGAATTTGTTCTGGCGAACAACCCCATAACCATGGGGTTTCTCGCATGTGAGGTCGGCACGGTGGCCGACCCTACAAAATGTCGGCATTGTCGCGTAGGGCGGGCCACCGTGCCCGCCTGAAAAATAGATAGAACAAATTTACCGTGCCGACTGACCGGCTAATATTTTTTATATCACGATAAAAGGAGGCATCCTTATGACAAACCATATGGATTATTTTGACAGTTTATGCAAAATCAGCCGGGCGTTTGCCGCGGCTGAAAAACGGGACACGCTCCTTACGCGGATTGTCGAAAGTGCCGTTGATACCATGAATGCAAAAGCCGCCAGTCTTTTTCTTGAGGATTTGGAAACCAATACATTCGTGCCGGCCGCACAGACCGGATTGTCGCCTAATTACCTGCATGCCCCGCCGGAGAAGGCGGCTGAGCATTTGGATATCCTTAAAAAAGACGGCCATGTCTATATAAGGGATGCGACCACGGATGAGCGCTCGGCCAATCATGACGCTAAAGAGTCGGAAGGTATTAAATCCATTCTGGCGGTGCCGGTTATTATCAATAACCAGCTAATGGGGGTATTATCGCTCTATACAGCTGAAATTCGGGAGTTTAGTCCTGACGAGGTCAAATTTCTGACAGCATTGGCCGAGCAGGGCGGAATGGCCATTGACCGGGCCCGGCTGATTACCCAGCTGCGCCATAATGCCCGGATGTTCCGGGATCTGTCCGCCGGAATCAATGCCTCCCTGGACGTCGACGCGATATTGCGGGTGATGACCGAAGAGGTGGGCAAAGCCCTGAACGCCAAGGGGGCTACCATCCGACTGATTGATGGTAAAGAGAATAAGTTAGTGCTTCGCGCCAGCTACGGGTTGAGCGATACCTATCTGAACAAAGGGGATGTGTCCGAGGACAAGGGCGTTGTCGAGGCGATGAACGGCAAGACCACTATTATCAATGATGTTTCCGCTGCTGACGGCATCAAATACCTGAAAGAAAAACAGAAGGAGGGAATTGTCACGATTCTTGCCGTGCCTGTCTGTGTAAAACACGATGTGATCGGCGTTCTGCGGCTTTATTTCGGCGCCCGTCGCCAGTTCTATGAGGATGAAATCATGATGGTTGAGGCCCTTGGCCATCAGGGGGGCCTGGCCATTCAAAACGCTAACTGTTATTTGCAGCTGGAAAGGGGGATGAAGGGCTTTAATGAGGATGCTCGGGGGAAACGGCGCTGATAAGAAGGCTGGTGGTAAGGAAATTCTTTCGAATTATTTAAAATTCTTTGGGGGCATCGCACAAATAGGGTTGGCCGGGGTGATCATGGGCGTCTTTTTTTTAAGCCCCCAGTCAACTGCCGCACAGGATAAATCCCATGCGGTGTTGGGCCAAACTGCTTTGAATCAGCACCCGCCTTCTGAAGCAAATACGCAATACTCTGATAAATTTTCACATTCGGCGCCCTTGGGAACCGGCTGGAGGGCCATGTTTGCACCGGGGACTCACCTTTATCCCGTTCATCTGGCAGATCCCCTGCATCCCGTCACAGCTTTGAATGCGGTTAGATACGGGGATACGGAGATTCCCAATGCAGGCGAGAATCGGTATGTATTTCGGATTGGAGGGCGGCTGGGGCTGCTTCGCATATCCCCGGCCGACGATTTGAACCGCGGCATTCAACTCAATATCCACGGCACCTTTCTCGGCATGTTTGACCGGGAGCATTCTTTGGACAATATCGGCTGGGATGGTTTGTACGGCATTGATTTAACCTGGCGCAATGCCGATGGATACGCCCTGAAATTCGGTTTGAACCATGATTCCAGCCATGTCGGGGATGAATTCGCCGAGCGCACCGGCATCCGGCGGGTCGATTATACCCGGCAGGAATACGTGCTGGGGCTTAGTTTTCCCATATGGCGGGATTTTCGGGGTTATGGGGAAGCCGGCTGGGCGTTTGATCTCCGAAATGAAGATTTGCAGGAGAAATGGCGCGGGCAGGCCGGGCTGGAATATGTGAATGCAGACTGCCTCTGGGGCGGGCGGATGGGCTTTTATGCGGCCCTGGATCTGACCGCCTATGAGGAATCGGACTGGGAGCCGGATATCACCGCGCAGACCGGACTGATGATTCCCGTGCAGCGCATCAACCGAAACTTTCGAATCGGGCTGGAATACCGGGACGGCCGATCGCTTATCGGTGAATTTTCAAGATTTGAGGAGACTTACTTGGCCTGGGGCTTTTGGATTGATTTGTGATATGCTTTGTCCCGGGCGTTAAAAGTTTTCAAAATTTTCGGGTGAAATGCTGCGGTTTCCGGCTTCAATTTCCTTGATCATCCGGATGACCTTATCATTGACCGGCACAGGCACATTAAGCTTTCTGGCCTTATCCGTAATATATCCGTTCAAATAATCAATTTCCGTCGGTTTGCCGCGCTCAAGGGATTGGAGGCTGGATGATTTGAGCCGGCGGTATTTAAAACCGATCAGCCGGATCATCAGGTGCCGCCGCAATTGGGCTAAAGTGCCGGAGCCGGCCATAAACCGGTAATAGTTCATTCTTCCGCCGAGGGTTTCTACATGTAAATCCATGGCATCTGCAACAGCCATGGCCTCATGCATGATGTCGATAAAAATATTCCGGATTTTCCGGTCCGCCAGCATCTGGCCCATGTAAAGGCCGCATATGGCGCCTAAAGAGGTAATACAGGAATTGACGATCAGCTTGGCGTAGAGACTGCCCAGGATATTTTCTGAAATATGGCAGGGCACCACCTGATCAAAAATTTCTTTTATGGCTTGGAGCTTCGGTTCGGGGCGCTTGTCTAAGGTGCCGATAATAAACTCGCCGCCGGAAGTCATTTCCAGTTCTCCTGGAGAATTCATGGTGGCGCCCCAGCCCACTACGCATCCGATCACCCGGTCGTGGCCCACCACCTCACCAAGGGTTTCCTCGCAGATGCCGTTCTGCAAAGACACCACCAGGGTGTCCGGGGTCAGCAAAGGAAGCAGCGCCCGGGCGGCCGGCACCAGATCCGTGGCTTTGGTGGCCAAAAGGATCAGATCCTTATCCGCCTTCATATCCTTGATTTCTGAAACAGCGGGCATCGGTACCCAATGATCACCGCAGAATCCCTGTATATGCAGCCCGTTTTCATTGGTTTGACGGGCAACATTTTCATACTTGCACACAATTTCAACATCATAGCCGGCCTGCCTGATCAGGGCGGCGGTGATACCCCCGATGGCGCCGGCCCCGATAACCCCGATGCGCGGGTTGGTCCAGGACATGTAACCTCCTTGTTATTATTTACACCAAATACGTAAAAATAGAATAAACTGGAGAAAAGGTCAATCAGGGAAACGCATTCAAGACACACGGCAAATGGGTATTTTTAAAAATCGCTTTATTTGTTAGCATAGTTCATGTGAAGATGGAGAGTATTTTATATATAAAGGAGATGCAGCTATGAAAATTGCGATCAGTTCCACCGGGCAATCTTTGCAGGATTCCTTAGATCCGAGATTCGGCCGATGCGCCGGTTTTGTCATCTATGATTCAGACAGTCAGACCAGTTCTTTTTTGAGCAATTCGCAGCAGCAAAACCTGCCTGGCGGAGCGGGTATTCAAGTCGCGAAAATGATCGCCAACGAAGGTGTGGATGTAATTATTACGGGGCAGATTGGTCCGAAAGCCATGCAGGCGCTTTCCCAAACGCAAATCCAGGTCTTTTCCAGTTCCGCAGGGACCGTGCAGGAGGCGGTTGAGGCCTGGCAGCGCAATCAACTGCCGCCTATATCAACCGCAACCGGCCAGCCCGGATCTGGTATGGGAATGGGCGGCGGTGGGGGCAAGCGCGGGCGCGGCCCGGGACAGGGCGGCCGCGGCATGGGCGGCGGTGCACGCGGCCGGGGTCCCGGCCAGGGCGGACAAGGCCTTGGCGGTGGCGGACAGGGTAAGGGTCCGGGTCAAGGCGGCCGGGGTCAAGGCGGCGGGGGTGGAGCCTAATCGTACTCAGTCCCGCGTTTCTAAGTAACTTCACGGGTTTTAGGTATTAGGTGATAGGTATCAGGTATTAGGTGTAAAACTCAAGGTTTCAGTGTTCAGGCTTGCAAAAATTTTAGTTCGCTCGCAAAATATTTCCTGAAACCTGAAACCTGAAACCTATTATTCGTTCTCTCCCTCTCAGACTCAGTAGGGCGGATAAGCGATAGCGCATCCGCCAAATGACTCGTAATCGTACTCGAAAAAATCAAAAGCCGATTACGAGTACGAGTACGAGAACGAGTACGAGTACGAATCAGCAGAGATTGAATTTTTAACAAATTTATATCATTAAGTTATTTTTAGCCCGGTCCCGGACGTACGGCCCGGGGGGAATACTTCCGAAAGTGACGGGGGTCTCGAATACATCGGAAAAATGTTCAATAAATGTTGAAACCACTGTCTCCATGGGGATCTCGCGACCAAGTATATCCGCCATTGACGCGGCTTTTCGATCCGTAAACCCGCATGGATTGATAAAGGCATAATGCACCATATCCGGGGCCACATTAAGGGCCAGGCCGTGCATGGTGACCCAATTTTTGACACTCACACCGATGGCGGCGATTTCTTCCCTATCAATCCATACGCCTGGATGCGCTTTATCTCTTCCAGCAGAAATGCCAAAGTCTTTTAGCGTTCGTATGGCCGTCTCTTCAAGATTGCGGACATACTGTCGCACATCCTGGCCCCTGTTTTTTAGGGATAAAATCGGATATGCCACCAATTGGCCGGGACCATGATAGGTGGCATCCCCGCCACGGTCTGAGCTAACGAGGCAAATTCCCTCCTGCTGAAGCCGGCTGGCCGGCACGAGGATATTTTCCATCCGGCCCGTCTTGCCGAGGGTCAGGGTGGGCGGATGTTCAAGGAGCAGCAATACGTCGGGGATGGTTCCATCAATTCTTTGTTGCTGCAAATCCCTCTGCAGCTGCAAGCATTCGCTGTATTCAATCTGCCCGAGCTGATAAACAAGGCACTTCACGAAGCAGCTTCCTAACTGATATTTTCGAGGTAAAAAGTAATGAGAAAAATCCCGCCTTTTTCAACGTAATAGTGCAGCTTATGGGTTTTTACTTTCAGATCATTCTCAATTTTTTGCTGCGCTTAACGGCCATCAAACCCCATATCCGTCAAGAACTGATACCACGCGCGGCCCCGCTCCCTGGGATGCAATACCAGCCAGTGGCCGCCGGTCATAAAATGATGACGGGGCCAGGCCCATTTTTCACAAAGGGCTTTAACGTGTTCATAAGGGCATAGTTTGTCGCCCTGTGATGCGATAATGAGAATGTTTTGAGTCGAAATGCAAGGGGTAAAATTTAAGGGGGAATGAAGGGTCCACATCTGCTGCATTTTCGCTGACAAGGCCTCTGACGGCGCAAAGGGCAGTTTGGCCGTATCCGGGCCGAACGGCTTTGAAAAATTAACCGCCGGCACCATCATGGCGGTAAAGGCCATGATATCGGTGAGCCCGGTAAACAGGGCGGCATTGTATCCGCCGAGGCTGGCCCCGAGGATCCCGACGGGGCCGGCACCGAGCCGGGCAAGTATTTGCATGGTAGCATAGAGGTCGTGCATGGCCTGGCCGAAACACTCACAGGTCATGACCACATCGTCCGGCTGCAGGAAAATTCCCCGTTGGGAAGCGTTCTTCGGCGCCCTTTTCCAGTGAAAGGGCGTTATAAAAAGGGCGACGTCAAGCCCCATGCGGTATAGCCTGCCAACCTTGAACATTTTTTCCGCCTGCCCGGGATCGCCCAGCATATACCCGTGAAGGCACAATACGGTTTTTCTTTTCCGATCACCGTGCGTCCATCTGAGAAAATAGCCGGTTCGATTGTTTTTGTAACCGAGGTATTGCTCCCGGAGCATTGGATTACGCGGTGTATAACCGCTTATAAATTGGAACTCCTGGTATTTCCCGTCCAGATAGGGACCCTCGCCGGCCATTCGAAAATCCGGCGGGTTTTCAGGAAAACAGAAGAAGGTTTCCGGGTGGGCAACAAAGCCCTGGTCAAAATAAAAATTCACCTGTTCTTCATAAATGTCCGGATCAATCGCTCGTTTGGGGCGAAACGGGGCGAGTATTTTGGGCGCAAGCAGAAAAGCTTCATCAACCGCTGCGCCCAGGAAGTTCATTGCGGTATGCGTAAGCGCTGGATTCACGGTATGGCCTTGTTTGTGCTTCTAAATCAATCGGTTAATAAGCCGAAGTTTTTTCATGGGCACCATTCCCAGAAGTGCCTGGATATGCTTGGCGTCCCGGAAGCGTTTTTCCTGGCCGAAATCCTTCATGTAGCCGACGCCGCCCAGGATCTGAATGCCGTCCGTGGTCAAATCGCAGGCATTTTTCTGGATCTCGATCGCCGAAGCCCGCGCGTAATCCTGCCAGCCGGCTTCATCGTTGTCAACGGCCCGGCAGACACTTGCAAGCATGGCCTCTGCGGTTTTGACTTTGACGGTCATTTCAGCCAGGAGCATACGCACTTCCGACCAGTTGACGATTTCCCGGCCGCCCTGAAACCGGCCCCGGCTGAATTCCAGAGCCTCTTTGAACGCGCCGGCCATGATGCCGGCAGACATGGCCGCCGCCGCGGCAGACATCCGGTCGCTCATTTTTTCAAAACAGATACGGCCTTTCCCTGTATCTCCAAGAGGGGCGCCGGGCGCACTGTTCATGGTGATATCCACCGCCGGGCATGCATGAAGTCCCAGGCTGTGAACGGGTTCGGAAACCGAGACGCCCTTGCCGGATAAATCGACCAGAAAGAATGAAAAGTCCGATGAGCCCTCAATTTTTGCGGGGATCAACGCATGGCGGGCGATACTGCCGACAACCACATATTCAACGCAGCCGGAAAGCAGATAATCCCCGTTTTTCATGACAGCATCCGCGGTGTTGGCAATGTCGACGGGGTTGTTGAATATGGGCGCTGCAATCAAGCAATCTGCTGCCGTCTCAGGGGTTTTGGTAATGGCGGTCAAGAGATCTTCAGCCCCGGCGGCAAGAAGCATTTCCTGGCAGGCGGCATTTGTAAACACAATGCCGCCCAGACTGCTGTCTTCCCGGCAGATATTGTATAGGATCACGCAAAGGGCGGTGATTCCCTGCCCCACCCCGCTGCAGGTTTCCGGCAGAACGATGTGGAAAAAATCCAGGTCATAGGCTTTTTTTAATACCCCGTCAAAAAAAGGGGCGAAGGGATAGGCGTCATTGTCCTGCCGCGCCGGGGCGAGTTCCTTTCGGGCAAATTCTGCGGATGCCTTGTCCAGCATCTTTAACTCCCTGTCCGAGCCTGCAATCATGGCGACCTCCTGAGGTTATTCGGCAAATACGACCGCTTGCGGAAAATCTTTGGCAATCAAGCATTTGAAAAGGTTTAGCCGGTTGAGCTGATTGGTTCCTTCATAGATCTGGAGAAGCTTTGCATCCCGCAGCATTTTTTCCACCCGGCTGCTGTGGCGCAGCCCGTGCTGGCCCATAAGTTCTAGCGCCATTTGGCAGTTACGGATACCTATGTCGGTGGCGCAGAATTTGCTGAGTGACCCCCAACCGGAGGTTCGGTGAATCTCTTCGTCGGTTTGGCCGTCCAGCTGAATTTTCCGAAAGGTCTTTGTCATAAATGGTTTTTCCGTTATTGGCGCAATTACCTTGTCGAAGAATTTGGCGGGCATCAGCTTGTAGTAGTAATACATGGGCTTTCTCTGAAGTTCCCGGAAAGCGCCGTACAGGCCATTGGCGTAATTGGCCTCAACATAGGTCAGGCGGGCGATCATAACATTTTTAAGCATTTCGGCCAGCATGCACTGGGCCCATTCATGATTGATGAGCAGTTTGCCGCCGACAGTTGTTTCAGAGGCGAATTTCAAGGCCTCGGCGTAGGCGGCCCGTGCCGCGCCCGTACCGAAAGCCCCCACACCGGCCCGGGTGACCGCGACCACGTAATCGATCATCTGCATGGCCGATTCCCGGACCGGACGCTTAAGGAATCGAACCTGATCCGGGTCAAAGCAGATATATTCGTCCGGCACAAAGCAGTCCTTGAATATCAGTTCGCTGGCCGGACATCCCTTCTGACCCATTTTCCGTTCCATTCGGCCGAAGGAAAATCCCTTGTCGCCGGTTTTTACCGCCAGGACCACCGTATTTTCAGAGGGTTTGGCCAAATCCGAATACGCGATGACCATGTGCCAGGTGGAGATGTGGCCGTTTGAAATAAATACCTTGGTGCCGTTAATGTTGTAGCCGCCGGCCACCCTTTCCGCATGGCAGGCAATATTTGCCTTGTCCACCAGGTCAATTTCTTCCACATCCGTTCCGGCACCGGGTTCGGTAATGGCAAGGGACACCAAACAGGGACTATGGGTTTTTTCGCCATTGGCGACGTCCCGGCAGATTTTATTGATCAGGCGAACGTTTCCCGTGGCGGTGAGGGTGGAGACGCCAAGATAATGAACGCCGATCAGGTTGGCCATGGCCAGGCACTCTGATGCGATTTCTTCGATAAAATAGGACATGGACGGCATATTCCACCCCTTGCCCCCGAATATTTTCGGAATCCACCCCGTATAAAACCCCCACTCATTGGCCTGCTCCACAAAATCCCAGGGAATAAAATCCGGCGATGCCTGCATCTTTAAATCAAGCTCCAGGGCATAGGGCCGGACGACCTCCTGATTGAATTTTCTGGCCAGGGCAATAATTTTTTTGGTTTCTCTGCCCATGGTTTTGGGCTGCTTGGGAATTGAAGGGAGACTGCAAATGCTGTCTTCAAATAAAGGCGGCTTGGCCGAATACTGCTTGATTTCGCTTCTTGAAATCATAGGTGGGGTCTCCTCTCCGTCTTAATCTCCGTCTTAATCTTACTCTTAATCTTACTCTTACTCTTACTCTTAATCTTACTCTTAATCTTAATCTTTATTTGCATCATAGGTATCCGACGTTATGCCCTGGACTTCAAGTTCGCGCTTGATGATCCGGTGGGAGGTGGTTTTGGGAAATTCATCAACAAAGCGCACGTACCGGGGAATCGCGTATTTCGCAAGTTTTTGGGATAAGAAATCCCTTAATTCCCTGCCGGAAAGGGTGTGTCCGTCTACCAGCTTCACGGCCGCCATGATTTCATCCTCGCTCATTTCCGAAGGCACCGCATAGACGGCGACGTCTTCAACGGCCGGATGCTTCATAATCACGTGCTCGACTTCGTAGGCGGACACATTTTCACCTGATTTACGCATGGATTCGGTGTTTCTGCCCACGAAATAGACGAATCCCTCCGCATCCTGCCGGACCAGGTCGCCGGTATAGAGCCACCCATCTTTTGCTTTTTCCATGGAAGCTTCTTCGTTTTTGTAATATTCCACGCGGCTGCCGCCGGTTTTAACCTTGAACAGCAATTCGCCGGTCTCTCCGGTCGGCACTTCCGCACCGCTGTCATCCACGATTTTTATGTCGCCCGCCCGGTTCGGCTTGCCAAGAGACCCGACCGGCGCCGTACCCAGGTTCATGATGCCCTTGCCGCCGCCGTCCACTGCACCGTAGCCTTCATAGAGGGTCACCCCGAATCGCTTTTCAAACGGCTCCCACATATCCGCCGGGCATGCAGCGGAAAATACGCAGCGGACGTTGTTCTGCCGGTCGGTTTCTTTTTCCGGCTGCTTCATGAGAATCGGGATGATGGAGCCGATGGTATTGAAAATGGTGGCGTCATAGGCCCGGATCTGATCCCAGAACCGGCTGGCGGAGAATTTTCTGGAAAGCGCGACCGTGGCTTTTCGCGCCAGGGACATGGTGGTGGTGATCAAGAGGGCATTGCCGTGGCACAGGGGGAGGCAGGTATAATAGACGTCATCTTCTTTTAGCAGCACCTGGGCATAAAACATAAGAAGGCGCACAGAAGATGTTTTGTAGCGATATACCACCCCCTTGGGCCGTCCGGTGGTCCCTGAGGTATAAATGATCAGGCACATGTCCTCCGGGTTATAGCCAATTCCCGGATTGTCCGGAGTCACGGCATAGGCCTGGCTTAATGAAATATAATGATCGGGCACCCCAAATCCGGCCGCCGCTTTTTCAATATCATCGACAATAAATTTGGAAACTTTATCAAGGGGATCGGATATGTTTTCAACCGAAGAGATGAGTTCCGCATCTGCGGCCAGCATCTGGATGTCACTGTGGTTGATCAGGTAGGCCAGGCCTTCCCCCTTAAGCTCCGGGTTCATGGGCACCAGGTACATCCCGATTGTCTGGGCGCCGAAAAACAAGTCAAGGAACCGGGGGGAGTTTTTCATATAAATACCCAGCCCCACTCCCTTGCCCCCGCCGTTGGCCAGCAGGAAATTGGCCACCCGGTTGGCATTCTCATTCATCTGCCGGTAGGTGAATGTTTCGTCCTCATATAAAAGAAATTTTTTCTCCGGCACCTGCCGGGCCCGCGATTCCAGAAGTTCCGCCCAGGACAGATCGCTGGATTCCTTTCGCCACTTGGCGGAAATGTTTCTAATAAATCGACCTTCGCGGATATCATCGGCCGTCATGCGAACAGCCCCGGTAAGGGCTGCGCGCAATAGCTGCACGCGGCGCAATTTCAATTTGCGCACATCCGTTTTTGGCGTTTCCCCGCCGCCGGGCTTTACTGCTCTTTCCTGTGACTTTTCAGTGGAAGTTTCACCGGCAGGGGGGATCAGGTGCGCATCATACTGTTTGGGAAAAGTCAGATCCTGGGTCTGGGTCAGGCGCTGGTAGAAGTATCCCGGGTTAAACGGGCGCTTGATGGAAATAGCCTCCTCCGGGCATGCTGTCACACAGCAGCCGCAGGCAATGCACTCGGTGATGCCGGGATAGGAATAAATCAGCCGCGGCATGCCGCTGCGCCAGGCGCCCGGCCCCTTTTCGATCTGAATGGAGCGGGCAGGGCAGATAAATGAGCAGATACCGCATTGCTTGCATTTTTCATTGTCAAACAAAAGCAGACCGGTCTGCATATCCTGCGGGTTATTGTAATCGGGAATTCTTGTCCACCGGGTGACGTTTGCGTCTGCCATTTTACTCCCCCTGTCTTTCAATTCTCGGGTGATCGGACATGCCTCCCTCGTACCACTCAACTTTCTGCACCTCCCGCGGCACCTGGCCGTCGGACTCGACTTTCGGCCACCCAACGGCAAGGCAGTTGTTCAGTTTGTAGGGATATTTGACGCCAAAGAATTTTTTCCATTTCCGCTCATACATGAGCAGCTTGATCAATCCGATCCAGCAGGTGGCCGCGCCCATGCTGTGGGATGCAAGCACCATATTCTGACCGCAGATGCCGCTGTCAGTGGCCGGGGAGGAGACCCCGCGCTTGTCTTCGAACAGCAGAATCAGGGTGGGCGCATGATGGAAGATCGGCGCCCGGTCCTTTGCAACGGCCGCCAGCAAACCGAATGGCACGGGATGGAGTTCATTGTGCCGAAGCCGGATAAAAAATTTGGATATGGGTTTTAAAAAGAGCTGCCGCATGCGGCTCCGGGTATAGTCGAGCACGAACATCATTCGTTTGCAGGTTTTGACGGCATCCTGCTCCATTGCCGCAAGAATCTCCGGGTTTTTTACCACAGCGAACCGCCATGGCTGGGAATTCCCGGCTGACGGCGCAAAGCGGCCGGCTTCCAGAATCCGGCGGATCATGTAGTCCGGAATGGGCTCATTTTTAAAAGCCCGCGTGCTTCGGCGGCTGAGGATAACCTTTTCTACCTCAGTCCATGGCATCTCAAAGGAGATATCCCTGGCGGCGGATGTATTCATGTGATTCGTCCTCCATGCTGCTGGTTTTTTGCAAAATAGGCGTCTTCAAAATATGCCATTGATTTTTTGATGTTTTCAATGCCGAAGGCGTCCAGCCGGTTGTTGACGGCAAGGGTAGATACAAGCATGATTTTACCAAGCATCTCCCATGATATGACCGCCGGGTCGAATGCCTGATCGAAAAACCCGCGGGCCTGGTCCCGGGCCAGGTTGTCCTTGTTAAATTCGTGGAATGCCATACAGCACTCGATCCCTTTTTCGCGGATCTGGGGGTCGATGGCGAACATGGCCTTCAGGATACAGGCAAACATGTTGACTTCAGGGCTCTGGATGCGCTGCAGGTATTGGCCGGTCAACTCGCGGATGATACTTTTGTGCTGATTCTCCGGCTGAAAAACCGGATTCTCCCGGTAAATTTGCAGGCGATAGTCAATGAGATAATCCAGGGTGGCGAGCTGGAGTTCGGTTTTACTCGAAAAATGGCGGTAAATCATTGCCTCGTTCACCCCCGCCGCTTTGGCGATGAGGGCGGTGGTGGCCTGGTCGTAGTTCAGCCGGGCCACCACTTCGATAGTGGCATCAATTAGCGATTGCCGGCGTTCCTCTGCAGTCATTCGTTTATTTGTCAAGCGATGCCCTTTCCAGAACATGGATACACATGGCCGCCTCCCCGGCGCCGATAGTGCCGCCGCCATTTTCAGCCAGAGCGATTTTGGGGTTCCGGACCTGGCGCTTCCCGGCTTCTCCCCGAAGCTGGGCGGCGAGTTCATAAATCTGGGCCAGACCGGATGCGCCGATGGGATGTCCGCGGGAGAGCAAGCCGCCGCTTGGATTTACGGGAAGCTTTCCGTTTAGGGCCGTCGCTCCGTTTTCGGCAAAAATGCCGCCTTCCCCTTCGGGACAAAACCCCAGTTTTTCCGTCTGATAGAGTTCGCCAAAGGCGGTGGCGTCATGGACTTCGGCCACATTTATATCTTCCGGTCCCAGTCCGGCCATTTCATAAGCCGCTCGGGCAGCCCGCTCGGAAATGGTGTTTTCGGTCCAGGCGCCGGATCGCAAAACAGAGGCCCGGATCAAGATCGCCCGGGACGCGGGATGCGCTTTTAAAAATTTGTCCGAGCACAATATCGCGGCAGCCGTGCCGTCGCCCACGGGCGAGCACATGGCCCGGGTCAGGGGGTGGGCGACCTCATAATCGGCGAGCACCTGCTCTACGGTCTGGGGAAAGGTATATTGAGCCAGCGGGTTCAGGGTAGAGTTGTTGTGTGCCTTGGCGGCAATCACCGCCAGCTGCCGCTGGGTCGATCCGTATTCCTTCATGTGTTTTCGGGCACCCATGGCGTAGAAATCCATGAATACGGAGTGCCCTTCTTTTTTTTCTTTGCTTTTGCCGGATTGGCTCTCTGCCCCGGCTTTTCGCCGCGCTTCCTGCTTCATCTGCTCGATATACTGGGTGGTCACTTCCACGTCAGTGCCGGACAGGAAACCTTTCATCATGAGTTTTCGGTCTTCGCTGTAGACTTTTTCGGTACCGATGGCCAATACGCAGTCGTAGAGACCGGCTTTTATGGCTGTCCATGCCCCGTGGAGGGCGGTGCTCGCGGATGCGCAGGCATTTTCGACGTTGGTAATGGGAATTTTATCAAGTCCGTTCGCAGACAGGGCGACCTGTCCCCGAATGCAATGCTGGAAGCTGTTCATCCCCCAGCCGGTGTTGGAAAACCAGGCTGCCTGGATATCCGCCGCTGAAAGATTCGCGTCTTTTAACACCGCTTTAAGGGATTCACCGGTCAATTCCTTGATGCTTTTATCCAGGTATTTGCCGAATTTGTTCATTGCGGCGCCGATAATGTAGACATTGTTACTCATCGCAGAGCCTCAGTAAAATAATCTTGGGTTTCCATAACTTAATGTAAAAATTATATTTTCAAAAATTTGAAACGCTCAATTTAGGTGAAATATAGAATGTATTGGCGAATCGGAATAATGTAAGTAAGTATTTACTTAGTTTGCATTTTAAATAAAATCAAGTTAAAAATTTCAATATCTGGAAAATTTTGCCTTAAAAATATTGTTTGGTTTTTGGATAAATAACGGCTATTAATAGGAATTAATTGCCGGCACCAATAACACGCACGCTGCTCGATTACATGCATGTGGCGCCGATAACGCTTAAGGAAAGGCTGATCGATAGCATGATGGGCGGTTTTCAGGCGGCCATTTACGCGCATGAAGGGAGCATTGCTTGAAACAGCCGCTGATACTCGAAATCAAAGGAAATGCCCTGGATGACGGCCCGGGCATCCGCTCCGTGGTATTTTTTAAGGGCTGCCCGCTCTCCTGCTTGTGGTGTCATAACCCGGAAAGCAAGCGCATGGGGATGGAGATCGGGTTTGAGGCCAAGACCTGCGTGGGATGCGATACCTGCATCAGCCTGTGTCCCGAAAAGGCCCTGTCCCGGGAAAACCCGTTTTTTATCGACCGCGATGTCTGCACCCTGTGCTTTGCGTGCGTGGATGCCTGTCCCTCGGGTGCGCTCTCGCGCATCGGAACCCATATGAGCGTTGAAGAAATCGCGGAGCAGGTGCTTCGGGATAAGCCCTTTTACGACACCTCGGGCGGCGGGGTGACGCTTTCCGGGGGCGAGCCCGCCCTTTTCACGGGGTTTGCCGGCGAACTGGCGGCCGGGCTTAAGGCGGGCGGCATCCACATTCTGCTTGAAACCTGCGGCCTCTTCGATCTCGCCGGGTTTGATGAAGCGCTTTATCCGTACCTGGATCTCATCTACTTTGATATCAAGCTGATGGACGCAGTGCTTCACGCCCGGTATTGCGGGGTTTCCAACGAGATAATTCTTAACAATTTCAGGGCATTGCATACCCGGGCCAGAAACGGCGGCGTTCCGGTTGTGCCGCGAACCCCTCTGATCCCCGGCATTACGGACACCCCGGAAAATATCCATGCGATTGTGGATTTTCTATCATCCTGCGGCGTTTGCGAGGCGCGGCTCCTTCCCTACCATCCCCTATGGCAGGAGAAAAATGAAAAGATCGGGATTTCCATGGAAAAAGACCGTGCGCCGGAGATGGATAAATGGCTGGACCGCAACGTCCTTTATGAATGCCGACAGGTATTTGAGACCGCCGGCATCGCATTAACTTAAGGTTGCCATCAATCTCCTTCTCCCTTTGGGAGGAAGGCTGGGATGAGGGGAAAAATGGCTTAAGTTAACGGCATCGCCGTTTAATTAAATTTTAAACAAGGGAGGTCCCCCCATGCTCCTTAAGACAGACCCTGCCGCGCCTATGACGACCGAGGCCAAAACCGGCAAAACGCTCACCCATCTGCTGGTTAAGACCCTGCTTCGCACCGTGGCCGCAAACTTTAATTTCCGGCCCGGTCTGAAAAAGTATTTAAAGACCGACCAGGGGTTTTTTGACTTCACGGTGGGCATCCGAACAGAAAGCCGGTCGGTGGAGACTGCCATCCGTTTCCGGGGCGGCCGGGTGACGGTGCTTAAAGCCTTACCCGAAGACTGCGAGGTGACCCTGATTTTCTCATCCGATGCGGCGGTCCGAAGACTTTTGGGCGCCACCCCGACAGAGCAGATTTTCATGCTCATGAAAAGCGATTTGAGAACCACAGGCAACCAGTCCTACATGAACCTGTTTTTCTTTTATCTGTCCCTGCTTTTAAACAAAAAGCAGAAAAAGCAGATGGCCCGGGAACGGGATGCCGCCCAAAAGGATTTAAAGAAAACCGCGCCCGAGCCGAACACGGGACTAAGCGATGGGCTTAAAAACCGAAACACCTATCATATGCGGGCAGACAGCATTGATCCGGGAATAAAATATTTAGATGATCCCTATCTCTCCGGATACGGGCTTGAAAATTTTCCGCGAATCAAGGATTTTCTGGAAATCCATTTCACCGCCACGCCCGAGGTCTGTCCGGAGCGGCCCAAGCTGGTAACCGACTGGTTCAAGACCCATGGGTTTGAAGCCGATAAACAGGGCAACCCCTGGATACCGGAGCTGCGGCAGGGCCATGCCTTCAAATACCTGATGGAAAACCGCGCCCCGATCATCCGGAAAAACGATCTGATCGCCGGCACCACGACCACCAGGGAAATCGGCGTGGTGGTCTATCCGGACAGCCACGGCACCATGATCTGGGGCGAACTGCTCACCGTACCCCACCGTTCCCTGAATCCCTATGATATCTCGCCGGAAACGGTGGATCTTTTGCACGGCGAGGTGTTTCCCTTCTGGATTCACCGCAATTTCAAAGAATGGGTCAGAGACCACTACGACAGTCCACTCTGCCAGGCCATTGACGAGCGGTTTGCGGTTTATTTCATCTGGAAGCAGGCCGCGTTATCCCACACCATTCCGGATTTTCCCAAAATGTTAGAGATGGGCGCCAAAGGCATCATCGAAGAAATCAGGCAGGCGCTGGCCAACGGTGCTCAGGACGAGGCGCAGACCGCCACCCGGCAGGGCATGATCCTATGTCTGGAAGGGCTTATCGCCTACGGGGAAAACCTTGCCCGGCAGGCCGAGACGGATGCGGCGGCTGAGGCTGATCCGAAGCGGAAGGCCGAGCTTACCCGTCTGGCGGATATCTGCCGACGGGTTCCGGCCCATCCGGCCCGGACCCTGGACGAGGCCATCAACGCCATGTGGATTACCTGGGTGGGCCTTCACATGGAAAACACCAATGCCGGGCTCTCCCTCGGTCGCTTGGATCAGTGGCTCCAGCCCTTTTTCGAGGCGGACATGGCCGCATTGGAAACCGAACAGGCGCGCCGGGATTATATCCGGCATGCCATTGAAATGGTGGCCTGTTTCTACATGCGCTGCACGGACCATTTGCCCCTTACCCCGGATCTGGCCAACTGGTATTTCGGCGGCAGTTCCTCGGACCAGGCCATTACCCTGGGCGGGGTGACCCCGGACGGGGAGGACGCGGTCTGCGACATGACCTATGTTTTCCTCAAAGTAACGGAAATGCTCTCCATCCGGGACCCCAACGTCAACGCCCGGTTCCACCCCGGCATTAACAGCGATACCTACCTTAAGCGGCTCTGCGAGGTTAATCTCATCACCGCGGCCACCCCGTCCATGCATAATGATGCCGCGGTTATGGCCTCGCTCGAGGAATTCAATTATGCGCCCAAGGACCTGCGCAACTGGTCGGCCACCGGCTGCGTGGAGCCGACTTTGTCCGGCCGGCATATCGGGCACACCAATTTTCAGATGATGAATATGGTGGCGGCCCTGGAAATGGCGCTGCACAACGGCCGCCATCCGCTGATGAACTGGAAGCTCGGCCCGGATGTCGGCCGGGTGGAAAATGATGATTTCAAGACGTTTGACCAGTTCCTTCACGCATTTTTTGATCAGTTCGGCTTCCTGATCGAGCAATCCATTGAGTATAACAACATGCTGGGTATCGCCCATCAGGCCATCCGGCCCACGCCGATGCTTTCCGCGCTGATAGGCGATTGCATTCAAAAGGGTCTTGATGTGACCCACGGCGGCGCGCGCTACAACAGCTCCGGGGCCGCCTGCATCGGGCTGGCGGATGTAACCGATTCGCTGATGGTGATTAAAAAGCTGGTGTTTGACGAAAAGCGGGTGAACTTTGCCGAACTCAAAAAAGCGGTGGATGAAAACTTCGCGAACGATCCGGCCCTGTATGCGCTGGTCACCAAAAAGGTGCCGCTCTTCGGCTCCGGCAGTGATGAGGCAGTGGAAATGGCCGAACGCGTGACAAAATTTGCCCATGATTTTTACGGCAGGCATACCAACTACCGCGGCGGCCCATACACCGCCGGGTTCTGGTCCATGTCAAACCACGTCATCTACGGGACGCTAAGCTGCGCCCTGCCGTCCGGAAAGCTTACCGGCAAACCCTTTACCCCGGGCCTGACCCCGGAGCCGCATGCGTCTGCCAATCTGCTTGACAACATCCGGGATGTGGCGCGCCTAAATCCGCGGCACATGAACAACAACATCGCATTTAACGTCAAGGTGGTGCCCGGGGGCGAGGATAGGCGCGAATCGATTATCGACCGGATGTTCTCCTACGTGAAGACCTATTTTGATCTGGGCGGCATGCAGATGCAGATGAATGTGGTGACCTCCGAGACCCTGAAAGATGCCATGGCGCATCCGGAAAACTACCGCAACCTCCTGGTGCGGATTTCCGGCTATAACGCCTATTTTGTGACCCTAAACAGCGATCTTCAGAAGGAGCTGATCGAGCGGGCGGAATACGGTTTGTAAAAGCTAAACGCCCGGCCCCTGGTAGTATTTCCGGATCTTGGCATCCGTGATGGCGCGCCCGATTCCGGGGAAATGCCGGTTCAGGCGGGTCAGCGCTTTCGTGATAACGCCCGGGATGATTTCAAACCGGTTTTGCTCAATACCGCGGATGACCGCGTCAGCCACCGCCTCAGCAGTCATGACGGGAATGGTATGGGTGATTTTTTCATTTTCCGGGGTTCGATCGGCATTGATGGCATCCACCATGGGAGAATCGAATTCCGGCGGGCAGACCAGATGAATGCGAATGTTCTGCGGCTTTAGTTCCATCCGCAGGGCGGCGGTTAGGCCGACAATGGCGTGCTTTGACGCGCAGTAGGCGGTGTAGCCGAATACCCCGATCAGCCCGGCAACCGAGGCGATATTGACAATCCGGCCGCCGCCCGCGGTTTTCATATAGGGAAGCGCCGCCCGGATGCAGTGCAGGGTGCCGAAAAAGTTGATATCCATTACTCGCCGAAAGACATCCAGCGTATGGGTTTCAAAATAGCCCTCCTCCAGAATCCCGGCCGAATTGATAAGCATATGGGGCACGCCGAAGTCGCTGGCAATCCGTTCAAAAGTCGTTTCTACCTCGTCGGCATCGGCCACATCACATGAAAAACAGGCGATCTGCTGTTGTTTTCCTGCCCTCGATCGGACCTCCGCTGCTACTGATTCAAGCTTTTCCGGACCCCTGGCGATCAGTGCAATGTGGGCGCCCCGTTCGGCCAATCTGCCGGCAAGCACCCGTCCGACCCCGGACGAGCCGCCGGTAATGATGATATGCTTTTTATTAAATATGTTCAAATCAATCCTCTTGTTCTTCGATACCGCAGAGATTTTTGGCCGCCTTCTGCTTTTCCGGCATGTTGGCAAGCCGCGAAATCATGATGCGCTGGGCCTGCGGGGACCCCGCCCCGTGCATGGATTCGGTCAGATACCCGACGGCGGCCGCGCCCAGGGTCAGGTTTTCAATCAGCCGAAGGATGCGCATGCGGTTTTCAGCCGGGGTATCGCTTCGGCCGGCAAAATATTTTTTGAGCCATCTGCCGGTTTCCGGGGCTTTCAGATCGCTTTCAGACGGCATGGTCACCATCAGCCCGCCGGCCACATCCTGGGCGATGCGGGAGATTTCATAGGGAAAGCGGGTCACGTTCTGCTTGTGCACATTGGCAAGCAGGGTGTTGACGGCGTATGTGCCGCTGGGTTCCTGATGCCCTTCGGATGCGCAGGCGAGACAGCCGCAGTAAAGGGTTTCATTGAGGTGGTTCATCTCAATCACCTTGTCTTTTATATGCGAGGCACCGGCCACATTGTTATACTCAGCCGCGGTCTGGGCCGCACCGATTAAAACATCCCCCACGCCCACCTTGCAGGCATAGCTCTGCCGGTGGTAGGCCGCGAATTTTTCAACGAGTCTGCCGGCGAATTCATATTCCCCGCACATGAATACCCGCTCCCATGGAACAAACACGTTGTCAAACACCACCAGGGCCTCATGGCCGCCGAATAAAACGTTGCCGCGGTCCATCAGGCCGTCCTCAAGCTTTCGGGTATCGCAGGACTGCCGGCCCATAATGTAGATAATCCCGTCGGCATCCGAGGGCAGGGCGAATGACACCGCGTAGTCCTTATCCGCCTCGCGCATGGCGAGGGTGGGCATCACGATGATTTCGTGGGAGTTGACCGCGCCGGTCTGGTGCGCCTTGGCGCCGCGGACGATGATGCCGTCTTCCCGCGTCTCCGCCACATGGAGGTAGAGATCAGGGTCTGCCTGCTTGTGCGGCGGAAGCCCCCGGTCCCCCTTTGGGTCGGTCATGGCGCCGTCGCAGGTCAAATCGTTTTCCTGGACGTATTCAAGGTATTTGAGAAACCGGGGGGAATATTGGGTGCCGTGTGCCTGATCCGTATCATAGGTGACAATGGATAGGGCATTCAAGGAATCCATGCCCACGCAGCGCTGAAAACAGCAACCGGTTTCCCGCCCCAGAAGGCGGCCCATTTTACTTTTTTTGATCAGATCCGTGACATTCTGATGAATATGGGTGAACCGGTTAATTTTCCGGCCGGTCAGATGCGAAGTCGCTGTCATGATGTCTTCATGCTCGGGGCGGTGGGCCAGCTCATAGGTTTTGGCAACCGCTGCCATGGACGGCCGGATGATGGGATGATCCACGGAATTCTCAATCCGTTTGCCGAACATGTAGACCACAAGGTTTAACTCCCGCAAACTGTCTTCATATTGTTGGGCGGTTTTAAGGGCCATGTGTCGCCTCCGTAATTATTAAGAATGGTTACCCCCCATTTTTTTGATCCGGATTTTGGTGGATTTCATGCGCAGCCATCCTTGATGATGTGGGATATTTGATCCGAAAAAAGAGGGAATAGAGGACCGGCACCACAAAAAGGGTCAGCACGGTGGCAAAGGCGAGACCGAACATGATGGTCACCGCCATGGACGAGAACAGGGGGTCTGTGACTAGGGGCGCCATGCCGCAGATGGTGGTAAGGGAGGTCATGGACACGGGCCGCATCCGGTTAACGGCGGAATCCTGAATCGCAGTGCCCGGATCTTTGCCGCTTCGGATTTCAACATCAATTTCATTAATCAGCACCACGGCGTTTTTGATCAGCATGCCGATCAATGCATAAGTTCCCAAAATGGCGAGAAATGAAAAATTCTCCCCCATCAGGAGCAGGCCGGCGGATATGCCGATCATGGCCAGCGGAATGATCAGGATAATGATAAGCGGCTGGCGAAGGGCGTTAAACAGCGCCACCAGGATAAAGAGCATGACGATTAATATCACCGGGAGGTATTTCTGTGTCGCGGCCCGGGATTCCTGGGAATCTTCATAGATGCCCTCCCATTCCAGCTTATAGCCGTTCGGCAGATCCATGGCCTCGATTTGCGGCCGAACCCGCTGGAGCAGGGTGTCCGCGGTCACCCCGAGAACCGGCTCGCACTGGGCCCGGATCACATGGCGCCGGTTATAGCGCCGGATAATCGGGTCCTCCCACTGGTTATCGTACCGGGAAAGGGCCTGCCGCAGGGGAACGGCGGATTCTCCGTCGCCCCAGACCGGAAGCGTGTCCATGTTTTCTATGTCCTGGTGATTATATCGGATCCGCACCGGAATCAATTCCTCATTTTCGCGGTACATCTCAACGGTCATCCCGTCGGTGGCGCTCTGAAGGGCATATCCCATGTGCCGGCGCTCCACGCCGGCAAGACGGCCTTTCTGCTGGGAATAGGCCATGCTGGCGATCATGACCCGCTCCCGCCAGTCGTCGCAGACGTTTCTGGCCAGCGGATCATTTCGCATCACAGTTTTGGCCTTTTCCGCAAGGACCCGCAGCTTTTGCGGGTCCGGGCCGCTGATGCGGGCCTCGACATCATAGTCGGCATTCGGGCCGTTAATGTATTTCCAAAGATGGGGGGTACCCTTGGGCAGATGTTCGGGGAACCATTCCGATAAGTGGCGGATCAACCGGTCAATGGTACGGTAATCATGGACATTGACGATGATCTGGCCGAATGAGGCGTTTCGCGGCTCCGGGGTGATTGAAACGGCAAAGCGGGGCGGCCCCTGCCCGACACAGGTGGCGTAGCTGCGCACCTCCGGCAGGGTTTCCAGATGGGCCTCCACCTTTTTAAGATCTTCGGACACCGCCTGCTGGCGAACGCCCTCGGGCCGGCGGTAGTCAATGAAAAACTGCCGCATATCCGAGTCGGCAAAAAAAATCTTGGGAATATGGCCGAATCCGATATTGCCCAGAATAAACAGAAAAAGCACAAACGCCAGGGTCATGACCCGGTGGCGGAGCGTCCACATGAGAATGCGGCGGTAAATGCGATACGGCCGGGTTGAATGCGGCTCTGTGGCAGCCGCCTTTTTGGAGAGCTTCAAAAATCCGTAGCTGAAAACCGGGGTCTGGGTCATGGAAAAAAACCAGCTGAAGAGAAGCGCAATGGTCACTACCTGAAACAGACTGGCGCAGAATTCCCCGACATTGCTGGGGGCGAGATAAATCGGGGCAAAAGCCAGGCAGGCGATCACCGTGGCGCCGAGCAGGGGCCAGGCCGTGCGTTTGGCGGGTCCGGAGGCCGCCTTGTCCCGGGGCAGGCCGCGCTGGAGATCCACCAGGGAGCCTTCGGTCACCACAATGGCATTGTCCACAATAATCCCCATTACCAGGATCATGGCGGCAATGGAGATCCGCTGCAGGTTAATACCCCAGACCATCATGACAATCAGCGTGCCCATGATGGAAAAGACCAGGTTGCCGGCAATGATCATGCCGCTTCGAAGCCCCATGGCCACAAGCAGTACCAGAATCACCACGCCCACCGAGGCGAGCAGGTTGGTCATGAACTTTTTGATGGAATCCTTGACAAACTTGGACTCATAGTAGACCCCGTCAATGGAAAGACCGGCGGGCAGATCCTGCATTAGTTGATCGATGCGCCTTCCGACCGCCTCGCCCATCTCCACCACATTGGCGCCGGCTGCCGCGGAAATGGTGATGCCTATGGCCGGGACGCCATTAAACCGCATGATCGGCTCGGGCGGCTGGACATAGCCCCGGCTGATTGCCGCCAGGTCTTTTAACCGGAACTGCTCTTCACCGTAACCCTGGATGACCAGTTCGCCGATATCTTTTTCCGAAGCGAAGGTGTCAGATGCGGAGTCGATCCGGATGCGGTAGTCGCCGGAAATGATCTCGCCCTGGCTGATGATCTCATTTTGGCTCTTTAAAAGCTCGACAATCCGGCCGGGCGGGATACTCATTTCAGCGCTTTTGGCGCGGTCAATGTTCACTGTGATGCACTCGGTTTGGATGCCATAGAGCTGAATCCGCTTGACGTCTTCGACAAGGGAAACCTCGCGTTTTATATAGTCCGCATATTTCTCAAGCTGGGCGTTGGAAAACCCGTCGCCGGTCAGTGCCAGAAAAATACCGTAGACGTCGCTGTAGTCGTCATGCACCACAGACGGGCCGGCACCGGCGGGAAGCTCTGGCTGGGCGAGCTGCACTTTTCTGCGCAGAATATCCCATAGTTGCTGGATGACACCGGATTTATTGTATTCGTAAAGATCCACGTAGACCATGGAGACGCCGGCCCGGGAGGTCGAGCGGATGGTCTTTACCTCATCTGCGGCCTGCACATACTCTTCGATGACCCGGGTGACCTGCTGATCGACTTCACCGGGGGAGGCGCCGGGATAAGGCGTTATGACCAGGGCGGTTTTGATGGTAAATACCGGATCCGCGAGTTTTCCCATGTTAAAGTAGGCAAACAGGCCGCCTGCAAAAATCAGAAACAGGGCGAACAGGGTGACCGTTCGATTGCGGAGGGCATAGTCGGGCAGGTTCATTTAAGCTTTACTTTCCCCTTATAACTCATTGCCGATATTGGTTTCACTGGGCGGTTCCATCACGCGGACCTTTTGATCCGCGGTCAACGTATGGGCACCGGCGCCGGCAATCAGCCGGCCGGCGGTCAGGTGCCCGGATATTTCGATAAAGCCGTTTTGGCGGGCCGACCCCACGGTCACCGGCTGTCGTTTCAGTGTTCCGGCTTCCGGGTCGACGATCCAGACAAAGGACTGCCGGTCACTGCCGTTTACTATGGCGGACATGGGCACTCTGAATTTCGGTTTTCCATTTTTTTCTTTGATGGTGATGGCGACCTCCGCTGCCATGCCCGGGCGGATCGGCATGGGCTCATCGCTGTCAATTACCAGGGTCAGGGGATAGGTGCGGTTTGACGGATTCGGCTGTTTGCCGATTTCCTTGAATTCTGCCGGGTAGACGTTATCCGGCAGGGCGGTAAACCGGCAGGCATAGGACTCGAACCGTTCGACCGCCGGAAGGAGGTCTTCGGGTACGGCGATTTTAATTTCCATGGCGGACAGATCAAGCATGGAGACAATTGGCTGGCCGGCTTGCACCATTTCATTGTTCTCCGCGTATTGGTGATGAATATAGCCGGAAAACGGGGCGTACAGCGTGGTGTCTTGAAGCGCGTTTTTCGCATCTTCAAGGCCTTTGCTGTCCGCATTGACCTGGGCTTCGGCGCTTTCAAATGCGGCTTTCACCCGGTCGAAGTCCGCCCTGGCCGCGGCATTGTCGGCAACCAGCTGCCGGTACCGGTCATACTGGAGCCTGGCTTCGGCATAATTGGCTCTTGAGGCTGCAAGCCGGGCTTCCATGCTATCGATGCGGATTTCAAAATCACGGGGATCAATGCGGGCAATGACATCTCCCTTCTGGATGCGGCGTCCGGTTTCTGCATTCAGGGCGATTAATGGGCCGCCCACCCGAAAGGAGACTTTGGTGTGCTGAAGTGCCTGGGCCGTGCCTGGAAATTTCCGGAGCCGGCGGTTTTCATTCTGTTTGAGTTCATAGACCTTGACCGGCCGCACCTGCTCGACAATCGCCTTATCGGCATCCGCCTCCTGCGTATCTGCTTGGCAGGCGATGAACACCATCGGAAGCATCAGCAAAAGCACCGCTGCCAAAAGCCGCTGTCCGCCGGGGTGATATTTCATGGCGTGTCTTCCTTTCCTATGCATTTTTGCCATTGGGGTCTCAGCCCTGTCATTTTTCCATGCCCCAATATACCTGAGGGTTTAAATTGCTCAATAGTAAAATTTGCCGGGTAATGTCATTTGCTTAAGATTAAAGATTCATCGCAGATTCAAAAAAACGGCCCGGATCTTCTTCTAAGTAACTTGACGGGTTTTAGGTATTAGGTATTAGGTATTAGGTATTAGGTATTAGGCGAATGAAATCAAGAACTTATGGTCGGCACGGTGGCCGACCCTACGATTAATCGGGTTTTCCCCATTCGTAGGGCGGGCCACCGTGCCCGCCTGAAAAATAGATAGAACAAATTTACCGTGCCTCAGTGCCTTTAAAGTTATTTTTAGCTCGGTCCCGGGCGCACGGCCCGGGAGGAATGCTTCTAAGACCCTGCCGCAATTATTACAATAGGGGCGGTTAATATTTTTTGCGAAAGGACCTTTGATGTTCGATGGGGATAAAGGTGAGACATGTTGAGAGGTAAGTCCATATGATTATTATTTGTATAAAAAAAGATTACTTATTGTTTTTATATAATGTAACGGTTTAACTACATGATGCAGGGAAGGAGGGATAAATAATGACAGAAGGTTATTCATCCTGGCAGGTATAACCCCATTGATTTGATTGCCGGACGCGCCGATTGACACAACCGTTCAATCAGTTTCAAAGGAATCGATGACGACCTCGATTTCTTCCGGAATTTCAGCGGGCTTTTCGCCGCCCGTGGCCCAATAGTAGGCGACTTTTTTCCCATAACGGCGACTGCCGTTATCGGAGAAATGCCAGGTAGTTACGTTAATGGCACAGACAATGTAGCGGAAGCCTTTAGGCTTCCATAACCAATAGCAAAATCAAATTTAAAGAAGTCTACCATCAAATTCTCAGTAAAAAATTTTGAGCGTGATTCCAATCTAAAAAAGCTACTCTTAATAGCCACTATCCCCTAAAGCTTTTTGGCTAGGATAAATTTTTTTTAACAGAGGTGCAATTAACACCTATTTGACCAACTTGATTGCCGTCTCAGTTGCCTTTTCTATCGAGAGTTTGCTCATGTTGAGGACCAGATGGTAGAGCATGGGATCATTATAGTCTTCTTTGCCGAACTTGCGATACAGGTTGCGCCGTCTTTTGCTGTGTACGCGGATGGTATTTACCGCCATGTCCTCGGTCAAATTATAGTTTTCCATCATAAACCGGACCCGGTCTTCATAGCCTGAGACCAAAAGCAGATGAAAGGCATCCGCATGGTCGCGCAACACATACTGTCCGCCCCGCCCCACGATCACACAGTTGACTTCCTCGGCCAGATCCGTGATGATCTCCGTCAGTGTGTTCACATAAATTTCTTCATCAAGATAGCCCCGCTGGTTGTCCAATAGACGGTTAATCTGGCTTTGTGGGACGATGTAGTTCATAAACTTCATCAGCGACCCCCCGGCCTCCTTTTCCATAGTCTTTACGGTCTTTTTGGAAACCTTGGCGCGTTCGGCAACCATCTGCACAATATCCTCATCCACCACTGTGTAGCCTAACTCTTTGGCCAGGTTTTTGCCCAGGGTTCGCCCGCCGGCTCCGAATTCCCTTGAAATTGTAATTACTGCCATAATGCGTTCTCCTTATCTCTGTCTTGAAGTTGATAATCAGGATATATTGAAATTGTTGAAAAACCGGCTATTCCTCCAAAAGCGGCTCAATATGCGGGTGCTTGGATATGACCCGGGCAAACTGCTCGGTCCGCAAATCAAGCCGCCGCTGAACAATGCGGATCAGCTCTTTATAGATTAAATACCCCATATGCGGATCAGCTTCCATTTGCTCATGGGCCTCTTTGGCATTTAATGTGTAAATAACCGAGGGCTCCGAACAGACCGCATCCAGCCGCAAGGGTTCAGTAAGCATGGCTGACCAGCCGAATGAGAAGCCGGGCTTTATCGAGGCAATGGAAATCGTGATCTTGCTTGATATCCGCTTTTCAAGCAGCACCTTGCCTTTTTTCAGCATGAAGAAATGCTCGGACCGGTCGCCCTCCCGAAAAATAATCTCTCGCGCCCCATATTGCTTAGGGGTAATGTGGGGGATCAGTTTATCCAGCATTTCATCGGTCAGGTGCTCCAGAATACGGATTCCGACCAGTGATTCCTTGTGGATCATTAACGCTCCTTTAGTTTTCAGGATGCCATATTTTTTTGTATTTTATCAAAACAAATACAGTTTAAGGCATAGAAAAACAATAAACAAGACCGCCAGTATCGGTCCGATACCGATCGGCAGCAGACCGGCGTTTACGACAGCATCGGTTTCTGCGTCTACCCTTGAAGCATCGGTATCCGGACGGCCGCCTTTTCTGCTGCCAAACAAGCGCTGAATTTGTTTGATGATAAGTGCGGGCAGCCGGTTAAAAATTTTTTGCAGTAAGCCCGGCAGGCTGCGCGCAAACAATAAGTCACACAGCCGGTTTAAATTATTCAGGAAATAATCGAACCCGGCGGCGAAAATGCGGCCGCCTTTGCGGTAAAACCAGTCTGCATCCAGGTTGACAGCCCGCATTTCCGCCGGGTACTTCCCGGAGAGAATCAGCAGGCAAAAGGCCAGTGCGCCAAACAGGAGCAGCTGGAGCTGACCGACCACGTGTGCCCCGGTATAGGGCGAATAATCGGCGGTGTAGGGAAGGATGGCATAAAGCAGATCAAAACGGATTCCCAGAAATATGCATAACAACGCCGTCAAAAACATGGCAAGCAGCATGTTAAACGGGGGTTCTTTTGCCCGAATCCCCGAGTCCTGTCCGAAAAACATGTAAAACGGCACCTTGATCCCGGCGTGGTAGACGGCACCTGCGGAAGCAAACTGCAATATTAGCCATACGATGGCCATTTTATGATGCGCCGCTGAACTGATAACCATCGATTTGCTGATAAATCCGCTAAACATTGGAAATGCGGAAATCGAGGCCGCCCCTACAATACAGAAAAGGCAGGTCAGCGGCATGGTTTTGTACAGGCCGCCAAGATCCGTGCATTTAATTTTACCGGTGACATGAAAAACCGCGCCTGCGGCCATAAACAGCAGGGCAATGTAGAGGATACAGCAGAATGCGTGAGCTACCGCGCCGTTGATGGCCAGCGCCGTTCCGATGCCGACCCCGCAGATCATAAACCCCCCCTGGCTGATCAGGCTGTAGGCCAGCACCCGGCGGATATCATTTTCCAACAAAGCATAAAAAATCGGAACAGCCGCCATAATCGCGCCCAAATAAATGAGCAGCTCGGTTCCGGGAAAAACCCGGGCCATCACATAGACCGCGCTTTTGGTGGTAAAGGCGCTTAAAAATACCGCACCGGTTATGGTGGCTTCCGGATATGCATCGCTCAGCCATGCATGAAGCGGGATGATAGCGGCGTTTACCGCCACACCGATAAAAATCAGGATGCCTGCCGGACCGGACAGCTCCATGACCGAAAATTGGGCGGTTCCGGTGTTATTCACATAAAGGACGATGCCGGCCAAAAGGCACAAACCGCCGAACACGTGCACCATGATATACCGGAAGGCAGCGGCCTGGGCCGCCTGTGTTTTGCGCGCGATGATTAAAAAGGCGGAGGCAACGGCCATGATTTCCCAGAAAACATAAAGGGAGAACAAATCCCCGGCAAGGGTGACGCCTAGCGCGCCGCCGGCATAGGCAAAGCCGGCGGTGTGCTGAACGTCGTCATCCAATTTCAAGGCAAAAATGACCGAAATAAAGGAAATAAGCGTAAATATGTAGGCGAATACACGGCTTAAGCGGTCCAGCCGTCCGAGGATCAGGTCATATCCGAGAAATTCGAACTGCCAGTGCTGGCCCAATGGCGTATAGAAAACGATGATAAATGCGAGCGCCGGCAGAATAAGCATATATGCGGATTTTACCCGGCCCTTTAACGCCGGGATCAAAAATCCGCCAATGATAAAAAGCAGGGCGGGCGGTATATTTAAGTTTAACACGTCAAAGTTCATCAGTCACTCACACTTGTACGCGGTGATTATCGCTCATAGTAGTCCTCATCCCTTTTGACCCAGAGCCTTAACAGCTTGGCGATATAAATAAGCAGCACGCATGAGATGAATCCATAAACCGCAAAAAAGTTCGGGTAGCCCTCCCATTCGAATGCGGCATGTTTATGGATAAAAAAATCAATGATCAATAAAACGATCAGGCCGGCAAAGAAAACGACCCGCAGGATATTAACGTTTCTTGGATTATCGAAAATTTTCAATTCTTTTTTCATGGCTGATCCCGTATTATATGCTGCTTATAAAGATAAATGCCAGATAGGCCGCGGCAATGGCCGTTACCACGTAAAATGCGGCTGGCCAGCCTTTAACCGGTTCATGGGAGAGCACCATTTTTTCATTTTCTTCTGTGGTCTTGATGTTTTCAGCCTCCTAAAATGCGAGTGACCGCAAGCTGGGACAGGTTCAGAAACGGCTGCGGATAAAAGAACAGCAGCACCGAGATCACAGCCGTAAGCAGCGGCGGCGCAAGGCACCAGCCCGGGGCCTCATTAAACCGGTTTTCATACATAGATTCGCCTTCCGTGCAGAAAAACGCCCGGTATACGATGGGCAGGAAATAGGCCGCGTTTAAAAGCGAGCTGATTAACAAAACGGCGAGCATGGCAAACTGCTCCGCCTCAATGGTGCCGATGGCCAGATGCCATTTGCTGATAAACCCGCCGCAGGGCGGAAGCCCGATTACAGAGAGCGAGCCGATAAAAAAGGCGGCCATGGTAAACGGCATCTGCCTGCCGATGCCCACCATCTCCGAGATATTCTTAACACCTGTGGCCACCACAATGGCGCCGGCGCAGAAAAACAGCGTGATTTTGCCGAATGCATGCATGGCGATATGGAGCAGCCCGCCCGTCATACCGGATTGGCTTAAAAGGGCGGCGCCTAAAACAATATAGGAGAGCTGCCCAATGGTTGAAAACGCCAGCCGGCGCTTGAGATTGTCCTGGGAAAGCGCAATCAGCGAAGATACGAGTATGGTGACGGCCGCGATCACGCATAAGAGCGTCCCAAAATCAAAGGCCTCAAGCATTTCCGGGCCGAATATGCCGGTAATTACCCGGAAAACGCAGAATACGCCAACTTTTACCACAGCCACCGCATGCAAAAGCGCGCTGACCGGTGTGGGCGCCACCATAGCCGCGGGCAGCCAGGCATGCATGGGCATAATCGCGGCCTTGGAAAACCCGAATACAAACATCAAAAGCAGGGCAAGCGCCGGACCGGCGGCCATGCTGCCCCCAAAAATACCGCCGTCTGCAAAGTCCAGCGTGCCGGTCATCAGGTAAACGACCACCATGGCCGGAAGCACCAGACCGATGGAGCCGCCTATGATATAGAATAAATACTTGCGCCCCGAGCTTCGGGCCTCCGGGTCCTGATGATGGGTCACCAGAGGATATGTTGAAAGTGAGAGTATTTCATAGAAGATATACATGGTCAGCAGGTTGGCGGAAAACGCCACGCCCACCGTTGCACTCAGGGCTGCGGCAAAAAAACAGTAGTAGCGGGTCTGGCTGTGTTCATCCAGGCCGCGCATATAGCCGATGGAGTAGGCGGAGGTCACAATCCACAGAAAGGAGGAGACCAGGGCAAAGAGCAGGCTGAAGGCATCCACCCGCAGCTTGAAATCAATCCCGGGAAAAAACGTAACAATGGTAAACTCAAACGTGTGTCCGCCCAGGACCGCCGGCACCATGGAGGCGATAATGGCGAATTTGATGATTGCCGCGGTAAACGTCCAGGCTTCCCGGACATTGGGTTTTCGGCTGGAGGCCAGCACCGGAATGACCAGCAGGGAGACCAGGACCGCGATAAGCGGTTTTATCGATATCATCGTTATCATAGGCTTCCCAGAAGAGACGGCAGAACCGCGGGTTCAATAAATCGGGTGACCAGGCTGTGCGCATAGATTCCCATGGCAATCAGCAGACCGGCAGTGATCATCAGCGGCACCAGCATATCCAGGGACGCCTCCTGCATGGGGGGCTTGGGGTGATGGTTGTGGCCATTATGGGTGTTAAACGGCTCGAAATAGCCGATCTCAATCACCCGGAAAAACAGCAGCACATTCACCAGGCTGCTGATGATCAGGGCGGCCACAAACGCGTAATGGCCGGCATTAATGCCGCCGCTGATCAGATACCATTTGCTGAAAAATCCGCAGGTCGGCGGCACGCCGATAATTGAGAGGGCGCCCACCACAAAGGCGATCATGGTAAAGGGCATTTTGGCGAACAGGCCCTGGAGGTGCTCGAATTTGTCGAACTGCACCCGGGACATCACCGCCCCGGCGGCCAGAAAGACGCAGAGGGTCATCATGGCGTCATTTAGAATATGCAGCACCGCCCCGGTCATGCCGGCCGCGTTGCCCAGCCAGAAACCGCCCACCATATAGCCCACCTCAACGACAATGATATAGGCGAGCATCCGTTTAAGCTTGTTCTGCTTATAGGCCAGGACGGAACCGGCCACAATGGCGATAACCGCCACCCATTGAACCAATTCCGCAATTTCCATTTGGATGAAGGTAAAATCGGGTTGATAGACCGTTAGAATCAGCCGGATCATGACATAGATCATCACCTTGGTGGTCAGCGGCGCAATCAGGCTGGCCGCCGGGTTAGGGGCATGGGAGTAAGCATTGGGCAGCCATGTATGCAAAGGGAAAAGGGCCATTTTAATAAAAAGCCCCACAATGCAGAGGATAAATGAGACCTTGATCACGGATACGCTTTCAAGCGTGGGCAGAATGCCGGCAATATCGGCCATATTTAAGGAGCCGGTCACGATATAGAGGTATCCGATGCCCAGCAGGTAGAAACTTGCGCCAATGGTGCCCAGAAAAAGATACTGGAGACTCGAAAGCGTGGCCCGGCCCCCGCCCATGCCGAGCAGGGCATATCCGGAAAGCGAAGAAATCTCGAGCAGTACGTACAGGTTAAATGTGTCCCCGGTAATGACGATGCCCATCAAACCGATAACAAACAAAAGGTAGAGTGAGTAAAAGGCCCCCAGCCTATTGGTTAATTGATCGGCAACAGCCCGCCGGTAGGCGATCATATTGAGGATCGCCACCAAAGAGATCAGAATGAGGATAATCCCGTTGAGGTGGTCAATATGTAAGGCGATGCCCCATGGCGGATCCCACCCCGCCATCCGGTAGATCACGTCCCCCTCGGCCATGACCCGGCCCATCAATCCGATGGCGGATAAAAAGGAGACCGTCAGGGCGGCCAGAGCTAAAGGGAAGCAGAAGGACTTGCGCACCCATCCGGCGATGTTGACAACAATCGCCGTCAGCAGCGGAACAACGATTATCAGGGCCGGAAATTGAGCGCTCATTACTGACTTAAGTACTCGGTTTTGAGTTGTTCGATAATCTCGTCCTCTTCCAATGTATCGTGCTGTTGATAGGCCTTGACAGCCAGGGCCAGGGCTACCCCCAGTGTGGCCACGGATACCACGATGGCCGTGAGCATCAGCACATGGGGCAGAGGGTTCATATAATCCGCCGCATGAATCGCATGGTGCCCGTTATGGCCGTGCCCAATTATGGGAATTGAGGCATCGTGTTTGGTGGCAATGGAAACATAAAAAAGGATGACAGCGGTTTGGAAAATACTCATCCCGATGATTTTTTTGATCAGGTTATTTTTGGCCATCATGGCGTAGAGCCCGATCATCATCAGGCAAATAACCACCCAGTAATTGTATCTGGCAATGAGGATATCGATCAGTTCGGGCATTGTTTATAGTCCTTCGTCGTGCCTGCCGGCGGAAACCAGGTTGTAATAAATCCATACCATCACTGCTGCCACCGCCAGGCCGACCCCGATTTCAATCAGAAGAATACCGTGGGATCGGGCCATCACACTGCTCACATGGATCAGTTTGGAAAGCTGACTGTAATTTAAAAAATTAGCACCCAGGATCAGGCACAGAGCCCCGATGCCCGCATAAATCAAAACCCCGGTGGAAGCCAGTTTTGAACTGACAGCCTCTGATACCCGCCGTATGGTTGATCGGAGATCATTGGAGATGGCCATCAGGATGAGGGTGGCGCCGAAAATAACGCCCCCCTGGAAGCCGCCGCCCGGCGAATGGTGGCCGTGTGCAATCACATAAAGCGCAAAAAGCTGCAGAAAAGGGACCACCAGGCCGGCTGCTTTTTGAATGATCAGATCATAAGGGACCCACTGGGAGTCGATTTGCTGGAATTCATTGGAATCCGTCGGCTCCTTGCCCCCCTGTTCAATAATCAGGGTCACTCCGGTGTCTATATGGCGGTAAAGCCTGAATTCGGGAGGTTCGCGTCGAAACCGGCGGAGCAGTAAAAAGCAGGCCAGTCCGGCCGTGAAAATAACCGCGGTTTCAAACAGGGTGTCATATCCCCGGTAGTCGGCCAGCACCGCTGTGACCAGATTCGGTACGGCAGTATCTTTAATGGCGTTTTTAATATAATAGGGCGATAAATGCCGGCTGGCCGGTGATTCCGGATCTCCAAACGCGGGAAAATCCATGGATCCGTATAAAAGCACCGCACCAAAGAGCAAAACGCATATCAGCGAGAACCTTTTCAATCCTTGCTTCTCCTTGAGGTTCTGAATACCGCGGCGACGAAGAACACCGTGCAAACCCCGGCGCCGACGGATGCTTCGGTAAACGCTACGTCCACAGCCCCCATAACCGCCCAGGCCAGACACATCAGAAAACTATAGGCGCCGAATAACACCGATGCGCCCAAAAGATCCCGGATGCTGATGGACGCAATGCCGCTGATTACCACCAGTGTCAAAATAATCAGATCAAACTGCCAGATCATTCGCTTTCCTTCTGATCTCGGCTCCAGTGCGGCAGGCCGGACCGCATGCCCGCGTCCGCAATCGAATGGGTGGCGGTCGGGCTGGTAATAAAAATAAAGACCACAATGAGCATAATTTTCAGGGCGGTGAGCAGGGCGGCAAGCGAGAAGTCCGTCAGGACGTAAAGGGCCATGCCGCTTAGTGTCATGAAAAGCCCCATGGTATCAAGTTTTCCCGCCGGATGAAGCCGTGTATAAAAATCCGGAAACCGCAGAATGCCCACTGCCCCGCCGGCAAAGAAGATAAGTCCCGAAACGATCAGAATCATTGATACAATGCTTATCATAGGCCTCCGATACGGAATTTATTCGTTAGCCGAGCCCTTGTAGAGCCCTTTGCGTTTTTGAAAAAAACGGGAAGTCGCCAGCACAGCGATAAAATTAAGCGTGGCATAGGCCAGGGCGATATCCACGAACATTTCCACCTGGTGATATATCAGGCCGATCATGATCAAAAGCGCGGTGGTTTTGCTGCCGATGGCATTAACCCCGATCAGCCGGTCCAGCACCGTGGGGCCGAATACCGCCCGATAAAGCGGCAAAAGCATCAGCACGCATAAAAACATGCCAGCAGAAATAAAAAAAGTTTCCATGGTTTAGTTAAATATCGCTTCGACCCGTTTTTCCATATCACCGGGCAGTCCGGCGGCGGATTTGCTATCAATCGCATGAACCGTATATTTGCTGAGCACCGAAACATAGAGGGTGACCGTGCCGGGGGTCAGCGTAATCGAATTGGCGAAGATCAGAAGCGCCATGTCGTCTTTTAATTTGCTTTGAAAGGTAATGACCTGCGGATTGATCAGCTCCTTCATGCGGGGGTGAAAGGTCAGGTAGAGCAGGTGCAGGTTGGCGAGAAAAATCTGGTATAACAGCCCCGGGAGGTATCTGATAAATCCAAGCCAGACACGGGGCAGAACCTCCATCCTGGGGGAGGGAAACAACATATCCGCGGAAATGGCCGCCACGATGCAGCTGGCAATAACGCCAAGGATCAAGTGGAACAAGTCAAACCGGCCGGAGAGGATAATCCAGGTGATCATGCATACGAGAAAAGTCAAGAAACGGGCAGTAAAAGGGACCCTCCGGGGGCGGCGGCCTTTCTCCGGTTCACTGGCAGCAGAGGCGTCTTTAGGGGTTGAAACGTCAGTTTCCGGGTTATTCAATCCCACATCCTTCTTTTTTGGTGATTCCGGGTTGTCCAATATGTCAGCGGATAAGAGTTGGAAATTAAACTTAATATACCATTAAGTCGAATGTCTCGCAAGCGCTTTTTCATCAGCTGTTCATTTTTTGTGATATTGTTTATAATTGTAAACATGGATTTTTAGCGGTTCAAATAATTCTTTTAAAAATTCAAAAAGATCAATATCTTTGTTGCGCTGCATTATTTCTAAATCGACTTTTCAGGAGACCGTCAAACACAGGAAAGGCGCGTCATGGCAAAACTAAATGAATCCCTGGGCGATTATGTCTCTCACGAGCGCATGGAAACTGGTCTTCGCATCGTTGCAGAAAACGCGGAGATTGATGTGGTAATATGTGATCCTGCCGTCTGCCGGATAAGGGTTACCCGACCGGCGGATGAAACAAGTGATTTCTCCTATGCGCTTACGGCGGCGCCAGACCCTGCCACTTTTGATTTGTCAGATATGGAAGAGGCGTTCGAAATACGGACAAGCCGCTTTAGCGCCAAAATCAGCAAATATCCGGTACGGGTGTATTTCTGTACGCTATCCGGCGGCCTGATAAACGAAGATGATCCGGCATTCGGCGTATCCTGGATCGGAGATGAAATCACCGCCTATAAACAGCTTCAACCCGGCGAACGGTTTCTCGGGCTGGGCGAGAAAACCGGTCACCTGGATCGGGCGGGGTCCGCCTGCACCAACTGGAACACCGATTACTGGGCCTATCCGGCTGATGCGGATCCGCTTTATACCAGCATGCCGTTCTATATCGGCGTGCATACCGGACTCTGCTACGGAATGTTTTTCGACAGTACTTATAAAACCACTTTTAATTTCGGGGCGTCAAACGACCGGTTTGCGTCTTTTTCGGCTGAGGCCGGCCCCCTGGATTACTATTTCATTCATGATGAGACGGTGGCCGGTATTCTGAACGCATTCACGCGCCTTATCGGGCGAATGCCGATGCCGCCGATCTGGAGTCTGGGCTATCAGCAGTGCCGGTTCAGCTACTTTCCGGACCAGGAGGTTTTAACCGTAGCCCGGCAGTTTCGAAACCGGGGGATCCCCGCGGATGTGATTTATCTGGATATCCATTACATGGACGGATTCCGGATGTTTACCTGGGATCAGACGCGTTTTCCCGATCCGCAGAATCTGATCGACAAGCTAAGGGCCATGGGGTTTCATGTGGCGGTGATTCTGGATCCCGGCATAAAGATCGAGGACGGCTACGCCCCTTATGAGGACGGCATTGCCAATGGGGTGTTCGTGACATACCCGGACGGAAAACCCTATGCCGGCGAAGTATGGCCGGGATGGTGCCATTTTCCGGATTTTACGAACCCGGGCGTCCGGGCATGGTGGGCCGGATGGCTGAAAGACCTGGCGGATAAGGGAATCGAGGGGTTCTGGAATGATATGAATGAGCCTTCTGCATGGGGCAAATGCATCCCCAACCTGATTGAGTTCGATTTCGAGGGTTGCAAGGCAACCCATAAGCAGGCGCATAATGTTTACGGCATGCAGATGGCCCGGGCCACATGGACGGGGGCGGTTAAATGGCTTAAAAACAAGCGGCCGTTTGTCCTGACCCGGGCGGGCTATACCGGGGTGCAGAGATACGCCGCGGTCTGGACCGGGGACAATATCTCAGATGACGCGCACATGCTGGCCGATGTCCGGATGGTAAACAGCATGGGGCTCTCCGGGATGCCGTTTAGCGGCTATGATATCGGCGGCTTTGTGGGCGAATGCGGCCCGAATTTGTTTGCCCGCTGGATCAGCATCGGAGTCTTTGCCCCGCTCATGCGCGGTCATACCATGATAAACAGCCGGGATGCCGAGCCCTGGTGTTTCGGCGAGGAGGTGGAGGCGATCGCCGGAAATTTCATTCGCCTGAGGTACCGGCTTTTGCCCTATATTTACAGCGCCTTTTATGAATGCAGCCAGACCGGCATGCCGGTGGCACGGAGTCTTGCCATCGAGTACGCCCATGATCCAATGGTTTATAATCACGCCTACGATCATGAATATCTCTTCGGTGATGCCATCCTGGTGGTGCCGGTGGCCTCAGACGTGCACATCACCAAGCTCTATCTCCCGGCCGGCCGCTGGTATGACTTTTATACCGACCAGAGGCTTGAGGGCGATAAAGAGCTCCTTTGGGAGGCGCCGCAGGATAAGCTTCCGATTTTTATCCGCGCCGGCAGTGTGATCCCCATGCAGCAGCCGGTCTCGTGCACGGATCAAATGCCGGAGGGGCCCCTTGAGCTCCATGTGTATGCAGACCCGGAAAAGGAGCGCGTGTTTACCTGTTACGAGGATGACGGGTGCACGCGGGATTATCAGAAGGGAATCTTTTTTCGGCGCGATATCCGGCTTACCCCGAAGGAACTGGTCCTTGAGCCGGCAACCGGCGATTATGAATCAAGGTTCGATCAGATCAAAGTCTATTTTCACGGCTTTGATTTTAACAACCAGGAACATATACCATTTAACCGGAAGAAAAAACCGCTGCGCGCGGAATCCTTCCGGTTCTTTGATCCGATTGCGCCGCTAGACAAAAACGGCGATGCATTTGATCCGTACGGGGAACTGCCGGTTTTTTCGGTAACGGCCAGGCACAGCCGGGAACAAATGAAGTTCAGATTTTAACCCCGTCTTACTTTAAAAACCCCTGAATAATCTTATTCACCGCCGCATCATAGGCAAGCCCCAGGCTCATGAGCTTCATCAGCTGGTCGTTGGCGATTTTGCCGATGGATGCCTCGTGCGTCATCTCCGCATCCGGATGCAGGGCCTTTAGCGCCGGAATGGTCTGGTTGGTGCCGTTGTCCATGATAATGGCGTCGCACTCGATGTGGCCGTAGCATTTGGCGCGCGCGGTGAGGTTCACGTAAAAATCCTGGTTGGAATCGCCTTTCACCACCGACCGGGAGACGATATTCGTCTTGCTGTCCGTGCCGGAGAGTTCAATGTCGTTTCTGGATTCCGCTGCCTGGCTGCCCTCGGTCATCACCCGTTCGGTGATTAGGAGAACGCTGCCCGCCCCGATTTGGGCCTCATTGTAGCGCTTGGCCTCGTCCACGCCGCCCAGCTGGGTAAGCTCCATTTCCGCGCTGGCGTTTTCCTCCATAAATACCTTGGTGGTGGGGTTTAAGATGCGTTTGCCCGTGCCCTCGCCTAAAGCCACATGCTTTTCGATGTATTTGACTTTGGCGCCTTTCTTGATCTGGAATTCGTGGATGCCGGAGTGGCCCTCGGACTCGGAGCTGCCGCAGTGTATACCGCAGCCCGCGATAATGGTGACATCCGAATCCTCGCCGATGATAAAGGTGTTATACACCGTGTCATGGAGGCCCGCCTGGGAAAGTATCACGGGGATGTGGACGGACTCGTTCACCGTGCCCGGCTTAATATTAATGGTAATCCCGTCGCCTTTTTCGCTGGCCTCGATGTTGATGTTCGCGGAAACCTCTCTGCCCACGAGCTGTCCGTTTTTGCGGATGTTATAGGCGCCCTTGGGAATCCCCTCGAGATCGGCGACTTCCTTTAAAACCTGTTTATCGATAGCATCGAGCATTGGCTTCTCCTTCGCATGTATCACTGAACGTACAAACGCTTAAATCCTCCAGCATAGGCATGGCGCCCTCCAGATCGCCGGTATAGGCGATGCGGCCGTCTTTTAGCAGCAAAAGGGTGTCCGCGGCTTCAAGAAACGCCTTGTTATGGCTGACCACGATGGTGGTCGTGTTGTTTTCACTCTGCTCCCGCTTGAGCAGGTCCACCATAGGGCCGATGGTCCAGAGATCGATGCCGGTGTCCGGCTCGTCATAGATGGCCACCTTTGGGTTTCGCGCAATCACCGTGGCCAGTTCGATTTTTTTGATCTCACCGCCGGAGAGCTTGCTGTCCACCGGCTTGTCCAGAAAATCCATCGAGCAGATTCCCACCCTGGCGATGATTCTGGCCAGCTCATCCTCGTCATCGGTCCCCGCGGCAACAGACAGGAGATCCCTGAACGTGGTGCCCTTGAATCGGGCGGGATTCTGAAACCCGTAGACGATACCGGCCTGGGACCTTTCATTAATGGGCAGCTGGCTGATATCCTTGTCTTCAAACAGGATCTTGCCTTTTGTCAGTTCATTAATGCCCATGATCAGCTTGGCAATGGTGGTTTTGCCGGAGCCGTTGGGACCGGTGATGGCATAGAATTTGCCCGGCTCGAACGTAAAGCTGAGGTCCTCGATAATGGCGCGCAGCGGCTGGCTTTCCGAACCCGGCTCCGCCTCGGGCGCCGTAAAGGAAATATTTTGTAGTTCCAGCATAATAAGCGTTTCCTCTGTTTTCGGTTGATCGAAAAATTAATAATGTATTATGCGATCCGTTAACTGAATCAAACTTAATTTAAACATCTTATTTATATAATGCCAATGCAAAAAGAGCAGGGCAGGTTTAGCTGGTATTAGGTTTTGGGTATTAGGTCTTGGTGTAAAAAGCAAGGTTTCAGGTTTCAGTGTTCAGGTTTCAGGGTTCAGGATGGCACTCAAAAATTATGCCCGGCAGTATTCCCCCCCGGGCTGCCGCCCGGGACCGAGCCTATAAGGAACTTTAAAGACAATGAGGCACGATAAATTTGTTCTATCTATTTTTCAGGCGGGCACGGTGGCCCGCCCTACGAATGGGGAAAAACCCGATTCATCGTAGGGTCGGCCACCGTGCCGACCATAAATTATTGATTTAATTAATTTAATACCCCGTGAAGTTACTTAGAAGTATTCCCCCCGGGCTGCCGCCCGGGACCGAGCCTATAAGGAACTTTAAAGACAATGAGGCACGATAAATTTGTTCTATCTATTTTTCAGGCGGGCACGGTGGCCCGCCCTACGAATGGGGAAAAACCCGATTCATCGTAGGGTCGGCCACCGTGCCGACCATAAATTATCGATTTAATAAACCTAATACCCGTGAAGTTACTTAGAAGAAGGCCGGATTTTCTGCATATCCTTGAAAGCGGGAATGAAAAAGTATATGTATAATCAATCATGAAACGACCATCCCCCAAGGAACTTTTTAATAAGGTGCGCGATGCCGGAAATGCCGCGGCTAACGGAAATGTAGCGCTTTTGAACCAGTCCGTGATAGCCATTGACGCAATTGATTTAGATTATGTCATTGACAATGAGCTGTTGAAATTTCTGCCCGACTGTCTGGCAGAGATCAGGCCGGCCGACTATGCGGGCCTCTACCCGCCGCAGAGCTCCTATGAGACAGAAATCAAGGGACTTGAGCTGTTTGCCTTCCGGGCGCAGAGCCAGACGTTTCAGTGTGAAATCTACATTAAGTTCGCCCTGGCCGACGATTTTTTGTGGCTGGTTTCGTTTCATAAAAACCGCAGTCAGCCGGAGAGCCAATGAAGATCAAATCATGCCCGTTCTGCCGGAAAAAGATGGTGCTTCGGCGCCTGAAAAAGACCATACAGTTCCGGGGAGTTGCCATCACCTATGAAACCGAGGCCTTTGTCTGCCCGGAATGCGGCCTGGAGGCCGGCACCATTGAATCCGCTGGCAATACCCAGTGTGCCATTGCCGATGCTTATCGTGAAAGAGAGCAGATGCTGACAAGCGGCGACATCAAAACCCTGCGCGAGGAAAAAGGCCTGTCCCGGGCGGAACTGGCGGATTTGATCCAGACGGAGGAAGTCCATGTCATGCGCTGGGAATGCGGATTAATCCAAACTGAAAAGATGGACCGGGCACTGCGAAGTCATCTTGAATAGACGATACTTCACACCCCCTTCTCCCTCCGGGATAAAGCCGGGATGAGGGCTTATCCCCTTCTCCCTCTGGGCGTAAGGGGGTGAGGGGTTATCTCTTTCTCCCTCTGGGATAAAGCCGGGATGAGGGGTTATCTCCTTCTCCCCCTGGGAGAAGGTCGGGATGAGGGTATAATTGAATTTAATAAATTCCATGCTTAATTTGATTTATAGAAAACCATGCAATCTCGCAGCATAAACCCCCTGAACACATACCCAACGGAGGACCCAAATGGCTGAGAAAAAATTAAAACAGGTCTGCCACTGCGAAAACTGCGGCAGCGAAGCGGAAATGATCATTACCTGTGAACTGCTGCCGGAAGAGGATGATCCGGCGCTTGAGAAGAAAGATGTCAAGGTTTCAAATGAAAAGGTAGCGGGCGGTAAAAAGGGGCAGTCCGTGTGCAGCCATTGCGGCGCAGAAGCCGATATCTGGCTGGATATGGGCTCCTGAATCACCCCTTTTTCGGCGGAAACAGATATTCCAGCGAAGAGAGACTTCCTTCGATTGCCATACTTAAAATCTGTGAGAAGGAATCCAGAATAATAATGGCATTGCTGTCCGCATCCTTTTTGCTGACACTTCGGATGCGGGCCAGCGTGCCGGTATTGACCTGCTGGACTTTTTTGAGCTGATTGCCCAGCTCATGCAGCTCAAGATCCGGCTTCTGCCCGCGCTTGTGTTCAAAATACTGCAGCAGCAGATACACGGATGCGGATCGAAAAAGCGTCTCCTTGGTACTTGAAAATGGCAGATGAAACCGGGCCATGGGCTTGTAAAAGGACATGATGGGGCAGCCGCTGGTGGCCATCACGACGCCTAATATGGAATAGAGCCCCTCTGTAACGTTTGTATCCTTTAGATACGTTCGCTCCGGCGTCACGCATTTCACCAGACACTCATCGATAGAGAGCCGGTCCTTGAACCGCTCGACCATTTCGGCAATATTTACGGCAATCGGGCAATACGGATTTTCCGCTGTATCCAGCGGGCAGCACCGGCACTGCTTATGCGAAAGCTCGGTCCATGCCGGCTTTATTTCCCCGTTAAAATTGACCAGCGACACACTGGCTTCATCCAGCACGATTTCAAAGTTTTCCACAGCTCCGGCCGGAAAGGAGAATTCATATTGGATGGTATAAAGGTTATTGCTCATCAAGTGGGGGCCTATCTAAGTTCCTATGTTATGCCCCCTTTTTTATTAAACAGCCGGTTTTGTCAAGATTAATGCGCGAGTTAACGACCTTGCGGCATTTTTACTGAAATGCCTTCAATCAGCTTTTCTTATCAGCCCCGCGTATTTGCCGATAATTTTCACCTTCCCCCGGGCTCTTCCTGAAAACCGCATGGCTGGATAGTCCGGGTTGGCTGAATGAAGTTCAAGACGAAATATTTCCGTCTTCCGCCGTGGCGAGTATTGACAAATCCTGAATCCGGACGAATAACCCGGAATCATGCGACTGTGACACAGACGGGGAGTCGTGCGCCCAAATTCTGAACATATCCATTTTTGAAGCCAATAAATCATCCATTGTTTGCTTCAAAGGCAGCCATCGATGCTGAAAACATACCACTTAATAGCAGTAAGAAACCCTAAAATTGCTGCCTTGATCTTGCCAAATCAATCGATGCCCCATATAATCCCCATAATCAGAAAAGCACTTCCGGATATCTGCGGCCGGGTTTAGTTCAACACGTTTTATCCATCATCCTTGCGCTTTATATGACAATTTTTACTCTATTCAGGCCTTTACGGCGCCGCTATACTGTGCTACCTTTCACATCAGATGAAGGATAAAACGCTATTTGTTATAAAACGAAGGGATCATCACATGACTGATATGTTTATATCTTACTCAAGCAATGACGCCGAGAAGGTAGGTAGGCTTGTTGAGGCACTGAAATCCAAAGGTGCAAATCTATGGTTTGACGACGAGCAGATTTTGCCCGGAGATGATCTTATCCAAAAAATGTCAGAAGGCATTTCACAATGTCGATATTATTTGATTTGCCTGAGTCCCTCTTTTGACAAAAAGCCACCAACATCGTGGGTGAAAAAAGAATTCAAAATGGCAATGCTCAAAGAACATAAAGAGGGAAAGCAGTGCATCATTCCTGTTCGTATTAAAAAGGGCGGATCTATTCCACATGAAATAGGTGAAAAAGCATATGCAGATCTTACTACTGCTAAAAGGTGGGCCAAAAATCTTCCAAAATTATGTAAAAAACTTGGAATTTAGAATGTTTTATAACATGGCAGTGCATTGGACAGCCAGGGACAGGGCGGTTTAAAACTTTTTGGGGGTGCGACCTCTTTTATCTTTATTGTTCTTAAGTGGAAGCCCTGGCTGCCACTGACCGCCGGCGTTATATGTCCATTATTGTCATGAATGAATCGAATTATGAGGTTTGATGGGACGAGAGCGCAAAACCGATAAAGTCAGGGCTTCACGGGACGGCCATGAGTTTCATGAGGCCTGGACAGCACGTAAGGCGACTCAGTTGCTATGGCCCGATGCCGAGTTGACTGCTATCGCCGTTGAAGGGACTTCACCTTCCGATCAGGCTAGAGCGTCTGCTGCTACGGTTGAAGTTGCTGACTTGACATTCTATTATAACGGTCCACCGAATTTCGAGGATTCCGCCCGAACGGTAATTGCCCAGTTCAAATACTCTATTGCTGATCAGAACAAGGACTTTCGTGCTGCTCACGCAAAGAAGACAGTACAAAAGTTTGGTGTGACCTATCGCTCATATAAACATAGATACGGTGCCAAGGCGGTCGATGAGAAACTCGAATTTCAGCTCGTCACGAACCAGCTAATCAGTGAATCGTTGCTTCAAGCCATTGAGGCAACAGCAACGGGATCGAGCCTTGCCGGTGATATTAAGGCGCAAGCGGAGCAATTTAAGACGGCTTCTGGTTTGTCGGGAAAACCACTGGCTGCATTTGCGAGAAAGCTGAAAATCATTGGCCGCTCTGGAAGCTTGCCACAAACAAAGGACGAGCTTGCCAGCATGCTCGTAGACTGGTCTGCTACGAGTGATTCGATTGCTTCTGCCCGGCTTGGGAAGCTTAGAGAACTTGTACGTGACAAGGCTGGGTATGCCGGTACTAACCGAAATCTGATCAGACGCACTGACGTGCTGGCCGCTCTTCAGATCGGTGACCCGAAGGACCTACTTCCCTGTCAAGCGGCTCTCGTCGATGTCGGTAAAATACTTGAGCGGGAGCAGCTCCGCGAGGTTATGACTCGTATCGAAAGCACCTCAACGCCGCTACTTATTCATGCGACCGGTGGCGTGGGCAAAACAGTCTTTATGGATTCTCTGGCCTCGAAGATCGCTTCGGACCATGAGGTTGTTTTCTTCGATTGTTTTGGAGGCGGTGCTTACCGCTCTCCAGAAGACGCGCGACACTTACCTAAGAAGGGGCTCATTCATATTGCTAATGCATTGGCATTTCGCGGCCTCTGCGATCCGATGCTCCCGGACAGCCCTGATGTCCACACTTTACTCAGAACATTTCGCCGCCGCCTTACGCAGTGCCTGAACACCATCTCGCGCATGATGCCAGGACGCAAGCTGGCAATTTTCATCGATGCCATAGACAATGCAGCTATTGCTGCTGGCCAGGCAAGTGAAGACTGTTTTCCCATTAAGCTGCTGGAGAGTCTCGATACGGAATCGATTGACGGCGTAAAGTTTGTCGTGTCCTGCCGTACAGAACGTAAGCCGAACACCTATGCCCAGTTTGATGAATTCGAATTATACCCGTTTACCAAAGATGAAACAACCACGTTCTTGCGTGCGCGATTGAAAAGCGTCACAACCTTAGAAATAAACGTCGCGCAAGCCCGGTCAGGCGGCAATCCACGTGTGCTGGATTACCTGGTCAAGGCAGATCGCGGCCTTCTCGATCCATCCGAGATTAACAAGGAAATCGAGTTGGACGACCTGATCCAACAAAGAATTACGGATGCGCTTTCTTTGGCCACAAAGCGCGGTTATGAGGAGAAGGAACTCAGTGCTTTCCTTGCAGGGCTCGCGGTGCTTCCTCCGCCGGTACCAATAGATGAGTATGCTGCTGCTCATGGCATGGAACTCGCCGCCATTGAGAGCTTTGCTTCAGACCTTAGCCCTCTATTGGAGCGCACCAATCATGGGCTCATGTTCCGTGATGAGCCAACGGAAACGCTGATCCACCAACGATACGCGACATCACGTGATGCTCTTGAGCGTGTTGCATCCAATCTCCTTGCTCGCCAGGATGCGTCGGTATATGCAGCCCGTGCGCTTCCACGTCTGCTACAAGAACTCGATGATGATGAACGGCTGTTCTCACTTGCTTTCGATGATCGTATTCCTACCTCAATTACCAGCACAGTTGGCAAGCGCAATATTCAATATGCCCGGCTTAAGGCAGCCACTTTACATGCGTCTCTTAAGGTTGATTACAACAGCCTTGTGCGGCTGCTCGTCGAGTTATCGACCTTAGCCGAGGTTGATCAGCGTGGAGCTAATTACCTGCTGGAACATCCTGATCTTGTCGTTGCTGCCGAAGATGTTGACGCCCGTCGGCGACTATTTGAAATAAGAACTGTTTGGCCAGGAACACGACATGCGCGTCTTGCCATCGTTAATGTTTTATCGGGTGATCCGACAGAGGCGACCCGCCATGCCCATGCAAATGAAGAGTGGATACAGCATTACCGGCGCACAGAGCGAAAAAATTTTGATCGTAAACCGGTTCCTGATCAGACTGACATCGCTGGTACAAGTTTCTTTCTGATCTCGGAAGGTCGAATAGAAGATGCTGCCGGTTACCTCACAGGTTGGCGGGATTGGTATTCCTTTGAAGTCTCTAAGCTCGTCCTGAGATATGCGCAACTTGCGAGCTCGTTAGGAACGCAGTCCGATAGACAGACTAAACAATTCATTAATGCGCTCTCCAGTATCGGTCCGATTGCGGCTGCATTGTCTTTTCAGGAGCTGTCGAACTCCAGACGTAAGCCGCTTTGCGCCAAACTCGCTGCTCTCTGCAAGAAGGAGACTAATCTTTACTTGCCGGAAAAAAGCTACACGCGCCGAAAAAGCTATGAACTCGAAGACGGCCTGAGGAAGTCGGCCGCTGTTGCGCTCTCATTGGGGCTCGTCACTGCGGCACAATCTATTTCACTAAGAGCACGGCATGATCGGCCTGGTATCTGGGTATACCGTGACGCGTTCAGCCGCACAGATGATGTATTCGCTTATATATTCCGGATTGCCCTGCTTGCTGCCGCAAAGAAGCGTAATATTCACGAGAAGGATTTACTACCAAAAGAGCTCGTATCGGTCTGCATCCGCATTCCGAAGACCATTTCTGGAAAAATCTTCATAGAGAAGGGCAAGGAGCAGCTCTCCAAGCTTCCGCGCAAGCCGCGTTACTATGATGGACAGACCAAGAACGTGCCGGCTAATGCCATTGGCTATGATGAGCGGCAGGCTGCTGAGCGATTTCTTGGCATCCGCCTGGAGCCGCTGCTTACTCTCACAAAGGCACTGTCGGCTGCACTCGCGGCATCGACGCGGACGATCAATAAACGCTTTGTCGAGCTTGTGGAAGCCTGGGAGCAGACTCGAAAGAATAGCGACCATTACCGGGCAGGTGATATCGATCCCTTCTTTCAATCCTTGGGTCTTGACGCTGTTATCTTCACATTGTGGTCTCACAGCGGGCTGAAGCCACAATCCATAGAGCGCATGCTGACTGCCATACACGCCCGTATGAGCAGCGCCAGTGACTTGGTTCGTATCATTGCGATTCTCGCGCAACGAACCTCGCTGCACTCGATTGCAGGAGAGCAGGCCATAAGGGCGCGCGCGCTGATCGAGAAAGAAGATGAAGTTACCTATCGGGCATCTCTCTTTGGCGCTCTTGGCCGGGCAATACTTCCAGCCAGCCTCGATGAGGCTGCTGCGTACTTCCGGGATGGCCTGGAGCAGATGGATGCAATCGGTTCAGGTGATTACCTGTTCACGAATGAGCTGCTCTTATTCGCATCGGAGATGAAAGGTGACGAACTGGAAGAAGGTGACTTTCACACGTTGAGCAATATCTGCGAACTCAATATGGGGGAGGAGCCCCAGAAGTTTTTCTGGGGGGCATACGGTCGCGGCATGGCAAAGGCAGCCGGGATGCGCGGCATAGCCAAACTCAGTCGCTGGGATGACCGCAACAGGATAGCTCTGGACAACACACTTCTTACCTATCTTACGGGATTGCTCGAAGCGGGAAAGATTGATCCAAAGGGCGCGCTTTGTTTAAACCGCCTCGCCAATCCGGTTGAGTATTTCTATGCCGGGACGAAGGAGTTTGCCAAAGCTCTGCGCGCCCAGGCAGGGCCGGATGCTGAAGTGATTACGGAGCTGGCAACACAGTTCGAGGATGATAATCCGACGATAGCGAGTGATGAGACTGTCGAGATACTTTACGCGCTGGCTGACGAAGCGCTGGGGGCATCGCATGATCTAACTAAGCACCTGAAAATTGCGCGGGACCGATACGAGACCGCAAGGCAAGGACGTAATATTGCGCATGGCAGTGGCAACGATTTCGATCCGAAGATGAGCAAAGAAGCTGCCAAACGTGACAGTGCAAACCGGGAGGCACTCGCACGTATAGTTGAAGCTACGGACCCGACCGACGAGGCTTCGCTTGTTAAGGCTATCGACGAATTCAATGTGCTGGGGAACATTTATGACCTAAAAGGTGGCTTTTTTTCCTCGCTGCGAGCCAAAGTGCCCTATGCAGCGCGCAGCCAGTATGTGCGCAATGTTGCTAATCTGGACCATCTGTTTTTATATTGGAAACTCGCAGAATTGAAAGATGCGAAGGAAGCGTGGGGCGGTTCATCCGCGGTGCTTGCGGGCGTCTTTAGGAGCCTGGCACAGCCTCTGATTCTTGCCCATGCCGATGATTTGGTCGATAACGGTCAATTTTCTGGATCGAGCATCAAGGAAATATCGGAGTTCACTGGCGTGCCCATGGCCGAACTCGTTCTTGAAATGATAAAGGTCTTCTCTCGTCCTGATAGCACCGTCGCTGGATCAGTATGGCTTGCATTTGCGAATTTCATATGTCCGGAAGCGGATGAAGGCCAGGGACAGCTTGCCCTGACGCGCCTTCTGTCGGGCGCTTCAGCACGGTTTTCCGACAACGTGAAAGATGGCCCATGGAAATCAGGATGCTACCCTGCTGATAGCTTTACCGAAATCGCTGCTGGGCTAATATGGCGTGTCCTCGGTTCGCCCCATGCGGTTGACAGGTGGCGCGCGGCTCACTGCATACGCCGATTTGCAAAGTTTAGGCGTTGGGACATTGTCGACACGGTTGTTGCCGCCTTCGACTCAAAGACTGCTGAACCGTTTCAGGCACCAGAGCTCGTGTTCTACTACCTTCATGCACGGTTATGGCTCCTGATCACCCTGGCGCGGGCCGCTATCAATCATCCCGATCAGGTTGCGCGTTACAAGGATTTGCTCCTGGCTGTCATCATGGAAATTGACGAGCCGCATGTGCTTATGCGCCACTTTGCTGCCAAAGCGCTTATTGCCTGTGTGGATCGAAGCAAACTTGCGCTTGACGCAGCCACGCTTAAGATTGTGCGTAATGCCGACGAGTCCCCGCACCCGCGTTTACGAAAGAAAAGCCACAACGTCGGTGGCTTCTATCAGGGCCGCCCGAAGTCTTTACCCGAGCCGTATTTTCAGTTTTATCTGGAGTACGAATTTAATAAGCATGACGTTGATAACCTCGGCCGTGTTTTCGGCAAGGGATGCTGGGAAGTTGATGACATGATGTCAAGTATCGTACAAAATATTGATCCTTCAATGACGAACATGTATGAGGATGGTGGCCGCGAGTCCCACGGGCAAAATTTTCATGGAATAACAACCCGCTTTCATAGCTATGGGCAGCAGCTCGGCTGGCATGCTCTATTTATTGCTGCAGGTAAGCTGCTTGCCGCACATCCTGTAACCGACGACTGGTGGTATGAGGACGACCCGTGGGGAGAGTGGCTTAGCCGCTACGTGCTTACTCGCAAGGATGGCTTATGGCTTTCTGATGGTACGGATAGGACGCCTGATGATGCCTCTGTGAGGCTGCTTGAATCTAAGAAGAAGGGACTTGCGATAACAGGCGATCAGCAGAACATTATGGGGCTTGCCGGCTTAGATATTGAGAAAGGCGTTAACAAAGAACTGATTATTCAGGGCAGATGGTATTCATCCGATGGTGTTGAAATAGGACTATCCTCTGCGCTTGTTCCACCCAAAAAGGCCGAGCAGTTTGCAAGAAAGCTCATTCGCGAAAAACCAATACTAGTGTGGCTACCTGCTTTCCAAGGCAACGAAGATGATGACGAATATCTGCACAGTGATAAGAAGGAGTACTCGCCCTGGATCGTTTGTCCGTCCGGCGAGGTCCGGTTGGATGAGCATGATCCATATGGCGTTTCGGTCGCCAACTTTCGGCCGCGTCTTGCGCAAGATTATTCAGAGTTCTGTAAGCTGACACGGCAAGATGAGTTTGGACGTTTCTGGAATAACAATCATGGGGTGTTATCGCTCTGGGCCGAGGCCTGGGGACGCGATGAAACAAATAGAGAAGGCGGCCCTCAGCCAGGGCTGCGGCTTCTCTGCAAATCAAGCATCCTTAAGAAAGTGCTGACAAATTACGACAAGGAGCTGTTATTGCTCTTCGACCTTCAGCGTTATGAGAAAGAGACCTACCGAAGCAGCGGATGGTTTTCGCATTCTATCGGTGTAGTGCGGATTGATAAGTCGCTCAATGTGGAATACTTCAAAGGTCGCGTAAACTACTTGCACAAGTCGGAGTGGTAGGTAGCTAAAATTCCACATCTGGCCGATAAACTCGTGGTGTGAAACGACACATTGTTGAAAAATCCAAATACGCGATACATAACCTCTCCTGCTGCACCCTGACCGGTGTTCCGCTGCCGCTACACACCGGCAGATGAGCAGGTCGTTAGGAGGCTACATGAAAGCAATAACAGATGAAGTTTTCGATGAAATTTTGAATACACTTAAACACGCCCGGGTATTTATATCCAGCAGACAGAAAATGCACCCAGACGGAATAAAGCTGCATGAAGACTTGATAGCATATTTAGAAAACGCCTCCCAACCATCAAATTCAGCGGACGCGGATGAATTTTGCGAGTGTGGGTCAAATATGGGGTGGGATGAGCTTGGGAATTGGGCGTGTCTTAGCGATAACCACCGCGCCGCTGATTAAACCGTTCTTTGTCATAAAAGGAGGAGAGATGTCAAAAGTTAAAGAGATCCAAATTAGGTGCCTCGACCAATCATGCAATGCATGGTTCAATTCACCAATATTCTTTGGTGATTCAGAGTCTTTTGATACATCTACTTTAATAGGTAACACAGTACAATGCCCGAAATGTGGCAGAATGACTCCATGCAATAAAGAGAATATGAGAGTTCGTGCTGCTGATGGTGGTTTTGTTGGCATAGATACATGAACCTAAAACATATCATTGAATACAACAACACAGAACCAGGCAGTCCAGTGGACATCTACAGCCGGTGCATTTTTGAAAGTTTGTTTGAAATTGGGATTAACCGTTTTTTAAAAAAGTCAGTGGAAGCCCTGGCTGCTCACTGACCGCCAACGTTCGGCAGGATAGAGAGAATGAGATGTGATGTCTGTAACGCAGCCGTAACACCGGGGGCCGGAGAACGGATAACTCCGGATGTTTTTACCTACCTCCTCGATAACGGATTCGGACTTGATGAGACCAATATCAAGATGCTCACAGATGCTGGCATACCCCGTTCCGCGGCGGAGGCAGCACTCACGGAGCAATATCGACAAAGCACGTCGGATTGGTTCTTTGTCCCCGGTGCGCGGCTAAGGCAATGGCCATGATGGCGCGACGAACCGAATCGTGGGTGACACCCGATTACTTGTCTGTCACACGAACGGCCGAAGAAGTGGGATTGGGATTTGATGTCCTCGGGGCACCCGTCGCATTAGGCCGTGTGGTTTGGCACGAATGCATTGAATGGACAGATAGAGATTCGGAGCGCCAGACATACCAGGAGCAGGACGCCCGTCTTTGGGATGTCATGTTCACTGGTGGCGGGACATTGCAGTTGAAGGTTAATGAGTTCATGAAAAGCCGAGTTCACCGGTATTCTGTCCTGTGCATCCCTCGCGATGGGGAAAGCACTGATGCCATCAAGATCAACCTACTCATCAGTCCCAGAAAAATTCGTGGGCAGCTGTGGCTTGTAATAGACAAAGCCGAACCATCAGGTGCAGGCGACGCTTGGCAGCGCGCCTGACCTGCGACGTTAGCTTTTCAATGGTGAACTTTATGAGAGATCTAAGTAAATATGAAAAATCTGTTATAAAGAAAATATCCGAAATAAATCCTGTTGATCTGGTAACAATATCAGGATTTGTTTCAGAACAACTATTTTCGATTGAGAGCGGTATGGCTCTTGTGTTTTTGCCTGATAGGGGAGAGGCGCTTTTATATCTAAGGGGCAAGAAAGAAGATGCAATTAATCGTCAGAGAATGGCTGAGTTTCTCGAACTGCTCTCTTTGATCGAATACTTGAGAACTGAAAGATATATACACAGCATTACTTTTTCGGCATCGGCTCCTTCCTTTGTGATGTGTAGAGACTTTGACGCTGTTTCGCAAGACGAAAAGAATAATATTATTCTGAATAAGGAAGGCTATTACATAGATCCCAAAAACCCAAGTTGGATATTCAGTTCTGATGGAAGTAGAGAATTTGAAGGATTGCTTTTTACCAAAAAACAATCATCTATTTATAGAATCTTAGAAAACATCATAAGTTCACCGCTTGCACCCACTCAAGAGCTTAAAGGTTTTGTGTCAAATAACTTCAAAACGAAAGAAGAATTAAAGCATTCGCAGGCTATGCTTTATACAAGAATCGCGCTTGGAGTTGCGATATCTTTTGGTGTCATTAGCACAATAATTGGATTGGCAGGGATGAAATGCCCCTAATCAAGTATGCATTCAAGAAAGCTAACCTCTCAGGATAAAGTCGACCCATTATGCAAACTTTTCCAAGTGCCGCAAATAGCCGCTGGGTCGATCTCTATCAAATGTTCATGAAGCCCGTTTTTGCTATAAGGGTATTGAGTCGAAGAAGAGAAGATGTGCCGGATGTTTTTCCGTTAAAGAAGATGCTATTTTTAGCGGCAGCACGTTGATTTTGACCAGAAACATCTGTTTATCGCCTGGTACACGATGAGATCTTTGAAAAATATACTCGGTTTTTGACGCCATATCCGCTCGCAGGCCGCAGATATCCTGTTGCCCGAAACGGCATTGTCTGATTTCCTGAAATAAACGATAAACTATGATTATCCGGCGCCTTTGCCCGGGCCGAACAGACTGTCCGTCACGTATCGCAGTACCAGCATTGATCCGCACTCCGGACAGCGCAAGGCGGGTTGAATCGCCTCTTTTTGTGGCCGATCCGGCACCTCAAATCCAAAGGCCAGTTCAATCAAGGATCTGACATGGTCCCGGCCGATCCGGGGTTTGGCGCCCATAAATCCGTAATACCGGACTTTCATAAAGCCGGTGGGCAAAACGTGCTGTAAAAACCGCCGCATAAATTCCATCACCGGAAGCATCATGAAGCATCATGGTGCGCCACCGTTTGCTTTCGGGCTTTTTATATCGGAAGAAAACGTTTTCATCTTCCAATATCAAGCAAAAAAATTGCTTATCACCCATATAAGTGGTAATATGCTGTCAAAATTGAAGTATATTACCCTAAGTTAAGCCTAAGGGCTGTTTTATTTTACAGCACTTAGGCCGTCTAATCATTGTTGGGTGAAACAAAAAAACGAAAGGAGAACCAAATGAGCATGGAGCAACTTGTAGTATTCCTACTGATTGGAGGCGTCGCCGGATGGCTCGCTGGCCTGCTTATGAAAGGTGCCGGATTCGGCATTATTGGGAACATCGTTGTTGGTGTCATCGGAGCGGTCTTGGGCGGCTGGTTATTCGGGGTTCTGGGTATTTCAGTTGGCGGGAAATGGGTAGGTCCACTCGTGACAGCAATAGCGGGTGCTGTGGTACTTCTCTTCGCCACAGGTCTTATTCGGAAGAAATAGAAACCACCCAAGAAGCCAGATGCAGCGAACCCGGCGACAGCGCTCTGATTGACTATCGAAGGTCAAGTGGCGCCGGGTCGCTGAACTGGAACGTTGGGCGACACAATAGCCACAAGCAGCAATACTACATGCCAACAGTTTTGCGTTCTGGTCCATAGCGTTTCTTTTTTATGCGAGTGATCGTGATGAACCTGTTCATATCCATGTCGAACGAGACGAAAAAGTGGCCAAATATTGGCTTGACCCTCCCCGGCTCCAAAACAGCGGCGGGTTCAATCGCCTTGAATTGATACAAATTCTTCCTATTATTAAGGAAAACCAAGCATCTTTAATGAAGGCATGGAATGAATACTTTGGCATTTAATATCGAAACACCTTATGCGGTAAATGTACTGATAACCGAAGATACCATTACGGTTGATCTCAGCGACGGGCGAACCATTTCAGCACCATTGGCATGGTTTCTCCGGCTTGAATATGCTGGTTCTGAGGAACGGGCAAACTGGAGATTAATTGGAAAAGGCCAGGGCATTCACTGGGAAGATTTAGACGAAGATATCAGCGTAGACGGCCTCCTTGCAGGAAAACCATCCGGGGAGAGCCAAGATTCTCTGAAAAGGTGGCTTGAAGAGCGAAATTCCCCCAGCCCAACCAGTCAGTGAACCGGACGCCGGAAAGGCTTGCGGCGCTCCGCGGCAAGTTCATTGGCGGCGCCGGTTACTTCCACCGTTAGCCTGAAGAACGAAAAATGCCAAAACCGATCGACAATTGCGAAACAAGCTTCCATGAATTGGCAGCCAATATATTGCCAGCCCATTTTTCTCGTCTTAAAGAAAATATGAAGTCGCCAATCCCAGCTTCCTGGATCCGGGAGAAAGGTGTGGGTAAGGCTACACTTTTGGAGCGCATAGGTCGGAAAAATGATTTTTCTGGTTGCTACGTATTCATTGAGCATGGAGCGCCTTTGTATGTTGGCATTTCGAGAAACGTCATAAATCGCCTGTTTCAGCACCTTACTTCAAATAGCCATTTTAGTGGCAGTTTGGCTTATTACATTGCCAAATGTCAGCGAGACCCTGGTGGGACAAGAGAACAGAATATGGCCGATCTTAAATTTCGTTCATTGTTTGAGAATTCGCAAAGGCGATTAGAACAATGCTCTATTGCCGTTATTGAAATTGAAAATTCAGTAGAACTTCATTTGTTTGAAGTTTATGCATCCATGGAGCTTGGAACCGGAGAGTTTAATACATTCCGGACACATTAAGGCTAACCAGTCAGCCCAGGCGACAGCCAGGGAAGGCGGACTTTTGATAATCCGAGGGGAATTGAACAGTAAACAATTTTAATCAGATAAGTGGAAGCCCTGGCTGCCCCTGGCTTCCAGCGTTAGCTTCATACGAGAATCGATATGAGAAACATGTTATGAAACCAGGGTCTAAAGACATTAAGTTGAAAGTTTTGATCACAGGCGATGAGCTATTTGAACTGCAAAGACACAGCTATCAAATGGTCGAAGCCTTTGGATTAGATAGACGGATTGAAAATTATCAAGGAAAGCGTCCAATTGGACTATATAGCTGGGATTTTGATTGCCTTCTTGCAGTAATTGAGTGTGCTCTTGAGGACAAAAAAGAGTATCCAGACAGGGATGCACCAGAATACAAGGCACTTATGAGCCTATATCTACGACTTAAGGAAGAAAATCGGGAATTCGATAAACGATAAAGGGATGTCGCTTGCGCGAACAACTGCATGCACCAGACCGGAAGGGGCGTGCGCCTTTACAATAGGCGGCTTCTGGTACTTCCCAGAATTCATCAACACTTGTGTTTTCAGTATTCCCTTCTGGCTGGTAATGCAGAACGTTCGGTGTGAAGAATGGGCTCAAACCTTAGAAAATAGATAACCACGCCAATGCAGCGGATCGCAAAAAGCGCGCGCCCTCTGATTGGCAACGTTGGCCATAGGAATATGCCCCATGAAACCCGATGTCACTATCAGGAATGAAACAAGCGTCGATGTCAGCGCAATTAGCGAAGTGACTATCGCTGCCTTCAATACGCTGGAGATCAGCAACCACACGGAGCAATTTATAATCGAGGCGCTACGCGCCGACAATGCCCTCACGGTATCGCTGGTCGCAGAGATGGATGGCCGAGTAATTGGTCACATTGCGTTCTCGCCCGTGACCATTTCCGACGGCACACCGGACTGGTACGGACTTGGACTTGTTTCGGTCTCGCCGGAATACCAACGTCAGGGTATTGGCAAGGCCCTGATCCGCGAAGGATTGGCACAACTGAGGGAAATGCATGCTCGCGGCTGTTGTCTCGTAGGGTATCCGGAGTACTACAAGAAGTTAGGATTCGATAACGTTCCAGAACTTGTCCATGAGGGAGTCCCACCGGAAGTCTTTCTCACAATGTCTTTCGACGGGAATATTCCCCAAGGCACTGTCACTTTCCACGAAGGATTCAAAGCGGATGGCCAACAAGAGCGTGCAGGCGACGCTTGACAGCGCGCCTGACGCTCGGCGTTGGGCCGCAGCAATTATTCGAGGTTTTTTTTCTTTGAAACGTGAGACGTTAGAAAAATTCCAGGTATTCATATATCTCGCCGCTATTACCTGTGGCTTGCTGGTTGGGATCGTTCTGCCAAACCAGGTTGGAGCGCTGGAGCTGGTACTCTGGCCAGTTCTGGGACTGCTGTTGTATGCAACCTTTACTCAGGTTCCTCTGGCCTACCTGCACGAGGCTTTTGCCGGTTCTCGCTTTATCGCCGCTGTCGTGATCGGTAACTTCATTCTTTTGCCGTTCGTTGTGTGGGGCCTGATGTCCGTGGCCCCAAATGAGCCTGCGGTGCGCCTCGGCATACTGCTAGTGTTGCTGGTGCCGTGTACTGACTGGTTTATCACGTTCACCCACTTGGGTCGCGGAGATACAAAGCACGCCATCGCATTTGCTCCTGTCAGTCTGATACTGCAGATGGTTTTTCTGCCCTTCTACCTTTGGCTATTCCTGGGTTCGGATTTCGCAGCAAGTGTGGCGCAACGAGAGATGCTCGTGGCATTTCTTGGCTTAATCGTGCTTCCATTGTTGGCGGCATTCATTACAGAAAAATGGGCGGAAGCCAGCACCAGCCGCCGACATGTTATTAACCGGATAGGTTGGTTTCCGGTGCCCTTACTTGCGGTTGTCGTTTTTTCCATCGCCGCTGCACAGGTCGGTATCGTTATGGATTCGGTAAATCTGCTAGGGCACCTGCTTCTAATTTTCGTTGCGTTTCTCGTGATTTCCGGCCTTATCTCCTGCGGCCTTGCACTCGTGTTCAGACTGCCGGTAGTGCAGGGACGGGTTTTAGCATTCAGTTTGGGCAGCCGGAACTCATTCGTCGTCCTTCCGCTCGCACTTGCACTGCCCTCGTCGTACGAGCTGGCAGTTGTCGTGATTGTCTTTCAATCATTGGTCGAACTCTTTGGCATGGTTGCATACTTATGGTGGGTTCCGAAGAAACTATTCCCTGTGGCTGCATGAGCCTACAGGCCCAACCGGCTTAACCAGACGCCGGACACTATGCGGTTTTTAGCAGGTAATTTGGGCGGCGCTGGTTAGCCGTAACGTTATGGTCTTATCAGTCGTTTACCGTGGCCCGAACCAAGGCAGTTCCGACTCCAGACCGACTTATTTGTAAAAAATTTTCACTGTCGTTTGAAATGACATGGGTACCACTTTTCATCGCCGCTTATTGCAATAAGGCACGCCAGAGCAATCAATTTGCATCTCATCCCCTAAAATGATAATATGCGCAGAAATTAGGGACCATTAGTGGGGACCAGCGCCAAAAAGGGGCTGTCTTTTCAGGCTTTACGCGCTTTGGTGACACCCATTATCAGCAGAACATAAGGTATACCAACGGATTGCAGGGGCTGATGTTTGAACAAACATTCAAGAACATTGACGATGTGTTGTGGAAAGAGGCCGGATGCGCCACAGAGCTTGATTATACCGAGCAGACTTCCTGGATGCTGTTTTTAAAATACCTGGATGATCTGGAACACGAGCGGGCCATGGAAGCCGAGCTTTTGGGCAAATCCTATGAGTTTATCATAGAGGCCGGGTACCGCTGGTCAAGCTGGGCCGCGCCCCAAACAGCGGACGGCAGTTTTGATCATGACAGCGCACTTACCGGCGATGATCTGATTCTTTTCGTAAACAACCGGCTGTTTCCCTATCTGCAAGGGTTTAAGGAGCGGGCCGCCAGCCCGGATACCATCGAATACAAAATCGGCGAGATTTTCGGCGAGATCCGAAACAAGTTCCAGAGCGGCTACAGTCTGCGCGACGCCCTGGAGCTGATCGACAGTCTGAGCTTCCGTTCGCAGCAGGAAAAGCACGAACTTTCCCACCTGTATGAGGCCAAGATCCGGAATATGGGCAATGCCGGCCGAAACGGCGGGGAATACTATACCCCGCGGCCCCTTATCCGGGCCATGGTCCGGGTCACCCGCCCGAAGATCGGTGAGCGCATCTATGACGGGGCCGCCGGGTCCGCCGGGTTTTTGTGCGAGGCCCACGATTATCTGCGCTACGGGGCAAATGGCTACGACAACGGCCATGGCAACGGCAGCCGCCTGTCCACCCAGGATCTGGACACCCTGCAGCACCAGACCTTTTACGCCAAGGAGAAAAAGAGTCTCCCCTATGTGATCGGCATCATGAACATGATCCTCCATGGCATCGAGACCCCCAACATCGTGCACACCAACAGCCTCACGGAAAACATCAGCGACATCCAGGAAAAGGACCGCTTTGACGTGATCCTGGCCAATCCGCCGTTTGGCGGCAAGGAGCGAAAGGAGGTGCAGCAGAATTTTCCCATCAACCGGCGAGACCGCCTTTTTGTTCTTGCAGCATTTTATGAAATATTTAAAGGGCGGCGGCCGGGCCGCAGTGGTGATCAAAAACACCTTCCTGTCCAACTCGGACAATGCCTCCCGGGCGCTTCGCCGGGAGCTTCTGGAGGCCTGCAACCTGCATACGGTGCTGGACTGTCCGGGCGGGACCTTTCTGGGCGCAGGGGTCAAAACCGTGGTGCTGTTTTTTGAAAAAGGAGCGCCCACGCGCAAAATCTGGTACTACCAGCTCGACCCCGGCCGCAGCCTGGGCAAGACCAACCCCTTGAATGACGAGGACTTAAAGGAGTTTGTGGAACTGCAGGCCGGTTTTTCCGATTCCGGGCAATCCTGGACCGTGGATGTGAATGACATTGATCCGGAGACGCTTGATTTGTCAGTAAAAAATCCCAACAAGGCAGAAGAACGGCCGCTGCGTGAGCCCGAAGTGATCATCAACGAGATCCAGACCCTGGATAAGGAGAGCGAGGAGATTCTGGAAGAGATTCGGGGGATGTTATGAGGGATGAGTGGAAAACTGCAAAACTCGGAGAAATAGCTAGCATAGGAGCTGGTAACTCTGCACCCCAGAAAAAAGAATCTTTTCAGAACGGAATTTATCCGTTCGTGCGGACTTCTGATGTTGGAAAAATTCGGTTTGGGTCAATTTATGACTCCACTGATAAATTAAATGATAAAGGCGCTACCAAGCTGCGTCTGATTTCTAAAGGCTCGATTCTCGTTCCGAAGAGTGGTGCGTCTACGTTTTTAAATCATAGGGTCATTCTTGGTTGCGACTCTTATGTTTCGAGTCATCTTGCTACAATCAAAGCTAATCCGGAATATGCCCTTGATTATTATTTACTCTATTATCTTCTTACAGTAAGTTCGCAAAACCTTATTCAAGACCATAAATACCCTTCATTGAAGTTGAGCGATATTAGTAATATTTGTGTTTTGCTTCCACCTCTTAACGAACAAAAACGCATCGTCGCCATTCTCGATGAAGCTTTCGCGGGAATCGAAAAGGCGGTCGTCAACACAGAAAAGAACCTTGCCAACGCCCGCGAGCTATTTGAGAATTATTTGAATTCTGTTTTTCGCTCTCACGATTATGGATGGACTGAACTCACTCTTGGTGAAATTGCTGAATTTAAGAATGGGTTGAATTTTACCAAAAATTCAAAAGGAGAACATGTTAAGATTGTGGGGGTAAAAAATTTTCAATCAAACTATTGGGTTCCAATGCATAAACTTGAAATTGCTCAGATTGACGGCAAGTTAAGTGAATCCTATAAGCTTCAAAAAGGTGATATTTTAACTGTTAGGTCGAATGGGAACAAAAACCTTATTGGGCGATGCATGTTGGCTGGTGATATTCCTGAGCCTACTTCACATTCTGGATTCACAATCAGAATTCGACTTATCTCATCCATTGTTGAACCTACATTCCTTGTTCATTATCTTAAGACGGATATGGTTAGGGATATGCTAATTAAATCCGGAGGCGGTGTAAACATAAGCAGTTTAAATCAGACGGTGCTGTCAAGGCTGCCAATTCAAGTGCCTGAGAAAAATAAACAAAGAGATATTGTTAATAAAATTGAAACTCTTCAGCAGGAAACATTAACATTAGACAAAATCTATACACAAAAACTTACCGCCCTGACCGAACTCAAACAATCCCTGCTTCAAAAAGCATTTTCCGGGGAGCTGACGGCAAACCCGAATAACAAGCGCAAAGAGGCAGCCGCATGAACGAAGCCGAAACCCGCGCCGAATTAATCGACCCTGCCCTGCGTGACGCGGGCTGGGGCGTGCTGGACGGCAGCCGGGTGCGGCGGGAGGTGATTGCGCCGGGCCGGCTCCAGGGCGCGGGAAAGCGGGCCCGGCCGGATATTGCCGATTATGTGCTGATGTATCAGGGGCAGAAACTGGCGGTGCTCGAGGCCAAGCGCCGGGATCTGCCGGACACCGAGGGGCTTTCACAGGCCAAGCGTTATGCCGAGCTTTTGCAGGCGCGGTTTGCCTTTGCCACCAACGGCGACGGCCTTTACCGGGTAGACATGCACACCGGCGCGGAAGGCTATCTGGATGCCTATCCCACGCCGGATGAGCTCTGGGCGGAAACCTTTGCCGGGTCAAATCTCTGGCGGGAGCGGTTCGGTCAGGTGCCGTTCGAGGACCGGGGCGGCTTCTGGCAGGCGCGGTATTACCAGCACAATGCCATCAACAAGGTCCTGGAAGCCATTGCCGCAGGCCAAGACCGCATCCTGCTGACCCTGGCTACGGGCACCGGCAAAACCGCCATCGCCTTTCAGATCGCGTGGAAACTGTTTCACGCCCGGTGGAGCCTGGCGGCAAGGAAATCCGGTGCGCCCGGCCGCCGGCCGCGGGTGCTGTTTCTGGCGGACCGCAATAACCTGGCCGACCAGGCATTCAACGATTTTTCGGCCTTTGCCGAGGATGCGCTGGTGCGCATTGACCCGGAGATCATCCGCAAAAAAGGCCGGGTGCCCAAAAACGGCAATATCTTTTTTACCATTTTCCAGACCTTTATGACCGGCCGGGATGCGGACGGCCTTCCTTCGCCCAGTTTCGGGGATTATCCGGCGGATTTTTTCGACTTTATCGTGATTGACGAATGCCACCGGGGCGGGGCCAATGACGAGAGCAACTGGCGCGGCATCCTCGAATATTTCAGCCCGGCGGTCCAGCTTGGCCTGACCGCCACGCCCAAGCGGCAGCACAATGTGGACACCTATGCCTACTTTGGCGAGCCGGTGTATGTCTATTCCTTAAAAGACGGCATCAATGACGGCTTTTTAACCCCGTTTAAGGTCAAGCAGATCGCCACCACCCTGGATGACTATGTCTATACCCCGGATGACCAGGTGATCGAAGGCGAAATCGAGTCGGGCCGGCGCTATACCGAGGATGACTTTAACCGCGTGATCGAGATCCGCGAGCGCGAAGGCTACCGGGTGCGCCTTTTTATGGACCAGATCGATCCCCGGGAAAAGACCCTGGTGTTCTGCGCCACCCAGGCGCACGCCCTGGCGGTGCGCGATCTGATCAACCAGTTCAAGGCCAGCCGCGATCCCTGCTACTGCGTGCGGGTGACCGCCAATGATGGCAAGGAGGGCGACCGGTTTCTTGCCATGTTCCGGGACAATGAAAAGACCATCCCCACCATTCTCACCACCTCGCAGAAGCTCTCCACCGGCGTGGATGCCCGGAATGTGCGAAACATCGTGCTCATGCGGCCGGTCAATACCATGATCGAGTTCAAGCAGATCATCGGCCGCGGTACCCGGCTGTTCGAGGGAAAAGACTATTTCACCATCTATGATTTTGTGAAAGCCTATGAGCACTTCAGCGATCCGGAGTGGGACGGCGAGCCGCTGCCGCCCGAGCCGTGCCCGCGCTGCGGAAACATCCCCTGCACCTGCACAAAGGAGCCCCGCGAGCCCTGCCAGGTATGCGGCCAGATTCCGTGCATCTGCGAAAAAGAGCCGCCCGAGCCCTGCCCGGTATGCGGCAAGCGCCCCTGCATCTGCGGGAAAAACCGAAAGGTAAAGGTGAAGCTGGCAGACGGCAAGGAGCGCACCATCCAGCATATATCCGCCACCACCTTCTGGAGCCCGGACGGCAAGCCCATGTCCGCCGCCCAGTTTATCGAGCAGCTATTCGGCGATCTGCCAGAGCTGTTTAAAGACGAAGACGAGCTGCGCGCCCTGTGGAGCCGGCCGGATACCCGCAAGGCCCTGCTCGACGGGCTGGCGGAAAAAGGCTACGGCACGGAGCAGCTCCGTGAGATCGGAAAACTCATCGAGGCCGAAAACTCGGACCTCTATGATGTTTTGGCCTATATTGCATTTGCCCTGCCCCCGGTTACCCGGGCCGAGCGCGTGGAAACCCGCCGGGCGGAAATTTTCAAGGGCCGCGATTACCGGCAGCAGGAATTTTTGAACTTTGTCCTGGGCCACTATGTGGCGCGCGGGGTAGAAGAGCTCGATACCGCCAAGCTGCCGCAATTGATTGAACTCAAATACAATAGCGTCGGCGATGCGGTGGCCGAACTCGGGCCGCCGGATAACATCCGCGAGGTCTTTGTGGAGTTTCAGCAATACTTGTATTGAAATTTCCGGTTATCCGATTTACTCCAGTGCGAAGGAATCAGCGAGTCAGAAAAATGATGGGAATGGTTGATCCAAATCGGGATCGGGATCGCTATCGAAATCGAAATGTTTCGATCCCGATCCCGATAGCGATTTCGATCCCGATACAATTTCCACTGGAGTCAAACAGGTAACCAAATTGAAATTTTTAGCCTGGTCCGCCCCCCGGATCCAATCTACCGTGAAAAGAATTGACTGTTGAATCAAAATATTTGGATGATATCAATGCATCCGAGTGGTACCAAATGGCCCATAACATGCGGTTTCACAAAGGACCGCGCATCCCCCGCGGCCTGTGAACCGCAGCGTTCGCCTTCAAAAAACTTGACATGTACATACAATTGTGCTTACATATAAACTGCTATGTTTGAATGGGATAAATCAAAAGCCAAGAAAAACTCATTAAAACACGGTATTAATTTTGCCGACACTTTCGCGGTTTTTGATGATCCAAACGCTGTAACTCTTGATGATAATGGCTCAAATGAACAGCGTTATATCACCATAGGAATGGATGCTTTTGGCCGCATTTTAGTGGTGGTCTACACATGGCGTGGCGATAATATTCGCATTATTTCAGCACGTAAAGCCGTGCGTAGTGAGGTGGAGCAATATGAAAGCGAAATATGATTTTAGCAAAGGCAAGCGTGGTGCCGTCCTCCCTCAAGAGGGGAATAAGGTTCGGATAACTATCAGACTTGACCGTGACATTGTCGATTGGTTCCGTTCCAAAGTTGAGGAACAAGGCGGGGGGAACTACCAGTCAATGCTTAATGACGCTCTTAGAAAGCACATCGAGCATGAAGGCCAACCCCTTGAAGAGGTTCTTCGCCGTGTTGTACGGGAGGAGATACGCTCATCCCAGTAAAAACTAAGTATCGGGGCTGTGGCGAACCTTTGCGCACCAGACCGGAAGGGGCGGTCCATCATAGCGCTAATGTTGTCTGGTTCTTCACAAATTTATTTTTTTCACTTTTTCGGTGCACCCTTCCGGCTGGTAACGCAAGTCGTTGGGCAACAGGATTATCGATGAACGAAAAAAACCGCCGCATTCTACCTCCTCTGATTCTTTTAGTTATCGGGCTGGTGCCTTGGTACTATGCTGTGAATGCATGGACAGCCTCTAGAGATTTAGTGGCTGGCACAAAGGCGGTTCAGGGTGTCGTCGTTGATTATGAATCCGGCTATGAATCGGCACCGCGAAAGGCTCCAGCGCTGCTGTACTACCCAGTTGTGGAGTTTACGGACCAGGCTGGTCATACGCAGCGCTTCACAAGCAAGGTTGGCGCAGGAGGAGAACTTTACGACGTTGGTGAAAGCATATCTGTTCGCTACGACCCACTTGATCGACGCCCACCAATCGTAGCCTCCTTCCTTCGGCTTTGGGCCAAGGCAACGCTGTTTGTTCTCGCTGGTCTGCCTTTTGTGCTGCTCGGAGGAGTTCGTTTCTTCATCGCGGTTTCGGCACGATCATGATAGTCGGCATATACCTTCGGGATTTACTGCCCAACCAGTCAGCCCAGGTGCCAGCCAGGGCCGGCGGCCTTTTGACAAATCACGGCTAATTTGTTCTAACCGCAAAACCCATAACCACGGTCCTGTTAACGGACAATTAGTCGGCACGGTGGCCGACTCTACGACGCATGTGGCCGTAGGGCAGGCCACCGTGCCTGCCTAAGAAAAGACAGAACAAATTTGCCCTGTTTGACCAATCGAGGGGAATTGAACATCAAATAATTCTAATCAAGTCAGGGAAAGCCTTGGCTGCTCCTGGCTTCCAGCATTATGCATACGGTGCAAATCGCTTGACATCTATAATGGACCCCATTATAATATGACCCATGATAATAACCTTTAAGTCCGTTGGCACCGGGGATATTTTTGATGGTGTGGCATCGCAAGCAGCTCGAAGATGCTGCCCTCAATCTATTTGGCCGGTTGCGCGTCGGAAATTGGATCAAATCAACAGAGTTCGGGTGATCGATGAACTTAAAGTGCCTCCCGGAAATCGGTTGGAACGTTTGAAAGGCGACCGGGAGAATCAATACAGTATCCGCATTAATCAACAATATAGAATTTGTTTTATATGGGAGGAAGGCCATGCCTACGAGATCGAAATCACAGATTACCATTGATATTGGGAGGCGGTTGCCTCGAAATCGTCCGCCGACACATCCCGGGGAGATGCTTTTCGAGGAATTCATCAAGCCGCTGGGGCTTACACAAGCAGAACTCGCTCGTTGCCTGGGCGTTTCTTACCCTCGTCTTAACGAAATTGTTAAAGGCAGACGTTCGGTAACTCCGGATACGGCCTTGCGGCTTTCCCGTGTTTTGGGTATGTCCGCAGATTTCTGGCTGGGCTTGCAACAGGATTGGGATCTTTGGCATGCAATGAACAGTCCTGAAGCAAATCAGATTTATCGCCTGAAACCAATTCTCAGAGATCAGCATTCTTCTGCATAACCATTTTCTCCACCTTACAGTTGTTCCGCTGCCGCTCCCACCTGCAGATGAGAAATGCGTTCTACCTCATTTAGCTTGACAAATTATTTCTTTTTTTAAAGGCATTCCCATTCGTTATATAGATCCGAATTTTGTTGCGGTTTTAAAATTATCCAAACAGGCGAATATTTATGCATACGATGCTTATTTTTTGGATTGTGCGATCAGGTACAGGTCTCCCTTATTGACATTGGACCGAAAGCTTATGGCATCTGCCCAAAATCTCAACGTCGAAACCCTGGAGGTATAAAATGCAAATTTATACATATTCTGAAGCACGGCAAAAGCTGGCCATGATTCTTGACCAAGCGGAAAACTCAGGAAAAGTGCTAATACGAAGGAAAGACGGCAGGACCTTCGCATTGGTTCCGGAAAAAATCGCTTCTTCCCCCTTGGATGTGCCTTCTATTAATGCAAAAATTACCACTCAAGAAATAGTGGATAATATTCGAGAAGGAAGGGAAAGGTAGAACTTTCCTGCTGCACTCTGACCGGTGTTCCGCAAACACCCAAGGCAGATATCAAAAAAGCTGAACATCGGAAAAATGAATATTTCAGGAGAAAAATAAAATGAGCGATCTTCAAAAATATATAAATAAAAGAAAAGTGCGTGACCCAGGATTTGCAGAGGGCTTTGATACAGGATACGAACAATTTAAGATAGGAGTGATGCTTAAACAGGCCCGCGAAGAGGCAGGATTAACGCAAGAACAATTTGCTGAAAAATTACATACAAAAAAATCAGCCATTTCAAGAATTGAGAATCACGCGGAAGATATCAAGCTTTCGACGCTTGAAAATTACGCAAGAGCACTTGGTAAAAAGCTTCATCTGAAAGTCGCTTAAATGCAGCGAACCATGCCTTGCACTCGGACAGGAACTCCGCTGCGCTTCGTTCCTGCCGGTGAAGGCTACGTTATGCAGCGGTTGCTTAAAATGATTAATTCGGAGAAAATGAGGTGAGTGATCTTTTCAACCAGATATACGGCCTTATCAAGGCTGACGAGGTTTTGATATCGGAGCATGGATATGATGAATTGGCTGAAGATAACTTGTCAATCCGAGAAATCGTTGAAGGTGTAGCAAACGGGACAATGTTGAAGAATATCCCCAGTACCCCAAAGGACCATGTATTTTGGTTTTGCAGCAGGACCGGTCAGGAAATCCTGTCCATGTTGTATGGGGTATTCCAAAAGGGTTTGATAAACCCGCTGTTCTGGTCACTGCCTACAGGCCAGATCCGGAACGCTGGGATGAAAATTTTTTACGGAGAGGCAAAAGATGAAACGTCGGAAAAAAATCAAGTATATCCATGAAGGGCAATATGTTGCTGAAGTGGAGGTTGAACTGATGGAAGACGAGACCGGGTGGTCCCCTTATCTTAGCGTAGAGGATGCTTATAAATTGGATGATGTGCGGGATGCGCTTCGTAACGGAGATTTAAAATCAGCAACAAAATATGGACGTATTTACGAGCTTCGTCCAGTGGCTCATCAGTAAAACAGCATAACGAGCCTAATTCAGCCGACGCAAAAAACCGCGCGGCTGATTAGCGGCGTTATGGACCAAAAAAGCCATATAAAAAACCATATTTTTATATTGACACATTTTCTTTCCTTATCTATTATAATTTTATGAGTAAACGATCTGATTTTGATTGGGATTCCAAAAAAGACAGGCAGAACCAGGGAAAACATGGAGTTTCTTTCGCCCTGGCACAGCTTGCTTTTTTGGACACTGAACGTGTTATCCTTGAAGACCTTGAGCACAGTGAAAATGAAAAACGGTTTTACTGTCTTGGCAAGGTCTCCGACGGGATAATGACGGTTCGGTTTACATACCGAAAGAACAAAATCAGAATAATCGGTGCCGGATATTGGCGGAAAGGAAAGAAAATCTATGAAAGAGAAAATCAAATACACTGACGAACCAATGGGAAAAGTTAAGGTCGTCTCTGACTTTCTTCCATCCCCGGAAGAACTCGCTTTAAAGGATGAAACCGTCAAGGTTACAATTACGCTAAGCAAAACGAGTGTGGACTTTTTTAAGAAAGAAGCAAAAAAATATAATACGCAATATCAAAAAATGATTCGCAGGCTTCTGGATGAATATACTGCCCATCAATAACTGCGAATCCATAACCACAGCATCAACACGGACCGGGAAACAGCAGCTCTGCTTCGCTTTGCTGCTGTTTCCCGGCCGGTTATGCTGGGCGTTCGGCACCAATAATCTGATTGGATTTTGACAAATGAAAACAACCCAATATTTTGATTACACAAAAAAACGTCCGGATCGCGCTCAGATTAAGGAGGATTGGATCAATAGAGGATTAAGGCAGTTATTGAGAAACCCGCAAAAATTGAAGTGCAATCCGATGGTAGGATCAGAAAATGGGCCAGAATAACAGAAGCTGGAAAATATTTGCGGGTTATTTTGCTTGATGATGGCAAAACAGTGCATAATGCATTTTTTGATAGCTCCTTTAAGGAGGAATGAGACATGAAAGTGAAATATTTTTCCGACACCGATACAGCTCACATAGAATTTACAGAAAAGGCGGTCCAGGAGACAAAAGAGATAAGCGAAAATATCTATATAGACATTGATGAAAAGGGCAACATTGTCAGCATGACGATTGAACATGCAAAAGACAATGCTGGGCTTTGGGAATTCTCCTACCAAGAAATGTCCCGTCAAACAGCATAGTGTCGGCGATGCGGTGGCCGAACTCGGGCCGCCGGATAACATCCGCGAGGTCTTTGTGGAGTTTCAGCAATACTTGTATTGAAATTTCCGGTTATCCGATTTACTCCAGTGCGAAGGAATCAGCGAGTCAGAAAAATGATGGGAATGGTTGATCCAAATCGGGATCGGGATCGCTATCGAAATCGAAATGTTTCGATCCCGATCCCGATAGCGATTTCGATCCCGATACAATTTCCACTGGAGTCAAACAGATAACCAAATTGAAATTTTCAGCCTGATCCGCCCCCCGGATCCAATCTACCGTGAAAAGAATTGACTGTTGAATCAAAATATTTGGATGATATCAATGCATCCGAGTGGTACCAAATGGCCCATAACATGCGGTTTCACAGAGGACCGCTCATCCCCCGCGGCCTGTGAACCGCAGCGTTATAACCCATACAACTGAAACATTCATCGAATTGCATTTCCGGATTTAACGCTTGACGTTATTATCGTGGAGCGTTAATATTTATTATATGATTCAATCTTTCCGGGACAAAGAAGCTGAGAAAATATTTAACAGGCAATTTTCAGCGAAATTGCCCAAAAATATTCAGGGCATAGCACGCAAAAAGCTTGTAATACTTGATGCTGCAGTGGATTTAAATGATTTACGAGTGCCTCCGGGTAATAGGTTAGAGGCATTAAGAGGCAACCGGAAAGGGCAGCACAGCATACGCATAAACGATCAATGGCGGATTTGTTTTAAATGGCGCAATGGCTCTGCGTATGAAGTTGAAATAACAGATTATCATTAGGAGATTATATGCAAAGTAAAAAATTACCGCCCATTCATCCCGGCAAGATTCTGATGGAAGATTTTTTGGCTCCCATGGGAATCAGCCAGTATCGCTTGGCCAAAGATATAAGCGTTTCCCCCCGGCGTATAAATGAAATAGTGCATGAGAAACGATCCATTACTGCCGATACCGCACTTCGCCTAGGCCGTTTTTTTGGCATGACTCCTCAATTTTGGCTGAATCTCCAGAATCGTTACGATCTGGAAACCACAGAAGACTTGATAGGAAAACGACTTAATAATGAAGTAATTGCACTTCAGCGGGAAGCAACAAATATTCACTAAGGTTATAACCAGTCAGCCCAGGCGACAGCCAGGGCCGGCGGAATTTTGACAAGCCGAGGGGAATTGAGCATCAACCTTTGGGTTGATCTCTATCAGCGGGAAAGCGAACTGCGTTTCAGGACTGTTCTCGAAAACCTGCCCGGCGGCATCTTTATTTGGGGGAAGGAGTCCGCTTTTTGCGCCGTTTTTCATGCCAAGCGGCAATGGAAGGGGCCCGGCCGAACAGGTATACGCCGATAAAGGCGGTGACGACAATGTAGATGCCGCTGAAAACCCGTAATTCCGGAACGGCCATGCTGGCGATGATGGCGGAAAATTCGCCTCTCTGCACCATGGAAAAACCGGCCCGCACCGAAGACTTTGGCCTCAGTCCGAACAGGCGGCTTCCCGCATAGGCGGTAATAATTTTGCCGGCGATCGCCCATATCACAATCACCGCCATCATGGGAGCGTAGGGAACTCCCTCGCCGAAATAGATGGTGGTTCCGAACCAGAAGAAGAAAAAGGGCAGGGTCAAATCCCTTACGGGCAGAATGAGATGTTCCAGTTCCGAGGACCGGCCGGTCTCCGAGAGCATGACCCCTGCCAGAAACGCCCCCAGTATTTCCGAAAGTCCCAGGGAAATGGCCAGGCCGGCATAGGCAAGCGCCACTCCCACGGTCAGAAGGGGCATGAAATCATGCTGTATGTACCTGGAAATAAACTGGTTGAGCCGCCTGAACCCGTAATGGCCGATGATAATCGCGCCTGCAACCAGTAAAAGGATTTTTGCGGCCAGCACCCCCGTAAACGCCGGGGAAAGCGACTCGCCGGCATTTACGCCGGCGATAAAGGACACCAGCACCGGCGCCACCAGGTCTTCAAATATCAGCAGCGCAAGGATAAACTCGGCCTCCGGGCTTGCCAGCCGCTTTTTTTCTTCAAGCATCTTGGCTGTAATCGACGAGCTGGTGGCATAAGCCACTGATCCGATAATAAATGCGGAAATAAAGTTCAGGCCGAAAATCAGGGAAACCGCCATGGCGCCGCCCAGGTTCAGCGCCACGTCCAGCAGACCGGCGGGCCAGATTTTTTTGGAGATACTGATCATCCTGGCCAGGGGAAATTCCAGGCCCAGGATGAAAAACAGAAGCACGATGCCCACCTCGGCAACCGTGTGGATGGCCTCTATATCGTGGAAAAAAGACGATACAGCCGTCCCGAGTACGATGTAGATCAGAACCGAGGGAAGCCTGAGCCGCTGCGAGGTAAAGCTTACCAGAAAAAACGCGCACAGAATGAGGCCCGCAAACAGCAGGAAAGGGATGTTTTCCACGGTTGATCCTAACCTTTGCAGAGCTGGTCGAGATTTTTGGTCTGTTCGCGGTTTCCTATGACCATAAGCACGTCTCCGGGCAGGATAAGCTCGTTTACATCCGGGCTGCCGATCATTTTTTCACCGCGCTGGATGCCGACAATGGTCGTTCCGGTCCGGGTTCTGATCCGGGTGTCAATGATCTTCTGATTGGCAAGGCAGCTCTCAGGGGTCACCCGGAGCCATTCCAGGCGCACTGACTTTAAAAACAGCTCGACCCTGTCATCTGTTACCGGCTGATAGTCGACCCCCAGCAGGATGGTGCCGAGCTGGCGGGCCTCTTCGTCTGTGAGCGTAACTGTGAAATCCGGGTCCTCCTCCTCGTCCTTTGCGAAGTGATAGATCTCCCGGCTGCCGTTGTGGTGCAGGACAACAGTTATCTGCTCGTCCTCGGCGGTTTTGAAGGAATAGCGTTTGCCGATCCCCGGCAGGTCGGTTGTCTTGATCTGCATATAGGCTGTCCCCCTTTTGCATTTTGTTGTCTTTGCGGCCGTCAAGGGCCGGACGGTTTCCAGGATTCTTTCATATGGTTTCCCGCCCCAAACTTCAATATTTTTTGAAAAGTTAAGTTGAACCGGGATTGGCAAACCTTGAATCGGCTGTCAAGCATATTATTAGGCCGTTGAATCCCCGGCAATAAGTTTTTTTATGCCTTCAATAGAAGCAAAAACATTAACACGGTGAATTTGTTCTGGCGAACAACCCCATAACCATGGGGTTGTTCGCATGTAAGGTCGGCACGGTGGCCGACCCTACGATGGATCGGGTTTTTCCCCATTCGTAGGGCGGGCCACCGTGCCCGCCTGAAAAATAGATAGAACAAATTTACCGTGAAAACATTAATCAAACATTAATCAAAAATTTGCATCCCCACCCCGGAAATGATAATATAACCCAAAATTAGGGGCCATTAAATGGGAGATTGGCGTATATAATGAAATTTTTGGGTAGTCAGCTATCTGAACTTCTCAGCCAGCAGCAGACCCGCAGGAATCTGAAGGCACTACTCAAGTATGTGGTCTTTCTCATCGCGGTGGTCCTTATTTACGCGGTTGTTTTTCAATGGATCATGATCGCCGTTGAAAAAGAGGAACATTCGTTTGTTACGGGTATTTACTGGGCGCTTACCGTAATGAGCACGCTGGGCTTCGGCGACATTACTTTTCACAGCGATATCGGACGCGCCTTCAGCATTGTGGTGCTGATGTCCGGGATCGTTCTCCTTTTGATTGTGCTCCCGTTTGCCTTTATCCGGTATTTCTACGCGCCCTGGCTGGAGGCCCAGCTCCGCCATCGGGTGCCCCGCGCGGTTCCCGGCAATACCGCCGGGCACGTAATCATCTGCCGATACGATACCGTGGTGCGGGTTCTCATCAGAAAGCTTAAGGCCCTCGGTATCCCTTTTTTCGTTCTCGAACCGGATGCCACAGAGGCGGTAAGCCTTTACGAAGACGGGCTCCCCGTTATTACCGGGGAGATTGACAATCAGACGACCTATAAGGCGGTCCGCGTCACCGATGCGCGGATGGTGCTTGCCAATGGGGAAGATGCCGCCAATACAAATATCACGCTGACGGTGCGGGAGCTAACGGCGAAGGTCCCGATTGTCGCTATTGCCGAAAATGTCGATTCCGTGGATCTTCTGGAACTGGCCGGAGCGACCCACGTGCTGCCGCTGAAACAAATGCTGGGCGAGCACCTGGCGTACCGCGTCACGGCGCAGCACGCCACAGTGCATGTGATCGGCACTTTCAAGGACCTGCTCATTGCCGAGTTTCCGGTACAGAACACCCCTTTGGCGGGGCGCATAATCCGGGAAACGAATCTTCGGCAAATAACCGGTGTCAGTGTGGTGGGGATCTGGGAGCGCGGACGCCTGTTGCCGGCCAAGCCGGATACCATGCTGTCGGAATTGAGCGTGCCGGTGATTGTGGGGACCTCCGAGCAGATCGCCGAAGTCGAATCTTTCCTGGTGATTTACAATGTCAATTACAATCCGGTGCTCATCATCGGCTGCGGCAACGTCGGATATGCGGTTGCGCGGGCCCTGAAGCAAAAGGGAATCGCCTTTCATGTGGTCGAGCGCGATGAAGCGCTCAGGGAGCGGACCGCGGCCATTGCCAGCGAGTTGTTCATCGGGGATGCCGCAGACCGTAGTGTCCTTATGCGTGCGGGTCTGGCAGAGGCCCCATCGGTTGTCATTACGACCAACGACGATGCCATGAATATCTACCTGACCGTATACTGCCGGCGGCTGAATCCCGATCTTCGCATTGTCAGCCGCATTACCCATGAACGAAATCTCGAAGCCATCCACCGGGCCGGCGCGGATTTCGTCCTGAGCTACGACTCCATCGGGGCGGAATCCGTGCTTTCCTATTTGCAGGAACGGGAATTGATCGTCATAGGGGAAGGAATTGACCTGTTTGTCGTTAAAGTTCCCAAAACCCTGGCAGGCAAGCGCCTGGGGGAAGCCCGTATCGGCTCCGAGATCGGACTGACCGTGATCGCGATCCAGAAAGACGAGCAGATCATTACGAATCCGCCCACGGATGCCGTGCTCGAGCCAAGCAGCGAACTCCTTATGGTCGGAAGCACCGAGCAGCGCGATGCGTTTATATCCCGGTTCTGCGGCTGATCCGGGGTTCCGCTATTTTTGCAACGTTGGTTATCCAAGTTGAGCGTTGCAGAATTTTAAATGAATTGATTCACACAAAAGATTCGGCTACCTTGAGGTGTTTGACGAGCGCAACATAAGCGCCTTGGACTGATTTTTTGCCGGAATGATGACGATCCATTATGCCGAATAACCAGATAAACAGATATGCGCGCACAAGCCGATTGGTTCCCGCCTATATAAAGGCCGGACTGCTGCTGCACGTGATGACCATAATGGAGCTTGCCGTGCTGGCGGCGTTTGTCCCGGGCTTGCTGTGGTTTCAGGCGGAATCTGCCGCAGGTGCGGTTCTTAACATGGCGATTTCCGCGTTTCTGATCAGCCTGCCGATTCTTTCCCAGCTTGACGCCCGCTCCCGCTTTCAGAGCTACAAGCGGGTAAAGGACAGCCTGGTTAAACACGGATTTGACCCCCGCATTTTAAGGCCGTTTATTAAATCCCGGTGCCAGCGGGATGCGGTTTTGGCGGCGGCCGATGAACTCGGGTGCAAGCCGCAGTGCCGCAGCTATTTCCGGTCCAGGGGATACCGGTGGTACCATATCCTGCCGGATTTTGTGATCAGCAATCCAGGCTTTCTTGTCAGCCGGCAGTTCTGGCAATCCACTTTTTTCGCCAAAACTTACCGCTCCAAAAGTGAATTTTAAGGATGCCATATGAGTTTCTGTACAGTGATTAATTGCATGGACGGGCGCGTGCAGGTGCCGGTCATTAGCTATCTGCAGGACAGATTTAAAGCGGATTATGTGGATAGTATCACGGAGCCCGGGCCGAACCGCGTGCTCGCGGAAGATCAGAATTCGGCCCAGGTGCAGTCCATTCTTGATCGGCTGCAAATTTCGGTTGAAAAGCATCAATCCGTGGGTATTGCCATCGTGGGCCATCATGACTGTGCCGGCAATCCCGCCCCCAAAGAGAAGCAGCTAAAGCACATTGAAGCGGCGGTCACGCGGATTGGCCGGTTATATGCAAATGTTGCAGTAATCGGGTTGTGGGTGGATCAGGACTGGGTGGTCCATGAATTCGGCGATAGCCAGAGGGAGCATAAATGACAACGGAACTGGATCGATACAGAAAATACGGCGAGCGGATCGAAGCCCTGATCCGGCCGGCCACCTTTCCCCTGGCCGTTAAAATGATTCAATCAGAAACCGAAATTGCGTCCAAATATAAGCGGCCGTCCCGGGACTTAGGGATTCAGAATTTTTTGTGCCAGAATTTTAAGATGGCGCGCTGCTATGGCTGGACCATTGCCGTTACTGAGGCGGATATTAACTGCAAGCTTGCCCGCGGGGTATACGGCTGGGATGAGCTGACCGGCGAAGATAAGGAATGGGCGGAAGCCTTCAGCGTGGGCCTTTACGCAAAGGACGGGTTAACCGCGAACAAATTTGAGGAGATGCTTTATACCTTTGAAAACAAATTTGCAGGACTTATCATTTCCCCGCTTACCCGGACCAAAATTGTGCCGGACAGTGTATTGATATACTGCCTGCCGGCCCAGGCCATGCGATTTGTCCAGGGATATTTGTATATGGAAGGCGGCGTCCTCGAATTTGCCGCTGCCGGCCGGGTGGGCTCCTGCCACGAAGGCGTGATTAAAACGATCCGGACCAACCAGCCGCAGTATGTCACCCTGGGAAACGGCGATCGCGTGTGGGGCGGGGCCCAGGATCATGAGGTGATGTTTTCCTGCCCGGGTGAAAAGCTGGATGTTCTGGTGGAAGGGCTGGAGCAAACGCATGCCGCGGGGCTTCGATACCCGATCCCCCAGTATATGAATTATTCCCCGGGGTTTCAGGCGGATTTTGAAAAAGCGGCGATTTCCCGGGCCGGCGGCACCATCGAGAAGAAGTGAGGGATGACTGCCATTAACTTAAGGCATTTTTACCCTCATCCTGGCCTTCTCCCGGAAGGAGAAGGGGTTGATGGAATCTTAAGTTAATGACATTGAGTGAGGAATTATTTCAATGAGCAGGGACAGGGATCAAAGGATAGCCGAATATATCCGGAAGGATCCGTTTGCCCGGTTTTTAGGGGCTGAGGTGGAAATTGTAAAGCCCGGGCACAGCCGGGTGAGCCTTACCATAACGGAGAATATGCTCAATTTTCACGGGGCGACGCACGGCGGGGTAATTTTTGCGCTGGGGGATATGGCCTTTGCCGCCGCCAGCAATTCCCGCGGCCAGACGGCCGTGGCCTTAAATGTGGGGATTAATTTTTTAAAGGCCACTGGGGCCGGGGATCATTTGGTGGCCGAAGCTGTGGAACAGGCCGCGGCCGGCCCGACCGCCCTTTATGATATCAGTATCCGAAATGCGCAAACCGGCGAGCTCGTGGCAAAGAGCCAGGACCTGGTATATCGTAAAAAGGAATGGTTTGTGCCGGATACCAAAATTTGACGGTCTCGTTCAATGCCACTTTTTTTCTAATTAATCCCAATACCTTCTGCTGCTGTCATTCCGAAGCGCGTAAGCGATAGGGATGATCACCAAACCGTATTCAATGGAAAAGCTGCAGCAGGTATTAGACCAGGTGCTGCAATAGTTTTTTTTCATGCTGCATACCAAGCTGCCCTATATCAACGATAAGGAAGAGTCTTTCGTGCCTGCCGGCCTCCCGCCGGTTATTGATGCGCATGTACACGTGTTTCCCGAAGGTATTTTTTCAGCCGTCTGGCAGTGGTTTGAAAAGCACGGGTGGTCCATCCGCTATCAATTGAGAACAGGCCAGGTGTTCGAATTTTTGTTATCCCGCGGGGTCTCCCATATTGTGGCGCTTCAGTATGCGCATAAGCCGGGGATCTCGAGGCAATTAAACCATTACATGGCGGGAAAGTGCAGCCAGCATCCGAATCAGGTGACAGGCATGGCGACGGTCTTTCCGGGCGAAGATTATGCCGAAGAGATCCTGCAGGAAGCATTTGACGCAGGGCTTGGCGGATTGAAGCTGCATGCGCACGTGCAATGTTATGACATGAACGCCGAATATATGAATCCCCTTTATGAGTGCTGCCGCATCAATCAAAAACCGGTGGTCATGCATGCGGGCCGGGAACCCAAAAGCCCGGCCTATCCCTGCGACCCCTATAAACTCTGTCGGGCGGATAAGCTGGAGCGGGTGCTACAGGATTTTCCGGACTTAAATGTCTGCGTGCCCCATCTGGGCTTTGATGAAATCACCGCCTACCGTCAGTTAATCGAAAAATACGACAATCTCTGGCTGGATACCACCATGGTGCTGGCGGATTATTTTCCCATTAAGGAGGTCATTGAGCTAAATGACTACCGGGCTGACCGGGTGATGTATGGTACGGATTTTCCCAACATCCCCTATGCATGGGATCGGGAGCTCAAGCGGCTGAAGGCGGCGGATATACCCTATGACCGGCTGGAAGGCATATTAAGCAAAAACGCGATGGATTTTTTCGGGATTTGTTTATAGCTCTGCTGAAAAAGGATCGACTTTTATCACTGGCCTTGGGCATCCAGCAGGGCATGGTAGATGTCGGTGACGGCCATTTCCGAGATCTCGGCCATGGCCCTGCTTATGGCATCCACAAATGCGGCCGGCGTGTTTTCATCGCAGGGTTTTTCCACCGTATAGGTTTTCTGAAAGCAGATCTGTTCGGCAATATTTCTTTTTTCCATATCCATCAGTGTCAGTGAAACCGCTGCCTTTGCCTGCCATTGGGCCGGCCGGTCATCCTCATAAAAGGCTTCCAGGTTTCCCACCAGGCGGTGGGTGGCGGCTTCCCCGCCATTGAAAAAGACCGCCCGGACCATGTCAGCCGCCTTGAAATCCCGGACCAGGAATCTTGGCACCATCTGATCCGGCGGTAAAATCCATTGGTGATAGGCGTATTGGGCGGCGGCGTATTGGTCTTCCTGATAAATGATCTTTTGCGTATTATAGAGGCCGGAGGGCTGGAACGGGTCCACGCGGAGCACAAAGGGCAGGGGCGTGTTATTAAACGATACCGCCGGCGGCGGATAATCCAGTTGATAAAATTTGATCGGCTGGCTCGGGCCCTGGTTGCCGAAGCAGCCGGTCAGGGTCAGCAAGAAAACGATGAGTATGGCATATACGTGGCGATGATTCCAATTTTGCATGATGGCTATTCCCCTTTTCCGTCCAGCGCTTTGGCCGGCTGCGGCGGCGGGCTGAATATGAGTCTGGATGGCTGATTGATGAGCTCATTGATCAGCCGGTTTAAATTCTGGCTCACGGATTCCAGGTGGCGCAGGGTGATATTGAGCTGCTGCTGGAACTGGATGGCCTGCCGGTCGGTGGTGTTGATAAGCTTCGTGCCGGCGGCGAGCATCGTGGATGCATCGTTTGCCGCAGTTTGAAACTCGTCAATGGCAACGGCAATCTCTTTGTTGTGAGCGGTCATGGCCTGACCCACCTGCGTAACCGACCGATCCGTCTTATTGATCAGCTGGTTCATATTTTTTGAGGCCTGCCGGATATTTTCGCGGATCGGCTCCCATTTTTCCGGGGCCATCAGCGCTTCTGCGGCCGTCAGGGTTTCCTGGATTTTTGAAGAGATCTTTTGAACCTGGGCGTCGGTCAGGGTCTGATTGACATTTTCCAGGGTGATGGAGACGTCATTGGCAATCTTTTGGAAGTCCACCTGTTTGATCTCATTCATGATTTCATAGAGATCCGTAAACAGCTGCTGCATTTCTGACGGTTTGGTGGGAATTACCGGATGGTCGGGTTCGAAATCCAGTTGGGGCATGGGAACAATCTCTCCGGGCCGAATCCGCTCCATTTCCACGAACATGATCCCGGTGATGCCGACTGATTTGATTTTCGCCACCAGATTTTCTTTATCCCGCAACGGTTCGCGAAGGTTCAGCACGATCTGAACAAGTTTGCCGTCCGGCGCCACCCGGATATCCGCCACCCTCCCGATGTCCACACCCCGGTATTTTACGGCTGAGTCCTTTTGCAGCCCCTGGACCGATTCGTCAAAAAAGGCGACGTACTTTCGGCCTTCCTGAAAATACTGGACCATGCCGAGCCATAGAATAAAAATGACGACCACCGCCATGCCGATGATGACAAAAAGACCCACGGAAAATTGTGTCCGAACGGACGACATGTATCTGCTCCAAAGAATATAAATGTAAAGATAATATGTTATTTAATACATGTGTTATTTAATACATGTTGCAGCGGATTGCAACTCCATGTCATTATGTAATGCTCTGGAACTGTTCTGCCCGGCGGTTAAAAAACTTTCTGACCATAGGGTTCGGGCTGTTGTTTTTTAATTCATTCGGCATACCATCTGCAACAATCCCTTTGGCTGACTTATCAAGCATGATCAGCCGGTGGCCCAGGTTAAAAATGCTGTCCAGTTCATGGGTGATAATGATCATGGTGGTGCCAAGCGACTGGTTGATATGCCGGATCAACTCGTCTATTTCCGCCGCGGTTATGGGGTCCAGGCCGGCGGAAGGCTCATCCAGAAAAAGGATTTTTGGGTTTAAGGCCATGGCCCGGGCAAGTCCGGCACGCTTGCGCATGCCGCCGCTGATTTCGGTGGGCAGATGATCCACATAGCATTCCAGGCCGACAAGGGAGAGTTTCATGCGGACCATGTTGGCGATTACCGCCCTGGGCAGATCCGTGAACTCGGTAATGGGCAGGGCCACATTTTCGCCGATTGTCATGGAGCCTATAAGGGCGCTGCTTTGAAACAGGACCCCGAATTTTTTTAACGCGTTATAAAAGGCATCATCCGAACACTGGGTGATATCGATGTTTTCGATAAATACATGGCCCTTCTGCGGCATCTCCAGGCCGATCATCTGCCGCATGAGGGTGCTTTTTCCGCTGCCGCTGCCGCCTACAATCATAAAAATTTCACCCGCTGGCACGGAAAAACTTATATTGTCCAGGATCAGATCGTCATTATAGCTGACGCTCAGATGTTTGACTTGGATGACAGGCGTATTCGGCATCTGCATTTATCCGATATAGCTTCGAATTATGGCAAACATGGAGTCGAACAGAATGATCAGGAATATACTGTTTACCACCGCTGCGGTGGCCGCATGCCCGACCGCGGACGCCCCGCCCTTTGCCTGGAATCCTTTAAGGCAGCCCACCCCGGCAATCAAAATAGCGAAAACGCATGATTTCATAAGGCCCCATATGAGTTCAAATACGGTGAGTGCATCAATGGTCTGGGTTATATAGGCGCCGGCGGTTAAATCCAGCAGGGTAATGCCGATTAACAGGCCGCCGGCGATGCCGAAGATGTTGGCAAACGCCGTAAGAAGGGGGATGGTGATAAACGAGGCCAGCAGGCGGGGGATTACCAAAAAAAGCGTGGGGTTAAATCCCATGGAAAACAGGGCGTCGATCTCCTCGGATATTTTCATGGTGGCAATTTCCGCGGCATACGCCGAACCGGTGCGGCCGGCCACTACAATCGCCGTCATGATGGGGCCGAGTTCCGAGACCATAGCCATGGCAACAAGGGAGGCCACATAGATATTGGCCCCGAACTGCTGAAGCTGAAGCGAGGACATAAAGGCGATGATAAGCCCCAGCAGGAAGCTGATCAGGGCGACCACCGGCAGGGCATCCACGCCGGTGGTTTTCATGTAGGTCACCGTATCCTGGCCGCGGAGGGAGCGGGGGCGTTTAATTACCTCGATAGCAGAGAGGGCGATGGCGCCGATAAACGCGATCATAAACCGGATGCCGGCAAGCGCCTCAATGGCCGCTGCCCCGAATTCGACAATGATATTGCTTCTCATCCGCCCGCCATTCACGGAGCAGCGTTCGTCAAAATCAAAATTGACCAATGAAAGGGTTTTCTTGTAAGCTTCCGGCGGATTGATAATGCGGAATTCGGCATCCGGAATTTTCAGGGCATGTTTGAGTTCGAAAAGTACCAGTGCACCGTAGTCATCGAGCATCGAAATGTCGGTTAGATCAAAGTAAATGGGAAGGGCGGTTTTTTTTAATTCAGATGTGAGCTGCTTCAGGCATTCGGCTGCGGTGTCAATGGAAAGCCGCCCGCTTAACCGAACGATATTTCCGCTGCCTTCGTTTTCCTTGATTTCATAATTCCAGGCGCTGGCAGTCTTTTTCATGGATTGCGGCATCAGCTAAGTGTTGTGGTTTTCCAAAAAGCGGTTTATACCGCTGTTGCAGCATTTTTGCAGAAAGTAATCCAAAAAGGCATTCAAATTTCGGACAACAATACTATATAAAATTTATTAAATCAAATCGCTTGATCCTGAATTGAAAAATTTTCAACTTTTGCTATGCGGATTTATAAACACAAACCATACGGGCCGGTAAACGCCTGGGAACTGGGGTGGTCGCCCGTGGGCCGGCCGATAATGACGGTTCACTTCTATATCGTTGGCCGGGTGATGATTGATACCGGCCTGAGCCATATGAGAAGCGCGGCCTTAAATATTGCACGGCGCTATGGCGTAAAGGCTGTGCTTCTGACCCACTATCACGAAGACCATAGCGGCAATGCGGCAGCCATTAAGGAACAGTTAAATATTCCGGTTTACGCCCTGCCGCTGACCTGCCGGAAAATGAGAAATCCCGGCCGGATTTTTCCATATCAGCATTTGATGTGGGGGGCCGCTGACCCCTTAAAGCCGGCGCCATTGCCTCCATCCTACAATGCGAACGGGTTTTCATTTATACCGGTTCATACGCCCGGCCACAGCAAGGATCACACCGTGTTTTTAGAGCCCCGGCAGGGCTGGCTTTTTTCCGGGGATCTGTATTTAAGTGAGCGGATCAAGTATTTTCGGGCGGATGAAAATATTGCCGACCAGATCAAATCTCTTCGCAAAGTGCTTGTTTATGATTTTGACACTTTGTTCTGTGCCCATCGGCCGGAAATTGAGGACGGCCGGCAGTGTTTGATGCGAAAGCTCGATTACCTGGAGAATTTTTACGGAAGTGTGGCCGAACTGGCGGATCAGGGCATGGATGAAGATCAGATTATGCGGCAGCTTAAGCTAAAAGAGGTCTATTCAATCAAGCTGATGTGCTGGGGAAACGTGAGCATGAAGAATATGGTGCGCTCGGTGATCAAGACCCGGGGCGAGGTGACGCTTTAGATTTTAAATCCCCCTCGCTCCCCCTTTTTCAAAGGGGGAAGTTAAAAGGAATGGGCCACATCTTAATACCCCCCCCCCTTTGAGGGGGAAGTTAAAAGGAGCCTTTCTTTCCCCCCTTTGGAAAAGCCCACTGCCCAATCTCCCCCCCTTTGGGGGGTTAGGGGGGATTTCCCTCCACACCCCGCCTGAACCGCTCCAACTGCGCCCGGTAATGGGAGGTATCCCCCGTGGCCATCTCCAAAGCCTGTTTTTCAATTTCAACAGCCTTTTCATACTGGCCGTTGATAAAATAGCTCTCCGCCAGGGTGTCCAGAATATGCGGCGCCTCCTCAATACGGGCGGCGCGCCTGGCCAGTGAAAGCGCTCTTTCCGGCCGGTAAAAAGCCTCTTTTTCAGCCGTGGCATACAGCCATGCCAGGTTGTTCAGCGCGCGGACATTTTCGGGCTCAAGCGTTAGCGCCTGTTCATAGGCGTTGGCAGCGCCCCCTATGTTTTCCTCACTGAAATAAAGATCGCCCAGAAACACATGCAGCTCAGCGTTTTTCGGCTCCTTCTGGAGCCGTTTTTCAACCAGCGACTTTATAAACCCGGCGTTGATGCGTTCCCCGGCTGCGCCAAAGTTTAACTGAAATCCCAGCCACCCCACCAGAAAAAGGGCCAGGATATAAATCAGGATACTTTTTTTAACCTTTTTATTGTGTTTATGTACCCAGCGCGCATCCGACTGGCACTGCTGAAGGTAATCGATACGTTCCTTGATGCTGAAATGATGCCAGTTGGGCCGGTCCGGCGGCTGGCCGCTGGCTGCGGCAATTTTTTCAAATGTGGTAATCAGCGGCGCGGCATCTCCCATGATGGTATAGGCGTAAGCATCGGCCTGGCGCTCGAAGTTGCGCATAAAGTATCCGAAGATGAAACGGAAATAGACAAGAAAGACCACTATCATCATGATGCTGAAGCTGATCGAGGTAAATGTGGCATAAGCGGCCCCGTTCTGGCCCATGAGTCCATAAACGGCCTCTATGTAGATAATGCCGTAGGTGACAAAATCCAGGGTTGAAAATGCCAGGATCAGGTAGCCTGCAAAAAACATCAGATAAAACAGCAGGTGTTTCTTTTTGATATGCCCGATTTCATGGGCCACCACCGCATCGATTTCATAGGGCTCCAGGTAATTGAGAAGCGCCGGGGTAACCAGGATATAGCGAAACCGCCTGACCAGCCCCATCACCCCGGCGGTGATCATCCGGCCGCCGAAAAGCGGCCAGACCATAATATCTTTATACGCCATATTGGTTTTTTTACATAAAAGCTCGATGCGAAGCCTTGTGCGTCCGGGCTTTAAGGGCCGGCACCCCCAGAATTTCTGGATCAGGGCGGGGCCGATAATGGCAATAATTACAAGAAACCCCAGAAAATAGACGATTTGCCCTTCGGTGGATAAAAGCACCTTTTTGGGCAGTTCAAACGGCAGAACATTGATAATGTCTGCGGTAATGGAGAGAATAAACCAGGGCAGGAGCACCGGCAGAGAAAAGGTGATATTCGAAAGTATATAATCCTTCCGCGCCTCGCCGCTTTTATAAAGCTTGATATGCGTATCATAGGCAAAAGTCCACACCACGCATAAATAGAAAATAAAAAGGCCCAGAAAGCACAGCGCCTCAAGGGTGGGGAAGAACCGGAAAAAGGTGAACTGCCTAAGAAGGGTCCCGATATTTAACAGATAGATATCAATGGCATAGATAAAAATCGCCATGATGGCCTGCCGGCTCACGGCGGAGTTGAACTGGTAATCGAGGCTGGCAAAATCGGCCTTGCCGATCCGATTTGTGATGGAGTTAAAGATCATCCGGGTGCCTGCGGCAAAAACGCCGATCAGGCCGAAAAACATGGCCAGGGAGTAAAAGGGATTGATTTGGGGCTCGGATGCCGGCTGATAGGTGGTATAGATGAGCAGGGCCACAATGAAGTAGATGAAATTGCCGAACATCAGGATCTATCCGCCTCCGGTTTGTAAAACCGGTCCTTTTCGCTGTAGATACAGCCGCAGTATTGCTGCCGGTAAAGCCCCAGTTCATGGGATTTTTCAATGCCCTGCTGCCAGCCTTCGCGGAAGTCCATATAATAGAAAGGAACGCCGATCTGCTTTCCCGTGGATTCCCCCATATCGCGGATCAAGTCATGATTCTGCTGCTTGCTGTACAGAAGGGTGGATGTGAAATAGTCAAATTTTCCGCGTTTGGCAATATGGGCGGCCGCCTTGAGCCGCTCGTAGTAGCAGATCCGGCAGCGCTTTGACTCGCGAAAGACCATGTTCCGGATGAACCCTTCAAGGTCATAGCCTTCCTGGTAGATCACGCGCAGACCGTTATTTTCGGCATACTTGCGGACGGCTTCCTCGCGTTTCAGGCACTCGGTAAAGGGGTGGATGTTATGCCGGTAAAAAAAGCCCATGACCTCAAAGCCTTTATCCCGCAGCACATCAACGGGATAGATGGCGCAGGGGCCGCAGCATATGTGAAGCAGGATTTTCATTGGCGGGCTCCGAAAATGGCTGTGCCAATGCGCACCAGGGTGGCCCCTTCGCAGACGGCTGTTTCAAAGTCGCCGGACATGCCCATGGAGAGCTCTTCCATAAAGACGTTAAGGATGTTTTCATCGGCGATTTTATCTTTTAGCACGGCAAGCGCTTTAAAGTAGGGCCGCACTTGTTCCGGGGCATCAAAAAAGGGCGGAATGGTCATCAAGCCTTTTACGGCGATATTTTCCAGGCCGCTGATCTCGCGGACAAGAGGAATTGCCTCTTTTTCGGGGATGCCGGCCTTGGACGCCTCCATGCCCACATTTACCTGGATAAGTATTTTTTGAACCTTGTCATGCTTGGCGGCCTGCTTGCTGATTTCTTTGGCAAGCTTTGCGCTGTCCACGGTGTGGATTAGATCAAACCAGCGCACCGCGTACTTGGCCTTGTTGGACTGAAGATGGCCGATAAAATGCCAGGAAACATTCAGCTCAGACAGCTGCTCGATCTTTTCCCCGGCCTCCTGAATATAGTTTTCGCCCAGGATTGAGACGCCTGCCTCAACTGCCGGGCGGATTTGCTCTGCCGGCACGGTTTTGCTGACCGCTACCAGTTTAACGGATTCCGGGGCCCGGCCGCAGGCAACTGCGGCGTCGTTTATGCGCTGATGGATTTCTTTTAATGCGGTAAACATACAATAAGGCCCAATTCCTTTAAGTCCCCCTTTGCAAAAGGGGGATTTAGGGGGATTTCAAGAGCTAAGGCATTTCTTTCATCGCAGCCCCGTTCCCCCAGCCCTGCTTTTCCGGATCCGGGACAATCACCCCCTGCCTGATCAAATGCGTCATTACCTCGCACAAGGGAAGCCCCACCACATTGGTGTAAGATCCGTCAATGCGTTTTATCATAAATGAGGCAAGCCCCTGGATGGCATACCCGCCGGCCTTGTCATAGGGTTCATCTGTTGCAATATACCACTCGATTTCCGCTGGCGTTAAATCTTTAAAAGTCACTGCGGTCTCTGATACATCGGAAAAGGCTTGCGCTTTGGCCCGGCAGACAATGGCATACCCGGTAAACACATAATGGGTGCGGCCGCTAAGCTGCGCCATCATGTCGCGCGCCTCCTCGACCGAGCGCGGTTTTTCAAGGAGCTTTTCATTGGCCCAGACAATAGAGTCTGCGCCGATTACCCAGGAGTCCGGATACATGTCCGCCACGTCATTTGCCTTGGCCTCAGCAAGCGTCATGGCATAATCCCTTGGCTGAGTGATCGCAAACTCGGCCTCCTTGACCCGACTTGGATATACCGTGAACTCAAGCCCGGCATTCTCCAGCAGAAACTGCCTGCGAGGGGATTTGGAAGCCAGGATAATCTTCGATTCAATTCTTAATTGCTGCATGGCGATTCATTAACAAAACTTCGAACCTTTGACAAGCTTCATGGAGTCCCTTCCTTTAGTTTCATTTTCCTTATGTTTTCCCCTTCCTTATGTTTCCCCCTTTGAAAAGGGGGTTAGGGGGATTTTCAGATAAAATTGCCATTCAAATGGCCATTTAAGCCTCACGGCTAATTTGTTCTAACCGCAAAGCCCATAACCACGGTCCTGCTAACGGCCAGATAGTCGGCACGGTGGCCGACTCTACGACGCATGTCGCCGTAGAAGGGCAGGCCACCGTGCCTGCCTAAAAAAAGACAGAACAAATTTACCGTGATTTAAGCCTGAGATGCCTTGACAACCATTCGGATAAAAGATAATACAGCAAACTGAACCTCAACCCTGTGCCTGGGTGGCGGAATTGGTAGACGCAAGGGACTTAAAATCCCTTGGGGCAAGTCCCCGTACGAGTTCGATTCTCGTCCCAGGCACCAGTTTTGATGCATTTTTTAGCAATTCTAACAATCCCCTGGAGGCCGCCTGATGCAGCTCTGTGTCGTTGGAACCGGTTATGTCGGACTTGTCGCCGCCGCTTGTTTTGCGGAAATGGGCAACCACGTAATCTGCGTGGACAGCAACCCGAAAGTCGTGGATACCTTAAACAGCGGCAGGATCCATATATTTGAGCCCGGGCTGGAGGATATTGTCCAGCGAAACGTCGATCAAGAGCGCCTCCATTTTACCGGCGACCTTTCCGAAGGGATCAAACACGCCCGTTTCATCTTTAACTGTGTGGGCACCCCGCCGCAGCCGGACGGCTCCTGTGACTTGTCCTACGTTTTCAAGGTGGCCGAGCAGGTGGGCCAGGTTATGAACGCGCCCAAGATTATTATCACCAAGTCAACCGTGCCTGTGGGAACCGCGGACCGTATTCGCGAAATTATTGCCGGAGAACTTAAAAAACGCGATATGGATATTCAGGCTGATGTGGTCTCCAATCCGGAATTTTTGAAAGAAGGGGATGCGGTCAGCGACTTTATGAAGCCGGACCGAATCATTGTCGGAATAGACAATCCGGACGTGGCTGACGAGATGGAAGCACTCTATGCCCCGTTTGCCAGAAGCCGGGAGAAGCTTCTTGTCATGAGCATCCGAAGCGCTGAGCTCACCAAGTATGCGGCCAACTGTATGCTGGCCACAAAAATCTCCTTTATCAATGAAATCGCCAATATCTGTGAGCAGGTGGGCGCGGATATCAAGGACGTCCGCATGGGCATCGGCTCGGATCACCGGATCGGCTACCACTTTATCTACCCCGGCGTGGGCTATGGCGGCTCCTGCTTTCCCAAGGATGTGAATGCATTGATTCATACCGCCTCGGACAACGGCTACCGCCCGGAACTTTTAAGCGCGGTCCATCTGGTGAATCATCGCCAGAAGCGGATGCTTGCCCAAAAGATTAAGAAATATTACGAGGACAAGGGCGGCGTCCAGGGTAAAACCCTCGCCATGTGGGGGCTGGCATTTAAGGCCAATACCGATGATATCCGGGAGTCAGCGGCAATTGATATTATCAGTGAGCTGACCGAGGCCGGCATGCATATCCGCGCCTATGACCCCCAGGCCGGTAAGCCTGCCAAAGAACTCTTTTCCGGAAACGATCGGGTTGACATTAATGGCAGGCAATACGCCATCCTGGACGGTGCCGACGCCCTTGCCATCGTCACGGACTGGAACCAGTTCCGCAACCCGGACTTTGACCGTATCAAAAACGCGCTTAAAGCCCCTGTCATCTTCGACGGCCGCAACCTCTACGCCGCGCAAAGCCTTTCAGACAGCGGATTTACCTATTTTGGCGTGGGGCGGCCGGAAGTGTAAACTTTTAAACGGCCATTTCTCACAGTCTTTGACCCAGCGTGGCCCGTGATTTGTATCTTGCATTTGTTGAGGAGATATGCTCCCGCCCTTTTTTGCCATAATCTCAGCCATTTTATTCAGCCTCTCCTTTTCTAAACCTTCAATCTGGCCTTTCGCATTTATCGCACTGGTTCCATTTTTTTATATTTTAGATAAAGCCAAAAACAATCGGCAGCGGTTTTTGTATGGCGCGATTTGGGCGGTGGTCATGGCCGGGGCCATGGGGAACTGGCTGTTTATTGCGCTTTGTGAGCACTATGGGCTGGGATGGGGTAAGGCGGGCCTGTTTTTCCTTGTCTGTCTGGTGCTGCCATTAGTTTTGATGTATGGGGTTTTCGGCCTTGCGTACGGATTTTTCAGGCAGGACCGGTTCCTCTTTTATGCAGTGGTTATTCCGTCTCTATGGACTGTAACGGAATCTTTGAAGGCATTAATCCCCGGGCTTATTCCGTGGGGAAATATCGGGTATGCGGTGATGCCGTTTGCGGATTTTATCCAGGTCGCAGATGTTACGGGCATCTATGGGCTTACCTGGATTATGGCAGGGATAAATGCATTGATCATGCTGCTGATTAAGGATTTTTGGGGCGATAAGAAAGTCCGCTATCGCATGGTCGGCGTTTTTTTTCTGCTGATCTTCGTGTTTTCGGTGCTTATCGGATACGGCCGGTTCCGGACGGCGGATATTCGGGCTTTGGCTGAACACGGAAAGCAGGTAAATGCTACCCTGGTGCAGGGCAATTTCAGTCTTGAGGACCGCTGGAGCGGGATGGGGTTTTATCGCCGGGTGCAGACCTATCTTTCCATGAGCCGGGAAAAAGATGACAGCCAGAATCCCCGAATTATCGTGTGGCCGGAAACCACGCTAAACGCGTCAGCCCGGCTGGATGAGGCATTTTTCAAATCGTTGATGCAGGCTATTGGAAAGGATGCGCTCCTTATATCCGGCGGATTAAAGCCGTCACCAGACGGCGGCGTATACAACAGTGCCTATCTTGTTTCCGGAAAGGGGCGACTTCAGCGCTATGACAAGCATATTCTGCTCCCCTATGCAGAGACGGTGCCCCTGATCGACTGGCTGGGCGAATTCTATACCGCACCGGATGAGTTCGTGAAAGGCGGCTCACCGCTTTGCTTTGATACATTCCTGGGCAAAACCGCCCCCTCCATCTGTTTTGAAACCTTATACCCGGCCTATATCCGGCAGTCGGTTAAAAGCGGGGCGGAAGTGCTGGTAAATATTTCCAATGATGCCTGGTTCGGGGATTCGGCGATGCCGCATATGCATTTGGACGCGGCCCGCATGCGGGCCATTGAACATCGGCGCTATGTTTTGCGCACCTCAAACAGCGGGATTTCCGCCATCATTGATCCGAACGGAAGGGTGGCAGAGCGGAGCCGCTTGTTTGAGCAGGCACGGGTCTCCGGCACATGCCGGTTATCGGATCAAACCACCATTTATACCAAATACGGCAATTGGGTATTATATGCCGCGGCCGCTGTTTTACTGCTGGCCTGCATAGGGCAGGTCTTCGACCGTGAGCGGTGACTCTTTTTTGATCTTTTCGCGGCCTTTGCGGATGGCCTCCCGCCGCCTGAAGGCGTCTGCATCTTCGCCGAACACCTCGTCCTGAAGGTTTTGAATCCGTTTTTCCTTTTCCGCGTCAGAAAGCGCTTCATCGGAGCGGATGGTCTTGGCCTGTTTTCGGTAATTTTCTTCGCGTTCTGCCTCTTCTGCCATTTGCCGGTCAATTTCCTCAAATCTGTCCACGACTTCCGGTGAAAAATGTCTTTCCCGCAGTTCGCGGAGTTTTGCCTGCCGCACGTCTTCAGATTCTGCCGTGTTCAGGTCTTTCTGATAAATTTGCAGCGTCTCCTGGTACTGGTTGTAGGCATTGCGATGCGCGTCCACCTTTGCCGATTCATCGCCCCACATTTTTTCATTTAACCGGGCGAGCTGTTTTTCCTTTTCTTCGCCATACAAAGTGTCATCTTTCACGATAGCGGCCCGGCGGAAGGCATATTCCTTGGCTTTAACCTGTGTGCCGAACAGTTTGTCCGCCAGCTCCTTCCCAAGACGCTCCCGGCGGAATGTCTGAATCCGTTTCAGCAGATCAACAGCTTCTTCCGGGGTTTTGACGCTGGAGAAATTTTTGTATTCTTTCATCAAATCCATTTCGCACTGGAGGTACGCTTTATACGTATCAAACAGCTTTCGGGCCTCTTCTTCCGAGAATTCGGAGAAAAGATAGGTTTTCACGGAATCGAAATGTTCGCCCAGGGTTGTGCTGGTGCGGAATTCGTGCTCAAGATGCTTGAAAAATTTAAGGGTGGTATAGGAATTGATCAGGCCTTCGGAAAACAAAGCCCGCAGGTCGACGCTGTTTTCCGGCGGCGCTTCCACGGTCTCCGGATCATCCGTTTCCCCGGCAGAATCAGTGCGGGAATCCTCCGATTGCTCCTTTTTCGGATCATCGAAGTCAATGTGCTCCCGGCTCTTGTGTACATCCGCCAGTTCAATGTCATAGGATTTATCAAAGATATACTCTGTCTGCCCGCTGTCTTTGGGAAAAAGCCAGTAGCCGAAGAGGAAAAGCAAAAGGCCGGCGGTCAGTACGGCGGCCAGACGTTTTTGGTTGACTGTCATAGGCGCTGATCCTTAATCGTGTTTTTTGGATATTGAAAGTTTAATGAGTTTTGATTTTATCCGGAATTAATTTTTATTGCAATAGGGGGTCAGGATAACAGCACGGCTAATTTGTTCTGTATCCAAATCGAAATCGCTATCGGGATCGGGATCGAAATCGAAAAAATATGACCCTTGGACACGAAAAACTGGACGTCTATCGCCTTTCAATAGGCTGCGTTGCATGGGTTTACGAGAAGGCCGACAGCCTGAACGGAGTCCATCGGCCCGCCCGGGATCAATGGCTTCGGGCCAGCCAGTCGATACCGCTCAATATCGCCGAAGGTAATGGCAAGACCGCGGAAGTTGACCGAAGGCGTTATTTCGAAATCGCTCGTGGCTCCGCGCTTGAGTGCGCGGCGATTCAAGATGTGCTGGTTGTCGGCAAGGCGCTGGACAAGATGGAAAGCCGGAACCGCAAGGATGAACTCGACCGTATGGCCGCGATGCTCAGCCGTCTCGGCGGAAGAGGATACCAAGTTCGAGAGGATCAGGAAGTCTACAGCATCGATTTCGATCCCGATAGCGATTTCGATCCCGAGGAAAACGAATCCCAACCTTTGCGTTAACAGGACCGGGGGTATGGATTTTGCGGTTAGAACAAATTAGCCGTGAGGATAACAGCTGTGCATTTAAACGGAGGGGCGGTGCGCCGGGGAAAAGAGGCTTGCGATAAAGGGCCTGCGATAAAGGGGTTGACCAGGCGGCATGTTGGCCCCATAATTGGATTCCCTTTTTACAGGGATCAAGCGAAATACTTTTACTGACCAATTAAACTGTATCAGGAGTAATAAATGGAGCTGTCTGAACAGCAGAAAGCGGCTGTTGAACATATCGGGCCGGCCCTTGTGGTGGCCGGGGCGGGTTCCGGCAAAACCCGGGCGCTTACGGCCAAGATCGCGCATTTGATTCATCAGGGGTATAAGCCCGAACGGATCCTTGCCATTACCTTCACGAACAAGGCCGCAGACGAGATGAAACGCCGCCTTACCCAGTTGACCGGCCTTGGATTGGGCCGGTTTCCGTGGGTGCGGACCTTTCATTCCGCGTGTCTCCGGATTTTAAAAGCCCATTGCCATCTGCTGGGATTTGCGCCGCCGATCCAGATTCTCGGGGAATATCAGCAGCAGAAGCTGATCCAGGACATTCTGCGGGAATTCAATATTGAAAAGAAGCATATGTATCCTATTCGATCGCATATATCGCAGGCCAAAAACTCAGGGGACCCGGGCGGCTACCTGGATAAGCACCAGCGGCTCGCCCAGTTCCGCGTGGATGAGATTTACAGGCGCTATGAAGCGGAACTGAAAGCAAGAAATGCCGTGGATTTTGATAATCTTCTGCTTTTGACCCGCAATCTGCTGCGCGATTATCCCGAAGTCCGAAGCCAGTATCAGCAGCTTTTCGCCTATATCCTGGTGGATGAATACCAGGATACAAATGACTTGCAGGAGGAGTTGACGCGGCTTTTACTGGGCGGCGGCAATCTCTTCTGCGTGGGCGATGACTGGCAGGCGATTTACGGATTTCGGGGGAGCAATGTGAACAATTTTCTGGCATTTCCCAAAAACTATGCAGCATCCAAGATTTTTCGGCTGGAGCGAAATTACCGGTCAGCCGCCGAGATTGTCGAGATCGCCAATCAGCTGATCGCCAATAACCCCCGTAAAATGGATAAAGCCTGTTATTCGGAAAAAACCGGGGGGATTGTGGAGATGTATGATTTTTTCGGGGATGATGAGGAGGCCCGCTGGGTGGCGGACAAAATGCATATGCTCCATGCCGACGGGATCGAATGGAGTGAGATGGCGGTCCTCTATCGCACCAAATTCTGTTCTCTGCCGTTTGAGCAGACATTCCGATCCGCCGGCATTCCGTATCAGATGCTGGGCGGCAAAGGGTTTTTTGAGCGAAAGGAGATCCTGGATCTTAACTGTTATTTAACCGCAGCAGTGTTTGAAAAAGATGATGCCGCGTTTGAGCGAATTATCAATATCCCCAAGCGGGGTATCGGCGGTACGATGATCAGCCGGATTGCCGGGTTCCGGACGTCAGATATGAGCCTAAAGGCGGCCGCCTGGCAGGCTTTTGCTGAAAGCGCGCTTTCCGCAAAAGCCGGCACCCAGCTAAAGCATCTGCTGGCGCTTTTGGACGAGATCGCCAAGCAGCCGCCGGATGCGGCCATTAATACCATATTGCATAAAACCGGCTACCTGGAATATCTGAAACAGTATGCCAAGACCAATGATGATTATACGGCGCGGGTGGAAAATATCGAGCAGCTCATATATGCCGCCTCCCAGCATGACGCGCTGATCGATTATCTCGAAGAGGCGGCGCTTGTCAAGGAGGATAAGGCAGAAGATGAGGCGGTTGACCATCGGGTGAGTCTGGCAACGATGCATGCCAGCAAAGGATTGGAGTTCCGGGCGGTGTTCGTGGTCGGGTGCGAGGAAAACCTGCTGCCGCATTGGAAATCCAAGGAGACACCGGCTGAAATCGAAGAGGAGCGGCGCCTGATGTATGTGGCCATGACCCGGGCCGAGGAACTTCTGTTTATTACCTCAGCGGATTTCAGAAAAGGGCAGTTTAATCAGAGAAGCCGGTTTCTGGGAGAAATAGATATTTTTTAGGGATTAAGTGGTTAAATGGTTAAGTGGTTAAGTTAAAATGATAGATTCCTTTTGTCATCCCCCTTGAAAAGGGGGAATGAGGGGGATTTTACAGACTCGTTATTTCTTGAAATTCTCCTTTAATTTTTTTTCCAGCTCCTCGTGGAGCTTTTTCTTTTTCTCCGCCTGTTCGGATTTAACCGACTCCAGGTCCACCCGCTGGGATTCGCGGGCCTGCTTGAACTTCTTTAATTCCGCCTCAAGCCGGCTTTCCTCGGATTCCCTGGGCAGATCCTCGATTTTTAAGTGGTCCTTGACAAACAGGCGGGTTGTCCCGGCCCTATCCAGGATTTCGATGATGTCAAACTCCTTGAATTTCCGGCACAGCCGGTTGGTCTCTTCAATTGAGGCCTCCAGCATCCCGGACACATCTTCCATCGACGGCGGGGCGGACATCCGGTATTCAAGTATCCGGATGGCGGATACGATTAAATGCGCGTATTCATATAATGATTTTTTGGCCATTGGCTTATCCGTCAACTGTTTTTCGGCTATTTGAGCCCCGGGTTTTTAAATCCCCCTCGGTCCCCCTTTCAAAAGGGGGAAGTAAAAAGGATCAAGTGCTTGACAGCCGGATACTTAAATCGTATCATCCGCTTAAATTTTGTCAAGTCAAGTCATGTGAACCCCACGGTGAACTTTTTCTGGCGAAAAACCCCATAACCATGGGGTTTTTCGCACGTAAGGTCGGCACGGTGGCCGACCCTACAAAATGTCGGCATTGTCGCGTAGGGCGGGCCACCGTGCCCGCCTGAAAAATAGATAGAACAAATTTACCGTGATGTGAACCCCTATGTGTACCAGCTTTGGAGGCAGCGATGACAGATATTTATGATGTTTGTGCCAGAGAAATCCTTGATTCCAGGGGAAATCCCACCATAGAAGTCGATTTAATGACAACATCCGGGGCAATGGGCCGCGCCGCCGTTCCCTCAGGGGCATCCACCGGTTCCCGGGAAGCGCTTGAGCTTCGGGACAATGATAAAAAGCGTTATCTGGGCAAAGGGGTGACCAAGGCGGTCAAAAACGTGGTGGATGTGATTGCCCCCAAAATTTGCGGCATGGATGCAGCGGACCAGATAACGCTGGACCGGTTTATGATGGAGCTTGATGGCACGCCGAATAAGTCAAAACTCGGCGCCAATGCCATGCTGGGTGTTTCCATGGCGGCTACGCGCGCGGCGGCAGACGCCTATGACATGCCGCTGTACCGCTATATCGGGGGGCTTACCGCCAGGTATCTGCCGATTCCCATGATGAATATCGTAAACGGCGGTGCGCATGCCGCCAATAATCTGGATATCCAGGAGTTTATGATCGTACCCGTGGGCGCTGCCTGTTTTTCCGAGGCCGTTCGCATGGGGGCGGAGACCTTTCATCAGCTAAAGAAGATTCTAAAAGACCGGGGATCGGTCACGGCAGTCGGGGATGAAGGCGGGTTTGCGCCGGACTTTGACTCCAATGAAGAGGCCATGCAGGTTATCATGCAGGCGATCGAGGCGGCCGGCTACAAGCCTGGAACCGATATTGGTCTGGCCATTGATGCCGCCGCCAACGAGTTCTACGAAGACGGTAAATATTTTCTGAAATCTGAAAACAAGCGCCTGAGTGCCATGGACATGATTGACTATTATCAGGCGTTGATTGATAAATACCCGCTGTTTTCCATTGAGGACGGGCTGGCTGAGCAGGATTGGAAAAACTGGACCACGTTTACTGAAAAGCTCGGTAACCTGGTGCAGCTGGTCGGCGATGACGTGTTCGTCACCAACCCTGAGATTTTCGGCCAGGGCATCCAGGACGGGATCTGTAACTCCATCCTGGTTAAATTAAATCAGATCGGCACGGTCACCGAGACCCTTGAAACCATTGAAATGGCCAAGCGGGCCGGCTACACCACGGTCATTTCCCATCGCTCCGGTGAAACCGAGGACCATTTTATCTCTGACCTTGTGGTCGGGGTCTCCGGCGGGCAGATTAAAACCGGTTCCATGTCCAGAAGCGACCGGGTCGCCAAATACAACCAGTTGATCCGTATCGAGCAGGAGCTGGAAGACAGTGCCCGGATCTCCGACAATGTGTTTACGTTTACCGACTAATCTTCCGGCGGGGCTCAGATAGGATGCCGGATGCCATGAGACGGTCTAAATGTCGGCTGGTTAAGCGGATTGCCACCTGCATGATATTGGTCACAGCCGGGTTAAGTTTTTTTGGGGTGCCGGCGGCCGGGTATGTGCTGGATGGCCGGCATGTGCTTGACTTAATGCTCGATCACATGGATCTGCCTACTCAGATGCGCATTGAGCAGCTGCTGACCGTGTTTGACGGGGCATTTGAATCCGGCGAGACGGCATTTCCCCAGACTGTCTGCTATAAAATTCCGGCAAATTATTATGCTGAAATCCAAACAGGTGCGCTTCACCGGATTTATGTGGCTTCCGGAGACGAAACCCTGACAATTGTGGATGGAAAAATTATGTCCACAAATATGGAAGCCATCCAGCATTTTAAGGACATTTTCCTATACCGTTCACGGCAGGCGCTCTCTGATCATCTGGCCTATCTGGGGGTCAATGTGGCCAAATCAAGCTACGGCCGGTGGAACGAAAGCATTGCCTATGTCATCGGTGCCCGGTATCCGGATGAATCCAGGCCGCAGATATGGGTGGATAAAAAAAGTTTGTTGCCCATTCGATGGATCTATCAGGCAGGAAATGAGGGCGCTGATGCGGCAAAAATCGAGTTCCGCTATAAGGACTGGCAGCAGACCGGGGGCAGCTGGTATCCGGGGGCCATTGAGCTCATAAAAGACGGGGAGCTGCGCCGGCGGATGAATGTGTCCCGGGTAGAGATCAATCCGGTGTTTGAAACGGCAATTTTTAATATTGATCATTTAAAGGCGGTCTATGCAGCGCCTGATTCCAAGGCCGGGCCTGCCGCCTCTGAAAACGATATTGATCGGCAGATAGAAAAATTTCGGGAGATTTTTGAGCCGGAATAGGGCAGATTATATTATTACTGAAGTTACTTAGAAGGTAGATTTATGGCAGGCAAACCCAAATTTATTTTTGTGACCGGCGGGGTGCTTTCCTCGCTTGGCAAGGGACTGGCCTCTGCTTCCATCGGGGCGCTGCTTGAGTCCAGGGGACTGACCGTTACCCTGCTGAAACTTGATCCCTATATCAATGTGGATCCCGGCACCATGAATCCTTTTCAGCATGGCGAGGTGTTTGTCACGGATGACGGTACAGAGACGGATCTCGATCTGGGCCACTATGAACGATTCGTTAACGTGCGGTTGAGCGCAGACAACAACTTCACCACCGGAAAAATATACGATTCGGTGATCCAAAAGGAACGCCGCGGGGATTATCTGGGCGGTACGGTTCAGGTCATTCCCCATATTACGGATGAAATCAAGCAGGGCATTATACAGACCGCCCAGGATGCCGATATCGTTATCGTGGAAATCGGCGGTACCATCGGGGATATCGAGAGTCTGCCCTTTCTTGAAGCCATTCGGCAGTTCCGGTTCGATGTGGGCAAGGAAAATGTCATATATATCCATCTTACCTTTGTGCCATACATATCCACTGCGGGGGAGGTTAAAACCAAGCCCACCCAGCACAGCGTCAAGGAACTGAGAAGTATCGGTATCCAGCCGGATATCATCTTGTGCCGCACCGGGCGCTTCCTTTCCTCAGATATCAAGGCAAAGATTGCCCTTTTTTGTAATGTGGGCCAGGATGCGGTGATCACAGCCAAAGATGTGGACTGCATCTATGAAGTGCCGCTGAATTTTAATCAGGAAAATCTGGATGATAAGGTTCTTGAGGTTTTAAATGTCTGGACGGGGGCGCCGCGGCTCGAAAAATGGCACGATTTGCTGAGACGTATCAACAATCTCAAGCATCGGGTCCAGATCGCTGTGGTGGGCAAATACACGGATTTGACCGAATCCTATAAAAGCCTGAATGAAGCTTTGTTTCATGCCGGCGTTTATAATGACGCCAGGGTTGAGCTTCTGTTTATCGACTCAAGCACCCTGACCGCCGAGAATGTGGCTGATTCACTGGCCTCTGCGGACGGAATTCTGGTGCCCGGCGGTTTCGGCGCCCGCGGGGTGGAGGGAAAAATACTGGCCATCCGACACGCCCGGGAGAACAATGTCCCGTATTTTGGTATCTGTCTGGGCATGCAGCTCGCGGTGGTAGAATTCGCCCGCCACGTGGTGGGCATCCAGAAGGCCCACAGCTCTGAATTTGACGAATCAACTGAGTTTCCGGTGATATATTTGATGCGGGAGTGGTTTGATGAAAAGACGCAAACCATTCAGAAACGGGATGTGAATTCGGATAAAGGGGCCACCATGCGGCTTGGCGCCTATCCTTGCCATCTGCCGATAAAGGATTCGCTGGCATATAAGGCGTACCAGTCAAACAAGATTTCCGAGCGCCACCGGCATCGGTATGAATTTAATAACGAGTTTATGCAAAAACTGGCTGACAGCGGTCTGGTGTTCAGCGGTTTATCCCCTAAGGGCGATCTGGTGGAAATCGTGGAGTTAAAAGATCATCCCTGGTTTCTGGGCTGCCAGTTTCACCCGGAATTTAAATCCCGGCCCATGACCTCGCATCCGTTGTTCAGAGATTTTATCAAGGCGTCCCTGGACAATTGTTTAGCAGCCGATTCGCCGTAAATCGTTTTCCTCGTCCGCGATACTTTGGGAAAGCCGCCTAATGAAAGAAATCCGCGACGCTGTTTTAAATTGCATTTGACCATCACGTCCTTAATATCAGAGCATTTCTGAAATGCATTCCCTGAACCCGATAACGCCCGGGGATACCATTGGCATTGTTGCCCCGGCCAGCCCGTTTGATAAAACCCGATTCGAATCCGGCGTCAGGTTTCTGGAAAACCAGGGCTTCCGGCTGCGCATTCCCACGGAAATTTGTGATCGCGCGGGATTCCTGGCAGGCTCTGACGCCCAGCGCGCCCGGCTGATCAATGAATTGTTTGCCGATTCCGGCGTTCAGGCCGTCTGGTGCGCCAGGGGCGGCTATGGGTCGCTTCGGATTCTGCCGCTGATCGATTATTCCCTGATCCGGGCCCATCCCAAACCGTTTGTCGGCTCCAGTGATATCACGGCCCTTTTGGCCGCGCTCACCGAGCGCTGCGACATGCCGGTTTTTCATGGCCCGATGGTTGTATCATTTGCCGATGCGGATGAGGCATCGTGCCGGGCGGCGATTGAAATATTTAAGATGCCCGGGGTCTGGACGGTGAAGGCGGAGCCCGTGCATGTGATCCGGCCGGGACGAGGCTCGGGCCCTGTGGCGGGGGGGAATCTCACTACCCTGGCTCACCTGATCGGTACGCCCTTTGAGCCGGACTTTTCCGGAAAGCTATTATTTATTGAGGATATTGGCGAGGCCCCGTATCGGATAGACCGGATGCTGACCCAGTTCAAAATGGCCGGCAAACTGGCTCATGTTCAGGGGGTGATTTTGGGAAATTTCATCAATTGCGGTACGCCCGAAGAGATCCATGCCATTGCAGAGGAGATGTTTTCCGATCTGTCCGTTCCCGTATTAGGCGGCATGCCTGCCGGCCATGGTCCGTGCAACATGATGCTGCCCATCGGCGTCGAGGCTACACTCGATGCCGGTAGCGGCACCCTGACCTACCATTCCCGGTTTTTCCATAAAACTCTGAAGGCTGCCGGAAAAGCAGCGCCTGATGCCGGTTTGGCATGAGTCGAATGGATCATGCAGACGGGCTGATGCGGCAGGCGATTGCCGACCGGGTGTTTCCCGGCGGGGTTTTGCTTGTTGCCGATTCCGGCAGCATCCGTTTTTTTAAGGCCTACGGTGTTGCCAATATTTTTACCGGCCGGCCAATGACCGGCGACATTGTCTTTGACCTGGCCTCATTAACCAAGCCGCTGGCCACCACGCTTGCCGTCATGAAACTCGTTCAGCAGAATGATTTAACCATTGATCAGCCGGTGGCCGACATACTTCCGGAGTTCGAAAATACGGATAAAGCCGGCATGCGGGTGGCCCATTTGCTGGCGCATGTATCCGGTCTGCCGGACTACCGTCCTTACTACCATGAGCTGTGCGCCCATCCACTGAACCAAAGAAAAGACAGGCTCTATGAGCTTCTGCAGAATGAGCTGCCGGCCTGTCCCAGAGGCCAAAAAACGCTATACAGCGATCTCGGGTTTATGCTGCTGCACCTCTTGATTGAAAAGATTGCCGGCTGCGGTTTGGATAAGTTTGTCACCCGGGAGGTTTATCAGCCGCTTGGGATTAAGGATCTATTTTTTATTGATGTTTGCGATGGATCGCCGGACAGGGCTTTTGCCGCTACAGAGGACTGTACGTGGCGCAATCGGGTACTGGAAGGGGAAGTCCACGATGAGAATGCCTATGCATTGGGCGGGGTTTCAGGGCATGCCGGATTATTCGGCACGGCAGAGGCGGTCCATGCATTGCTTGCGCATCTGCTGCAGGGGGTTGGCGGGGCTGCCGGGCTGTTTGCGCCTTCCCTGCTGCGCCGGTTTCTGAGCCGCTATCACTCCTATGATCGCGCTCTGGGATTTGATATGCCCGCTGAAAAAGGCTCAAGTGCGGGCGAATATTTCGACAGGGAGGCAAGCGTGGGGCATCTGGGGTTTACCGGGACCTCTTTCTGGATGGCGCTGGATCATGCCATTATCATTGTGCTGCTCACCAACCGGATTCATCCCCGCCGGGATAATGAGGCCATCAGGCAGTTTCGTCCGCTTCTGCACAATACGCTGATGGCTTGTATTTAAGGGATTTCAGGAATTATCCGATCCATTTTTGTGCTTGCTATGCCCCCGCGTTTCTGTTAGCCATAAGACTTAATTCTGGGCGGACAAAACGGTTATCGGGCTTAAAAGGAGGCGACACGGTGTTTCTTGATGCATTATTGGGGGTTTTTTCAAATGATTTGGCGATAGATCTGGGCACAGCCAACACCCTGGTCTATGTGCGCGGCAAGGGGATTGTTCTAAGTGAACCATCGGTTGTGGCTGTTCGAACGGACAATCGCATGAAAAATCGGGTGCTGGCGGTCGGTCTCGAGGCCAAGAATATGCTTGGCCGAACACCCGGAAATATTGTGGCTATCCGTCCCATGCATGACGGGGTGATTGCGGACTTCGACGTGACCGAGGCCATGCTCCGCCATTTTATCTGCAAAGTTCACAACCGCCGGTCATTTGTCCGGCCCCGGATCGTGATTGCCGTTCCCACTGGAATTACGCCTGTTGAAAAACGCGCGGTCAAAGAAGCCGCCGAATCCGCCGGCGCCAGAGAGGTGTTTCTGATTGAAGAGCCGATGGCTGCGGCCATTGGTGCGGGCATGCCGATTACCGAGCCCACCTGTAACATGGTGGTGGATATCGGCGGCGGAACGACCGAAGTCGCGGTGATCTCTTTGGCAGGGATTGTCTACAGCCGGTCAATCCGGGTGGCCGGGGATAAGATGGATGCCGCCATCATGCAGTATGTGAAACGCAAGTATAACCTCTTAATCGGGGAGCGGACCGCGGAAATTATAAAAACCACCATCGGCAACGCTTATCCGGATTCTGAAAATTATGAAACCATTGAGGTAAAAGGCCGGGACCTGGTTTCCGGGATTCCCAAGATCCTTGCCATTGACTCAGAGGAGATCCGGGTGGCGATCTCCGAACAGATTGATGCGATTGTTGAAACCACAAAGATAGCCCTGGAGCAGACCCCTCCGGAACTGGCCGCAGATATTGTCGACCGCGGCATCGTCCTCACCGGCGGCGGCGCCTGCCTGAAAAATCTGGATAAACTGCTGCGTGAGGAGACCGGGCTTCCGATTACAGTCACCGATGACCCTTTATCCACTGTCGCCCTTGGATCCGGGAAAACATTAAACAGCATTGAAATCCTCAAACAGGTAGTTATCGACTGATTCATGTTTTCAAAAAAATCGATGGTCGTTGCCGGGGCGATCATTCTGATCGCCTTAAATGCGCTCGTCTTCTCCATTGATATGATTCGCAGCTCCGCTGTTTACGAAGCCGCCGCAAGGGCGGCGATTTTTTTTGTCGCCCCGGTGCAGGAGGTTTTGCATTCATCCGTGGAATTTGTGGATGACCTTTGGGAACACTACTTTTGGCTGGTGTCTGTGGGCTATGAAAACGAAAGGCTGCAAAAAGAGCTGGCGCAGGCCAAACAGGCCAACCATAAGTGCCGTGAGGTAGCGCTGGCCAATGAACGGCTCCGGGAGCTTGTCCGCTTAAAACAGCAGAGGTCATTTGAGTATCTGGCGGCAGAGGTGATTGCCAGGGATCCATCCCCCTGGTACCGGACCATCGTAATTAATAAAGGCACTGCGGACGGGGTAAGAGCCCAGAATCCGGTACTGACCGCCAAGGGCATTGTCGGGCATGTCTTGCATGCGACCGCCGATCATGCCAAAGTCTTGCTGATTGTTGATCGAAACAGCTCGGTTGACGCGATGATTCAGCGCAGCCGGGCGAGAGGTATCGCCAGAGGCGCGGATAACGGGAAATGCCTGTTTGACTATACGCTCAGGAAGAAGGAAGTCCGGATCGATGACATTGTCATATCCTCCGGATTTGATCAGTTATATCCCAAAGGGTTTCGGATCGGGCGCGTCTCCAAAGTGGTGCGCCGCAATGCCGGTCTTTTTCAGGATGTTGAAATTACCCCGTTTATTGATTTCAAAACCCTGGAAGAGGTTATGGTGCTGCTGAACCCGCCGGATTACGAAGTTGCTGAGAACTGATGCGCGATGTTGTTTATTTAATTTTTGGGATCATTTTGGTGGGGCTGCACACAGCGATCCTGTCTGATTTTCCGGATATTATCGCTTTCTACGACATTCTAATTCCGTTTGTGGTTTATCTGAGCCTGTTCCGGAGTCTATCCGCCGGGATTTCGATGGTTCTGATTATCGGGTTTTTGATGGATACGGTCTCCGGGGCGCCGAATGGCATTTATATGGCCGTCTTTATGACTGTTTTTCTTATTTTTCGAAATATTGCCGCCTACTTTCAGGCCCAGGAGACGTTTTTGTTCACCGCCTGCACCGCGGTGGGCGTTTTTGTTGAGAATTTGCTCTTCTGCCTGCTGCTCATGCTGGCCCATCCGGATCCGGCGGTTCTGATTAACTCGGTTCAACTGGTCATCGTGCAGTTAATCTGGGTGCTTTTAACCGCTCCCCTGATTTTTCGGGTGTTTACCGCCGTATCTGCCGGCGTGGATCATATCCGGGCCACCCGATAATATCTCTAGACAGGTTGTTTGTAAATGACGCCGCCCAGTCAGCTTCAAAAATATTTTCAACGGGTTGATACGGACTGGTACCGGAACCGGATCTTCGGGTTTATGTGCTTTATGGTAGCGGCCTTTCTGGTGCTGGGCATAAGGCTCCTTTATATGCAGATTATTAAAGGGGAGCATTATTATGCTCTGGCCAAGGACAACTGCATCCGGCGGCAGCATATCAATGCCTTTCGGGGCCTGATATATGATCGCAGCGGCCATCTGCTGGTGGAAAATCGCCCCTCATTTAATTTAAGTATTGTGGAAAAGGATGCGAAACCACTGGATCAGACAGTTGAAAAGCTTTGTACCTATTTGAAAAAAGACCCGGAAGATATCCGGTCCCGGATTGAAAAGGCCGATGGGGGATATGAGCCGGTGCTGATCCAGGAGGATATTGACCGCAATACCATGGCGGCCATTTCCTCGCATCGGTTCGAATTGCCGGGGGTTAACATTGAGGCAAGGGCCCGCCGCCATTATTTGCATCCCTCATTGGCCGCCCATTTGCTGGGGTATTTGGGCGAAGTAAACCCGGCGGAAATCCGAAAAAGTGCATTCAATAAAAGGTATACAGGCGATTATGTCGGCCGTTTTGGCGTGGAAAAGGCATTTGAGTCCTATCTTGCCGGAACCCCGGGCGGTCGGATTGTGCAGGTAAACGCGGGGGGGCAAATTGTTGATGTGCTGGATCAAGTCCGGGCCGAGCCCGGGCACAATGTTTACCTGACCATTGATTATGAACTTCAGCAAATGGCTGAATCGCTTCTGGGGGATAAGAGCGGGGCTGTGGTGGCGATGGATCCCAATTCCGGTGAGGTTCTGGCCATGGTGAGCAGCCCGGGGTTTAACCAGAACCGTTTCGTGGAGGGGATGAGCAGCAAAGAATGGCATGCTTTGCTTGCCAACCCCAAGCAGCCCATGGTGAATAAGGTTATCCAGGGGGAATATCCGCCGGCGTCCACTTATAAAATTGTCACCGCCATGGCGGCATTGGAAGCGGGTGCTGTCAACACCGAAGAAGAGATTTATTGTCCCGGTCATTATCAGTATGGTAACCGGTTGTATCATTGCTGGAAGGAAATCGGGCATGGCCATTTGGATCTGATTCACGCGATTTCTCAATCATGCGACGTGTTTTTTTACCAAATGGGCAGACGCCTGGGGGTGGACACATTGGCCAAATATGCCCGCGGCTGCGGCCTGGGAAGATCTAGCGGGATACGCCTGGATGGGGAGGCGGACGGGTTGATACCCACCTCCCAGTGGAAGCTCAGGCGCTACGGCGTGCCGTGGCAGGGGGGCGAGACCCTGTCAATTGCCATCGGTCAAGGGTATAATCTGGTAACGCCTCTGCAGATGGCGGTACTTATTTCAGCGGTGGCCAATGGGGGCATCCGGTATCAGCCGAGCATTCTAAGAAGCATTGAAACAGTGGAGGGCAAACGGGTAAAATCGGGCCAAACGATAATAAACGGGCGCCTGCCGGCCAGTCAAAAAACCCTGCGCATAATTCGCAAAGGGCTTTGGCGGGCGGTTAATGCCAGGCATGGAACCGCCTACTGGCATGTACGGGATAAGTCGATCGAGATCAGCGGAAAAACCGGTACCGCCCAGATCATTAGCCGCAAGAAAGGTGAAAAACGCCAGGAAAATCTGGAAGACCGGTATAAACCCCATGCCTGGTTTATCGGCTATGCCCCGTCAGATGAACCGAAGATTGCGGTTTCCGTGCTGGTTGAACACGGCGAGCACGGATCCAGCGGTGCCGGGCCTATTGCCGGCAAACTGATGCGAAATTATTTAAAGTCTTCGGATAAGCATGTAAAGGAGTGACATCAAGATGACAGATGATTCTAAAGATATATCCCCATCCGGATCTTCCGTACCCTCGAATTTTATTCGACAGATCATTGAGGCGGATACCAGTTCCGGCAAATACGGCGGCCGGGTGGTTACCCGGTTTCCGCCGGAGCCTAACGGCTATCTCCATATCGGCCATGCCAAATCCATTTGCCTCAATTTCGGTTTTGCCGAGGAATTCGGCGGCACGTGCCATCTGCGCTTTGATGATACCAACCCGTTAAAGGAAAATGTGACATACGTGGATTCCATAAAAGAAGATGTCAGATGGCTGGGCTTTGACTGGAAGGGGCATCTGTATTTTGCTTCTGATTATTTTGATAAACTCTATGAATATGCCTTGATCCTTATAAAATCCGGCAAAGCCTATGTTGACAGTTTAAGCCCGGAAGAGATCCGCGCGCACCGGGGCACGCTCACAGAGCCCGGAAAAGAGAGCCCATACCGCAGCCGGTCGGTTGATGAGAATTTAGATCTGTTCAAGCGGATGGCCGCCGGAGAGTTTGAAGAGGGCGAATGTGTGCTGCGGGCAAAGATTGATATGGAATCGCCCAATGTCATCATGCGCGATCCCACCCTGTACCGGATACGCAGGCGGGCCCATCATCGCACCGGCGAGAAGTGGCATATTTATCCCATGTATGATTTTGCCCACTGCCTCTCGGATTCGCTCGAGGGGATCACGCATTCCATCTGTACGGTAGAGTTTGAAAACAACCGGGAGCTCTATGATTGGATACTTGATACACTCGAGGTCTATCATCCGCAGCAGATCGAATTTGCCCGGCTGAATCTCTCCTACACAGTGCTTAGCAAGCGGAAGCTGATCGAACTGGTTGAGGGCGGCTATGTGGACGGCTGGGATGATCCCCGGATGCCCACCATATCCGGATTCCGTCGGCGCGGCTATACGCCGGCCGCAATACGCAATTTTTGCGACCGGATCGGCGTGGCCAAGCGGGACAGCATGGTGGATCTGGCCCTTCTTGAGTACTGCATCCGCGAGGATCTGAATAAACGGGCGCCCCGTTTTATGGGGGTTCTGCGGCCGCTTAAGGTGGTAATTGAAAACTATCCGGAGGGGGAAACAGAGACCCTGGAAGCGATCAACAACCCCGAGGATGCGGCCATGGGCACCCGGCAGATTCCGTTTTCCCGGGAGCTCTTTATTGAAAAAGAGGATTTTATGGAAGAGCCGCCCAAGAAATTTTTCCGGCTGGCCCCGGGCCGCGAGGTGCGCCTCAGATATGCCTATTTTATCACCTGCACAGACGTGATTAAGGATGAAAACGGCGAGGTCATCGAGCTGCGCTGCACCTATGATCCAAAAACCCGGGGCGGGGATTCCCCGGACGGGCGAAAGGTAAAATCCACCCTTCACTGGGTGTCGGCGAACCATGCCGTTGATGCGGAAATCCGACTTTACAACCATCTGTTCACAGTTGAAAATCCGGCGGCTGAATCGGATTTTAAATCCGTCTTGAATCCCGAATCGCTGGAAATCCTAAATGGCGCCAAGCTGGAACCCGCACTGGCTGAATCAGAATTCGGCGCCCAGTGCCAGTTTGAGCGGCTGGGGTATTTTTGTCAGGATATGAAGTACTCAAAGCCTGAGCATCTGGTTTTTAACCGCATTGTCACATTGCGCGATCAATGGGCTAAGATTAAGAAGCAACAGCAGGGTAAGCAGCAAAAAGCCTAATTTTGATGGCTACGATAATTGCGTCCGAGATGCCTATGCCCCGGTCAGAGAATATACTTTGTCTCCGGCCGGGGCATATGCTTTGTCGTCTACATTTTTGAAACATTGTCCTTTAACTGGGCGATTTCAATGCCCAGGCTGACGCATTGCTTGCCCTGCATACAGAGCTCCGCGTCCCCTTCCTCCAAAAAGGTTTTCAGGTGATGCTGATCCTTTTTTAAATCCACCGTCCAGCGGTCTTGGTCGTCATCATAATTGACATCCACGTCAATACCGCATTCTCCGATATCCGGATAAATTTCCTTAATTTTTTGGCATAATTCACTCTTGTCCATCGTCTTTCCTCCTTATCTGCGGTTTTTCTAAATCCTAAATAAGCAAATGATAATGCCGCATTAAGGCTTTGGCAAATCACCGACCGGTGATTTTTGGGTTTGAGATCAGGCAGATTAATGATACAAAAGTAAATTATATTCTTTGAAATCCCCGCCGCGCAATTTATATTGGAGTTTAATGCACGATTTTTAATGCATGATTTATGATGACTCAGCAGATAATGCGATGGGCCCGGGAACGCAATTTTTTATGATCAGACCAACCATTTTTGGGGCAGGAGGCGAGAATGCTTGATTTTCAGTTAACGGATCAGCAGGTGGAATTGCAGCAAAAGGCGCGTAAATTTGCTCTTGAGCATGTTTTGCCGGTGGCTGCGTATTACGATGAAATCGATGAGGTGCCCTTGAAAGTGCTTCGGGCCGCCTATGACGCCGGTATTTCCAGCATGGACATTCCGGAACAATACGGCGGCAAAGGATATGGCATCGTTGAAGGCGTGCTTGTCACCGAAGAGATTGCCGCCGCCTGCCCGGGCATTGCCACGTCCGTGTTTGACAACTCCCTCGGCATGGAGCCCTTGATCTTATCCGAAAATGAAACGGCCAAACAAAAATACCTTCCGAAAATCGCAAATGAATTCAAGCTGATCAGTTTTGCCACCTCTGAGCCCACCATGGGCTCCGATGTGTCCGGCATCCGCTGCAAAGCCACCCCGGATGGAGAGGATTATGTTTTAAACGGCACCAAATACTGGGTGACCAACGGCGGGATTGCGGACTACTATTCCATTTTTGCCACCACCGATCCCAAGTCCCAGCATAAAGGCATCTGCGCGTTTCTGGTGGAGCGGGACTGGGAAGGCGTCAAGGTGGGGAAAACCATCCCTAAAATGGGTCAGCGCTGCTCCAACACCGTAGGCATCCATTTTGATAATGTGCGCGTGCCCAAGGAGAATGTGCTGGCTGAACCGGGGCAGGGGTTTTACCTGGCCATGAAGACGTTTTCCCGCACGCGCCCGGCCATCGGGGCGTTTTCTGTTGGCGCGGCCCGCTCGGCCATGGAATATGCCATTGATTATGTCAAAAAGCGCCAGGCCTTTGGCTCAAAGATCGCCAACTTCCAATCGCTTCAGTTCAAAATCGCCGAGATGTATCAAAAAGTGGAGACATCCCGCCTGCTGACTTGGAAGGCCGCATGGGAGGCGGACAAGGGCATTGATCCGACCATTAATGCCTCCATTGCCAAGATGTATGCCTCGGAGGCTGCGCTTGAGGTGGCCAATGAGGCGCTTCAAATTTTCGGCGGCTACGGCTATACCAAGATGTTTCCCATAGAAAAACTGCTGCGCGATACCCGGCTTTTTCGTATTTACGAAGGCACCAGTGAAGTCCAGCGGCTGATCGTCTCGGGGCATGCGATGCACACCTATCAGCCGGTGATGCCGGCCCTGGAAGATTTGCCGCTGCACATTGAGCGGGAACCGGATACCGTAAATCAGCCGAATGATGCGGAAACAACTGCCTGGCGCTGCCGGATGTGCGGATATGTCCATTACGGTGAAGAGCCGCCCGAGCAATGCCCCTATTGCTTTTTCCCCAAAACAGCGTTTAAAAATACAGCGGAAAAAGCGGAATAGGGCGTAATCAGAGTCTTATCAGTTCATATGCCCGTGTGCCCAGGCCGATTTCTTCTGCATAATCGAGTTGAATCGGCCAGTCCACTTTCGGGTAAAGCCCCTTGAATTTATCCTCTCCGGGGCCCTGGTTGTGCTTGATGCAGGAATCGGGCAGCGCGGGTTCCTGGTTGACCAGATCCACGCAGGCCTGATCCAGGGCCACCGGATCGGTTGAGGCGGCGATCCCGATGTCCCGGACAATCGGGGCATCGTTATATGGGGGACAGTCGCAGGCAGGCGAGACATGGTTAATAAAATTGATGAAAAAGCTCTTATCCGGCTTATCCTTTAATATCCCATGGGTATACTCCGCCATGTATTCCAGAAATCGGGGGATGGACTGATTCCATTGGATTTGAACCGCGCCGGTTTCGCAAACCAGAATGCATTCCCCGCAGCCCACACATTTTTCCGGATTGATTTTGGCTTTTTCCTCCACAAAATAAATGGCTTCCTGGGCGCAGTGCAGGGCGCATTCCCCGCAGCCCACACATTTTTTCTGCTTCACCTTGGGCGAAACACCCGAATGCTGATCCATTTTTCCGCGTCTTGAGGCGCAGCCCATGCCCACATTCTTAATGGCCCCGCCAAAGCCGGATAGCTCATGGCCTTTAAAGTGGGCAACAGAAATCAGCGCATCCGCCTCAATAATTTCCGAGCCAATATAGACGGCCTTGCAGTTTTTTTGATCAACGGCAACCGCGGTTTCCGACTTGCCCCGCAGTCCGTCGGCAATTACCAGCGGCGCATTAACCACCGAATAGGCGAATCCGTTTTCCGTTGCCGTCTTCAGGTGATCCACCGCATTGCCCCGCGAGCCGGCATAGAGGGTGTTCGCATCTGTCAGGAACGGAGAGGCGCCCGCGGCCTTAATGGCGTCAACGATGTGCCGGATATAGACGGGCCGGATAAATGCGGTATTGCCCAGTTCGCCGAAGTGGAGCTTCAGCGCGACCAGATCCCGTTTTTTGATGCATTTCGGCATCCCGGCCTTATCCATGAGGCCTTTTAATTTGGTGATGAAGTTTTCCTTATAGGACGCTTTGAAATCGATAAAAAATACATTGCTGGCCATTGTTCCTCCTTATCTTCTGCCCGGCGAATCAGTTAGCGGGCTTTTATATGTTATCTTAAACCTAAATTGAGCGAATGATCCATGTTTTATATAGCAGACAGGAACCGGCCGGATCAAGCCGCTAAGTTGCTACGGTATGGTTAAGTCCGGTTAAAGACCGGTTAAAGCTTGCAATAACAGCCGGATTGCGATATGGCAATACCCGCGCGCATCAAGTCTTTTTTCATGGACGGCCCGGCCGCCGTCCCATTTGTCGACAAAATTTTCTCGTTTTTATATTTCCTGATGTTTGACCGACGATTGATTCAGTACTTTGACTGGGGCCTTTTGCTGATTGCCCTGCTGATTGCCGGCATAGGGCTGCTGCTGCTCTATAGCGCCGTCCAGACCAGCGAGATCCGTAGTATTCTGTATTATAAGCAGATGGTATGGCTTTCTCTGGGGTTTCTGGTTATGGTTGCCGTGTTTTTATTTAACTATAAGCACCTGGACCAATGGTCCCTGATAATATATATAGGATGCGTGGGGCTGCTGCTGCTGGTCTTTGTTTTTGGCAAGCATGTCGGCGGATCCACCCGCTGGCTCGCCATCGGCCCATTTACTTTGCAGCCCTCTGAGCCGGTCAAGCTCGGTGTGATAATCATCCTGGCCAAATACCTTGCCAGTGCGGTCAAGCCGGCGGGGCTTGATTTGAAAGACTTGATTCCCCCGATGGTACTAACCGGCATCCCCTTCCTATTGGTGGCCGCCCAGCCGGACCTGGGCACCGCGGGCACCATTGCTTTAATCGCTGCAACCATGGTTATTTTTGCCAAAATTGAACGAAAAACCCTGGTTTTTTTTATCCTGGTGATTGCCGTGACCCTGCCGCTGGGATGGAATCTATTGGAGCCTTATCAGCAGGAGCGCATTCTGACACTTATTTTTCCCAACCGCGATCCGCTGGGTGCCGGCTATCATATCCGGCAATCCAAAATTGCCGTGGGCTCGGGCATGCTGTTTGGCAAGGGCTATTTAGACGGCACGCAGAAGATGCTTGCCTTTTTGCCGGAGCAGCATACGGACTTCATCTTTTCGGTTCTGGCCGAAGAATGGGGGTTTGTGGGGTCCTTTGCCGTACTGTTTCTCTATCTGTTTTTGATTGCTTTCGGGCTTAATGTCGCCTATGCGTGCCGGGATAAATTCGGGGCTATTTTGGCGGTCGGTATTACGGCCATGTTTTTCTGGCAGGTATTTACCAACATCGGGATGGTGATCGGCATCATGCCGGTGGTCGGCATGCCGCTGCCGCTGATGAGCTATGGGGGGTCCTCCATACTTACCAGCTTTATCGGGCTGGGACTGCTAATGAATATTAGTATGCGAAAATTCATGAAAGATTAGGCGTTTGATACCCCACCAGCAGCAACCGACACGCATAGGTTTTTAGGTATGATTTTTAGGGCAGCGGACGGTGTTTGGATAAACGGCGGCACACGGGCCCTAGCGGACAAAATTTTTCAAAAAAGTTTTGACAAATGTAACTGTTTGGTGATAGTTCTTTTTGCTTAAATTTAAGGATATATGAAGTTTGTCATCCAGGGAAACATTTATGGACGATCGGTCAAATTGCGGGGGATAAATTTATGGTAAGTATCGACTACACGCTCATCATTCAGATCATCAATTTTGTTGTATTGATATGGGCGTTAAACCTTGTTCTTTACCGGCCCATTCGGGGAATTATCAACCAACGGACTGAAAAAGTAGAAGGGCTTGAAACGGGTATCGAGCGTTTTGAACAGGATGTGGTCGACAAGGATCAGGCCATCAAGGACGGACTGAAAGAGGCCCGGGCCAAAGGGGTTGAGGAAAAGGTGACCCTTGAAAATGAGGCCAGGGCCCTTGAAAAAGAAAAGATCGAGGAGATCAATGAAAGAGCCCGCCAGGATCTGGCCAAAGTCCGGGAACAGATTGCCAGAGACATGGAATCGGCCCGGCAGTCCTTGGAGGCTGAGGTGGATAAATTTGCTGATGATATCAGCCAGAAAATTCTGGGGAGGGCGGTTTAATGACATTGAAAGGGGTATTGCGCCAATCACGACCACTGCTTACTACTTTGCTGCTATGCCTGCTGCTTATTCTGCCAACCGCGGTCCTCGCTGCAAGCGGCGGTGATGGCGGCGGCGGATGGCAAGCCACCGACACCTACCGGGTCATGAATTTTGCCGTCCTGCTTGCCCTGTTGATTTTCCTCCTGCGAAAACCTGCCTCTCAATTTTTAAGCGGCCGCATTAAAGGGATTCAGGAACAATTAGCGGATCTTGAGGAAAAAAAGAAGGCAGCCGAGAAAAAGTTGGCGGAATATAACGAACGGTTGGCCAAACTCACCGAAGAATCTGAACAGATCATCGAGCAGTATAAAAAACAGGGCGAAGCGGCCCGGGAAAAAATTCTCAAGGAAGCCGAAGCCTCTGCCGCCAAATTGGAGGAGCAGGCCCGCCGGACCATTGATCACGAATTCAATCAGGCCAAAAAGCAGCTTGAGGTCGATGTGCTTGAAAAGGCGTTTGCCAAAGCTGAGGAGAAGCTTAAAAGTCGCATTACAGAAGACGACCAGAGCCAACTAATTGATGAATACTTAAATGAGGTGGTGAAAAAGTGAGAAGTTCTGCGATTGCCAGACGTTATGCAAAAGCCTTGATGCTGATCGCCAAGGATGACGGACAGGCTGAAACCTACAGGGAGGAGCTCGATGGATTTATCGAGCTGTTTGATCAACAGGAAGAGCTTGAGCCGATGATCACCAATCCTTTGTACAGCGCCGAGAATCGGCGGAAGGTGTTTACAGCGGTAATTGATGCGGTGAAAATCTCAAATGTGATGCGCTCATTTTTGATCCTGCTGTTCAATAAGGGGCGTATTCCCTATATTCGCCAGATAGCCGCCAACTATAACAAGCTGGCGGATGAGCTGAAAGGCATCGTGCGGGCCAATCTGGTTTCGGCCACCGAACTGTCCGATGAAAAATTCGAAGAAATCCGCAATGCGCTCTCAAAGATGACCGGGAAAGACGTTGTGTTGGAGTCAGAACAGGATCCGAGCATTATTGGCGGGGTTGTCACCAAAATCGGGGATCTGGTTCTGGATGGAAGTATAAAGACGCAGTTGGAAAATATGAGAGAATCATTAAAAAGGGGTGAGAGGGTCTAATGGAAATAAAAGCCGAAGAAATCAGTCAAATTATTAAGGATCAGATTCAGGAATTTGACAAGAAGGTTGAACTGAGTGAAACCGGCGTGGTCTTATCCGTTGGTGACGGCATCGCCCGCGTTTATGGACTCGAGCAGGTTCAGGCACTCGAACTTGTTGAATTTCCAAATGGTGTGCTCGGATTGGCAATGAACCTTGAGGAAGACAATGTGGGTGTTGCCATTATGGGTGAAGACACTGAGATCAAGGAAGGCGCCATTGTCAAGCGGACCGGCCGCATTGCCGAGGTCCCGGTGGGCGATGCCGTTCTTGGCCGCGTGGTCTCAGCTGTCGGTGAACCGCTTGACGGCAAGGGGCCGATCGAAGCCAGCGAGACACGGCGGGTTGAAAAAGTAGCGCCCGGTGTTATCGACCGAAAAAGCGTTCATGAACCCTGTTATACCGGTCTTAAGGCCATCGACGCCATGACACCGGTTGGCCGCGGGCAGCGCGAGCTGATCATCGGCGACCGCCAGATCGGAAAAACCGCTGTGGCCGTTGATGCCATTCTGGCCCAGAAAGATACCGACGTCTATTGTATCTATGTGGCCTGCGGCCAGAAGAAATCATCCGTCGCCCAGGTTGTGGCGGTGCTTGAGAAATACGGCGCCATGGAGTATACTACTGTTGTTGCCGCCTGCGCCAGTGACCCGGCCACCCAGCAGTATGTCGCGCCATATGCCGGATGCGCTATGGGCGAGTATTTTCGGGATAACGGCAAGCACGCCCTGATTATCTATGACGACCTTTCCAAACAGGCGGCCGCCTATCGCCAGGTATCCCTGCTGATGCGACGTCCGCCCGGCCGTGAAGCCTATCCCGGCGATATTTTCTACAACCACTCCCGCCTGCTCGAGCGCGCGTCGAAATTAAATGACGAACTGGGCGCCGGCTCCCTGACCGCACTTCCAATCATTGAGACACAGGCCGGCGACGTTTCCGCATATATTCCCACAAACGTTATTTCAATTACCGACGGGCAGATTTATCTGGAACCCGCGCTTTTCTTTGCCGGTGTGCGGCCCGCCATTAACGTTGGGCTTTCGGTTTCCCGGGTCGGCGGTGCCGCCCAGGAAAAAGCCATGAAGCAGGTCGCGGGTACACTTCGCCTCGATCTGGCCCAATACCGGGAGCTTGAATCATTTGCCGCTTTTGGCTCCGACCTGGATGCCGCCACCCAGAAGCAGCTCACCCGGGGTGAGCGCCTGGTTGAAATTTTGAAGCAGCCGCAGTATCAGCCGTTGCCGCTTGAAAAACAGGTGTCCATCATTTATGCCGGTACCAAGGGCTATCTGGACAATCTGCCGTTGGGTGTGCTGGCCAAATATGAAGCCGGGCTCTATCAGTTTATTGAATCCCGCTATCCGGATATTTTGGAAGGCCTCCAAGAAAAGCGAGAGCTCACGGACGAAATTGATCAGAAAATGCAGAAGGCATTCGAAGAGTATGGGGATGAATTCAAGGACACAATCAAATAATAGCTGATAAGGCAGAGATTTATGGCGTCGTTAAAAGAAGTCCAGGCAAAAATTCAAAGTGTCAAGAAGACCAAAAAGATTACCCGGGCCATGAATATGGTGGCGTCTTCAAAATTGAAAGGCGCCCAATCCGCCATGGAATCGTTTCGGCCCTATGCTGAAAAATTCTCCGAGGTACTGGGCAACATTGCCGATAAAGCCGGGGAAGAGAGCAGCCCCTTGTTGGTGGCACCGGAAGAAACCAGTAATACGCACATCGTGCTGATGACATCGGATCGGGGCCTGTGCGGCGGCTTTAATACGCATCTAATTGAGACGGCAGAAGAGTTTGCCAATGAAAAATTGGGCCGGGGCCACAAAATCAGTTTCACGAATTTTGGCAAAAAAGGTCGGGATTGGTGCCGTAAACACAAGTTTCAGCGGGATAAGGAATATCTGGGGGTTGTCGGGGGCAGGTTCGGATTTAACGTGGCCTCTACTGCCGGCCAGGAGCTGATCAATGCATTTTTGAATGAATCCTATGATGAGGTTTATGTGGTATATGCCCAATTCAAGGGTATGGCCAGCCAGCCGCCAGCCATCAAACAGCTGCTGCCCATACCGGTGATTGAGCCCGGGGAAACCGCCGAGGCAGCCGACGAGAGCGCCCCGTATATGGCTGAGCATATCATTGAACCATCGCCGGATGAATTGTTAAATGAAATGCTGCCCAGAAACGTATATATTCAGTTGTACAATGCACTGCTTGAAACCTCGACCAGTGAGCATGCCGCACGAATGAAGGCAATGGATAACGCCACCCAGGCATGTGATGATATGATTGAGAGCCTGACCCTGACTTACAACAAGGCCCGGCAGGCGGCTATTACAATGGAACTGATGGATATTGTCGGCGGTGCCGAAGCATTAAAAGGTTAAACAATAATATTACGCCTTATATAGTTTGAGGAGGTCTATCCATGGCAGAAAACATCGGGAAAATTACACAGGTATTGGGACCTGTTGTCGACGTAGAGTTCGAACAGGGAAAACTCCCTGAAATGATGACCGCGCTTCTCATTACCAATCCCACCATTAACGATGAAGAAGACAATTTGGTAGTGGAAGTTGCCCAGCATTTGGGCGATAATGTGGTTCGAACCATCGCAATGGATGTTACAGATGGTCTGGTTCGGGGCGCTCGGGTTAAGGATACGGGCAGTCCGATCAAAATGCCGGTTGGCGAGGCGGCCCTTGGCCGGGTTTTAAACGTTGTCGGGCGACCGGTGGACGGTTTGGGGCCTGTTGACAGCCAGAAAATGATGCCGATTCATCGGCTGGCGCCAAAATTCACCGAGCAGGACACATCGGTTAATGTGCTGGAAACCGGGGTCAAGGTTATTGACCTGCTGGTTCCGTTCCCCCGCGGTGGTAAGATGGGACTTTTCGGGGGTGCCGGTGTCGGCAAAACCGTCATCATGATGGAAATGGTCAACAATATCGCCATGCAGCACGGCGGTATTTCTGTGTTTGCCGGTGTCGGGGAAAGGACCCGGGAAGGAAATGACCTCTATCACGAAATGAAAGACTCAGGTGTTCTGCCGAAAGCCTCCCTGGTTTACGGCCAGATGACCGAGCCGCCGGGTGCCCGGGCCCGGGTGGCGCTTTCCGCTTTGACAGAAGCCGAATACTATCGGGATGAAGAGGGGCAGGACGTGTTGATCTTTATCGACAACATCTTCCGGTTTACCCAGGCCGGCCAGGAAGTCTCCTCGCTGCTCGGTCGTATGCCTTCGGCGGTCGGTTATCAGCCCACGCTGGCGGTTGAACTCGGTGAGCTTCAGGAACGGATCACCTCCACGGACAAGGGCTCGATTACCGCGGTTCAGTGTGTGTACGTCCCGGCAGACGACTTGACCGACCCGGCGCCGGCGACCACCTTCGCCCACTTGGACGGAACGGTGGTTCTTTCCCGGCAGATTGCAGAGCTTGGGATTTATCCCGCAGTGGACCCCCTGGACTCCACCTCCCGGATTCTTGATGCGGCCTACATCGGCGAAGAGCATTACTCAGTGGCCCGTGAGGTTCAGCAGATTCTTCAGAAATACAAAGAGCTTCAGGATATTATTGCTATTTTGGGTATGGAGGAGCTCTCTGATGAGGATAAAATCACGGTGGGCCGCGCCCGGAAAATGCAGCGCTTTCTGTCTCAGCCCTTTCATGTGGCCGAAACTTTTACCGGTTTGAAGGGGGCCTATGTAAAAATCGAGGATACGGTTCGCGGGTTTAAGGAAATCGTCGATGGCAAGCATGATGATCTGCCCGAACAATCCTTCTATCTGGTCGGCACCATTGAGGAAGCGGTTGAAAAAGCCAAGAAAATGTCTTCTGAATAAATAAACTGAGGAATACGACAGATGGCTGAAAATATAAAGCTTGAGGTGGTAACACCGGAAAAGTACGTGGTCAGCGAGGATGCCCAGATCGTGATGGCACCCGGCTCTTTAGGGGAATTTGGTGTTTTGCGCGGACATACGCCCTTTTTAACGTCCCTTAGAATCGGCCGGCTGCATTATAAGGATACCAGCGGCAAAGAGCGTGAGCTGTTTGTCAGCGGCGGCTTTGCAGAGGCCCTGCCGGACCGGGTCACCGTGCTTGCCGAATCAGCGGAGCGCCGCAGCGAAATCGATCTTGACCGGGCAAAAGCGGCCCTGGAAAGGGCCCAAACAAGAATGGCGGAAGAAAAGGCAGAGAATATTAATTTTGAACGCGCCCGCACTGCCATGTACCGGGCGATGGAGCGTATCGAACTCGCTGAAACCAGTCGCGGTTGAAGTTAATTTCATTAATTTTTCTTACCTATAAAAGGGCAATTCATGGATATGTGACGCATGATTTGCCCTTTTTAAGTTTTTTCTGCAGCGTCTATGGACTCGAAACCCGATAATATTGCAGCCATTATCCTGGCAGCCGGTAAAGGCACCCGGATGAAATCGGATAAAGCCAAGGTGCTTCATCCGCTGGCCGGCCGGCCCATTATCAGCTATGTTCTTTCAACCGCAGTCAATATATGCGGGCGAAATATCGTTGTTGTCATCGGCGATCAAGCTGATGCGGTCCGGCAAACGGTGGCTGAGGCAGCGGATGTATGGTTTGCCCATCAACATGAACAGCTCGGCACCGGTCATGCCGTGCAGTGTGCGCTGCCGGAGCTTTCCCCGAATATTGAGAATGTGCTGATTCTATGCGGGGATGTGCCGCTGATTACCGAACAGACGCTTAATGCGTTGATGCGTGCCCATTTACATGCGCAGAATGCAGTGACCCTTTTGGGCGTAGACCTTGACAATCCTCATGGATATGGGCGCCTGGTCACGGATCAAAGGGGCCATGTCATCCGAATCGTTGAGGAGGCTGATGCGACGGAATCAGAAAAAGGCATCTCAACGATAAACTCCGGAATATATTGCATTCACCGGGGCTTTCTGGAGCAGACCATTGCCCGCCTGGAATCGAACAATGCGCAGAACGAGCTTTATCTGACCGATCTGGTTGAAATCGCTGTCTCGAATAACGCACCGGTTGGCATGATGAGAGCCAAGGAACCATCCGAACTGCTGGGTATTAATACGGTGGCGGACCTGAAACAAGTGGAGGCCTTGATGGGCGATTTATAAAAAGGCTTGACTTTAAAATTTCAGAAATATTATACAGGTAAACAGAAGAGGTGAAAATTGGATATCGATGATGTGATGCTCCAATTTGATGAGATTGAGCAGAAGGTCGGCAAGCTGGTGGATCAGCAGAAGGCGCTTGAAGCAAAGAATGCCGAGCTTGCCGAAAAGGTCGAAACATTAGAGGAAGAACTCAGAAAAAAAACTGAAACGGAAAATACATATTCAGAACAGAAGGCACTGATTCGGTCAAAAATTGATGGACTTTTGTCCAAGCTCAATGAGTTGAGTACGAATTCAGCAGGCAGGTAACAGGAGATAACTCTCAATGCGTAATGGATTTTTGTGGAACAGCTGATAACAATTGAACTGCTAGGGGAAACGTTTCAATTTAGAGTAGACGAAGCTCATTTAAATCCAAGGGAAATTGCCGAGCACCTGACGGCTGAAATTGAAACCGTCTCTGAGCAGTTTCCCCGGCATGTATTAAAAACGAATAAAATGGCAATTGTGGTTTCCGCAGCGCTGAATATTACCAAACAATATTTTGAATTAAAAACCAATCATTCGGCACTGCTTGCCAATGTGGCAGACCGGACAATAAAGCTGGATGATTTGCTTGATAAAATCAACCCCTAGCACAAGGTTTCCGCTGCCTCCTGTTTCGGCCTGTCTAAAAAAGTTTGACGCGTCACGCGATTGGACTTAACTTATTGGTGTAACGGCTGACCCCTGCCGGGTACGTGATTGAACAAGACCCCTTGAGCCAACACGTATTTAAAAGGGAGCTTTCACTGGTTTCGGTGTGCACGTTCTGCGACGACAGAAAAGCCTAAAGAAGCTATAAGGCGCCCACTTGATCATTATGGATCAAGGTAAATTCAACACGGCCGGGCGGGGGTTCTCTTTTTAGCACTGAAGTCTTTGAGTCCCTTCTCATTGCATTTCCGCCACATCATCGTTTATCGACCATCTCTTCATTTAACTTATTTCAATCACTTGTAACATCGTTATAATTATCTGCGTGGTCTGTTTAGGGGTCCGGGCACCGTGCACACGGAATTTTTGAACTAAGGGAGTTGATCCATGGAGGGTGCATATATAGTTATGTTTCTGGTCGGCTGTGCGCTAGGCTTTCTGGGGTCCCAGATGCTGCGCGAACGTTTCGCCGCCCAAAAAATTAAGGATGCGGAAGACAAGGCCGCCATGATCATTGATTCAGCCGAACGAAAGGCAGATTCACTGGTTAAGGAGGCGCAGCTCGAGGCCAAAGACCGGCTTTTTAAGATGAAAAGCGATTTTGACGCCGAGACCGCTGAATCCCGATCGGAATTAAAAAAACAGGAAAAACGTCTTCAGCAGAAGGAAGAAAATCTAGAAAAAAAGAATGAACAGGTTGAACTCCAGGAAAAGGAGGCCGCCCGCAAGCAAAAAGAGCTGCAGAAAAGGGAGTCCGAGATCCAGGGGCTTGAGAAAAAATACAATGATATGATAGAGCAGCAGCGCCAACAGCTTGAAGAAATTTCCGGGCTGACCACGGAAGGGGCAAAGGAGCTGCTTCTTCAGTCAATGGAGAATGAGGCCCGCCACGAAGGGGCCAAACTGGTCAAACGGATCACCGCGGAGGCCAAGGAGAATGCGGATAAAGAGGCCAAGAAAATCATGGCGTCTGCTATTCAAAGGTATGCCGGTGATTTCGTGGCAGAACGGACGGTTTCCGTTGTGCAGCTGCCGGATGATGAAATGAAGGGCCGGATCATCGGCCGGGAAGGCAGAAATATCCGCGCCCTTGAAGCCGCCACGGGTATTGATCTGATCATTGATGACACCCCTGAGGCGGTCATTTTATCCGGGTTCAACCCGGTGCGCCGGGAGGTGGCCCGTATTTCATTAACCCGCCTGATTGAGGACGGCCGGATTCATCCGGCGCGCATTGAGGATATCGTCCAAAAGGTCAATCACGAGGTTGAAACCACCATCAAGGAAGCCGGGGACCAGGCGGCCTTTGATTTAGGGGTGCATGGAATCAGCAATGAACTGATCAAATATCTGGGCCGGCTGAAATACCGCACCAGTTATGCGCAGAATATGCTACAGCATTCCGTTGAAGTGGGATTTTTATGCGGGGCCATGGCGGCAGAACTTGGCTTAAATGTCAAGCTTGCCAAACGCATGGGGTTGCTTCACGATATCGGCAAGGCCATAGACCATGAGGTGGACGGCTCGCACGCGGAAATCGGCGCCCGGTTGGCCAAAAAATGCGGTGAATCGGCCAAAGTGGTTCATGCCATCGCTGCCCACCACGAGGAGGTGCAACCGGAGTCGGTCTACGATCTGCTGGTCCAGGCCGGGGACAGCCTGTCCGGCGCCCGCCCCGGCGCCCGCAAGGAGCTCCTGGAAAACTATATCAAGCGGCTGGAAGAGCTTGAAGGCATTGCCAATTCATTTAATGGCGTCTCCAATGCCTATGCCATTCAGGCTGGGCGGGAGCTGCGGGTCATCGTTGACGGCGGCAACATTTCCGATGAGGATTCCACCCTGATGAGCAAGGATATTGCCAAGAAAATCGAGGAGACCCTGACTTTTCCCGGTCAGATCAAGGTGACGGTCATCCGGGAGACCCGGGCGGTTGAATATGCGTATAAATAAGGGGCTGTCATGACTGTTCTGGATATTCTAAACGAGCGCGGATTTGTAGAAAATACAACGCATGATCAAGCGCTGACCGATCATTTTAATGCCGGTGATGTTTCCTGTTATATCGGATTTGATCCCACAGCGCCCAGCCTTCATGTGGGCAGTCTGGTGCCGATCATGTCGCTTGCCCATATGCAGCACAACGGGCACCGCCCGATTGCCCTGGTTGGCGGCGGGACCGGTTTGGTTGGGGATCCGAGCGGTAAGACGGAAATGCGCCAGCTCATGACGGTTGAAACAGCCGAAGAGAATGCCGCCGGCATTAAGCGGCAGCTATCCCGTTTTATTGATTTTTCCGGGGGCAGCGCCAAAATGGTCAATAATGCGGACTGGCTCGTGGGACTGGAGTATATCCCTTTTCTCCGGGATATTGGACGGCATTTTTCCGTTAACCGCATGATCAAGGCGGAGAGCTACCGGGCGCGGCTGGAATCTGAAGAAGGGCTAAATTTTATTGAATTCAATTACATGCTGCTTCAGGCCTATGATTTTTTGAAATTATTCGATGACTATGGCTGCCGCGTGCAAATGGGGGGCAGCGACCAATGGGGCAATATCGTGGCCGGTATTGAACTGATCCGCCGGATGCGCCAGGAAGAGGCCTATGGGATTACGTTTCCCC